>DPVW01000057.1:14322-20884 GCA_003529325.1 Candidatus Latescibacterota bacterium | reverse complement strand
CTGCTGTTTACCAGTCTGTCCGAAGGTCCCAATGCGGTCCGCGACAGTTGTCAGTCAGAGTGCCAATACCTTTGGGAAGGTTGTCAGGTTGCGGTAGCCGGCAGCCTCGACGACGACGAGATCCTCGATACGGACGCCGCCGACACCGACGTAATACAGTCCGGGTTCCACGGTGACGACATGATCCACCCCGAGCACACTGGTGCGCCGCGACAACGCCGGCGCCTCGTGGATGTCAAGCCCCACACCATGACCGGTGCCATGGAAAAATCCCTGCATGCGGCCATCTCGTTCACCCGTCTCGAAACCGGCACTGGCGAATACCTCGCAGACGCCATCATGTATCGTGCGACCATCGACGCCGTCTCGGATCTGTAAAAGGGCGCGATTCTGGGCGTCGGCGACGGTGTCGTACAGACGTTGCACGGCAGGGCTGACCGTGCCGCGGACGAAGGTGCGGGTAATGTCACCGTAATAACCGCTGGGCGTGTGCTGGGGGAAGATATCGATAATAATCGGACTGTGGGCGGGGAGTGGTCCATGGCCGGCCTGGTGCGGGTCGATGGCTTGTTCGCCGCCAGCGACGATGGTGTGGTGGGCGACACAATCCTGTTCGAGCAAGGCGTGATGGATGCGGCGTCGAATCTCCTGTGACGTTAAGGCAACACCATCGAGGACGAGTCCTTCACCATCGATACGGGCCTCTCTCAGGGCGCTGACGGCAGCGGCCATACCCGCCTCGGCGGCGCACTGGGCGGTGGCGATGGCATCGATCTCCTCGGTGCTCTTATAAGCCCGCGCCGGGAACAACGGTAGCGCCGCCAGATCCAACTCGAAGCCGGCATCGCGCAGCCGGTCTGCGGTGCCCACTGGGAAATCCTCCGGCACCAGCAGCCGTCGCAGCTCCCGTTCACGGAGGAATTCTCCGAGCACGCCGACAGGGGACGGGTTGTCACCGAGACGGCGTTCGTAGAGACTGCTGGACACGACTTCTGCATCCCGCACCTGCTCACGGGCACGGTCGAGTTCAAGATCCTTGACCAGGACCCAGGCGACGTCGGCGCCAGCGACGTAGATGAATGCATCAGGGGCACTGAAACGGGTCGCCCAGTAGAGGTCGGAATTGCGTTCAGAATCACCGACGATGAGTAGCGCATCGGCGCCATTCAAGGATACATGTGCCATGCTCGACGAATCCTACTCTGTCGGAGAGATGGGCAAGGCGCGCACGTCGACGCCTTGATCGCGCCGCCAGAACCAGAACAGGGCGGATTTGCCTGCTTCGAGGTGAGAGACGAAGCGCATGAATTCGTCCAATGACTCGACTTTCAACTGGTCGATTTCGGTGATCACGTCGTTGATCTGCAGGCCACGTTCAGCCGCAGCGCTGTGTGGATCGATATCGACGACGACGATGGCTCCCCTGTGGAGCTCGAGTCGCCGTGCAACCTGCTCGGTGAACCCCAGTTCACGCGCCAGAGTTCCATCGAGAGCGGCCACCGTCAATCCCAGTTGTTCGACACGACGATGGCCCTGAGCCAGGACACGATCCTGTTCGCGTTCTCCCAGCAGGATCTCCACGTTCTGCTCCACACCATCGCGGAGGATGACGAGGTCGACGACCTCCCCCGGGTCACGACCGTAGATCAGGGTCTGCACTTCGTTGGGTTCGTTCACCGGTTCGCCATCGACGGCGAGCAGGACGTCCCCCTGTGCCAGTTCGCTGCGCGCCGCGGGGGTTTCTGTCTCGATGCTGTCGATGTACACGCCACGCGGCGGCTCGAGGGTCAGATTCTGCTCGCGGACCAGTCGCGCGTCGACCTTGTCCATGTGAATGCCCAGATAACCACGCACGACGCGGCCGTACTGGAGAAAGTCGTCCATCGCTTCATGGGCCAGATCGATGGGCACAGCCAGTCCGTACCCCATGAAGTATCCCGTCTTTGTCGAGATCGCCGTGTTGATGCCGACCACCCGGCCATGCAGAT
The DNA here is from genome assembly GCA_003529325.1 of Candidatus Latescibacterota bacterium. Classification (GTDB taxonomy): domain Bacteria; phylum Latescibacterota; class UBA2968; order UBA8231; family UBA8231; genus UBA8231. Next base: position 18,896 of record DPVW01000057.1, on the reverse strand, counting down.
CGAGCAGTGGACCGCCGGAATTTCCTGGATTGATGACGGCATTCGTCTGAATAAAACTTTCGATGCTATAGTCGGGACGGATCACCGCCGCCTGCCGGCCGAGTGCACTGACGATGCCGTGCGTCAGGGTTGTCCCCATTCCCAGTGGGAAGCCGATGGCCAGTACCCAGTCGCCGATCTGAAGTTCCGCCGATTGGCCCAACGCCGCCGTCGGCAGATCGTGGGCCTCCACCTTGAGCAGGGCGATGTCGATGAGGGAATCCACTCCGACGACATAGGCTGTGAGTCGGCGCTGATCGTACAAGGTGACCTCGATCGAGTCGGCGTCACGGATGACGTGGTGATTGGACAGGATATAACCATCGGCGGAGACGATGACCCCTGATCCCAGGCCGCTGAATTCCTCTTCTGGCGGGATTGGGTGGAACCGCGGCAGTCGTCGTTCAATGGCGCCTGAGGTGCGGATCAAGACCACGGCGGGGGCGACCTGCTCATAGACAGAGCGGAAAGCGCGGCTCAGTTCCTCGAAGCGGGCGACGCCATCGCTGTCCGGTGTCGCCACCACGGGCATTGCGGGCAGCAACGCCAGCGCCAGGACCAGGGTGACACCGAGTCGATGAGACGTCTTCATCTTAAGCCGTACTCGTCGAGTTTGCGATACAGGGTACGCTCACCAATGCCGAGCAGTTCCGCCGCCTTGCGCCGATTGTGATCGACCTGCTCAAGAGCGCGTTCGATGGCCATACGCTCCAGATCCCTCAGCGACGTCGTCGGATCCTGCGCAGACTCAGTCCGACCAACCGCAGCGACTGGCCCGGGGCGAATCTCTTTGCCCCGGGCGTCATCGGTCCCCTCGAATGAATAGATCGCTCGCGCCAGTGGCTTCGCCCCGTCCAGCTCCCGATCCTCCAACAGACCACGCACTTCGGCGACCTCGCGTTTGAGGTCGAGCAGCGCGAAGTAGATGAGTTCACGCTCAGATTGATCCGGGGTTTTGTCCGTCGGCACGGGTAGATGGCGACCCCTAGTGGGTGGTGCTTCGAGATGGGGCAGAACGTCCTGCGGCAACACCTGTCCACGCGGTCCGAGAAAGACCAGCTGTTCGACCAGATTCCGCAATTCGCGCACATTGCCGGGCCAGTCGTATTCGAACAGCAGATCCATCGCTTCAGCTGAAATACCCTCAAAGCGAACACCACGTTGTTCGCGACTCAGCAGGTCGACGAAGTGTTGCACCAGGAGGGGAATGTCGTGCCGCCGTTCGCGCAACGGTGGCAGCGGCAGCTCGACAACTTTGAGCCGGTGATAGAGATCGCGCCGAAATGCTCCCTGGGAGACCGCCGACAATAAATCCTTGTTGCTGGCTGCCAAGACGCGGACGTCCACCGGGATCGAGGTATCGCCGCCGATGCGGGTCACGGAGCGCTCTTCCAAAACACGTAACAGACGCACCTGTGCGGACAAAGCCATCTCGCCGATTTCGTCGAGAAATACGGTGCCGCCATCGGCTTGCTCAAAGAGGCCACGTGTTTGTGATCGGGCATCGGTAAAGGCGCCCTTCTCATGACCAAAGAGCTCATTTTCAAGAAGATTCTCCGGAATAGCGGCGCAGTTTATCGGCTTGAATGGGGCGCCGTCGCGGCCACTGTAATGATGTAACGCGCGCGCCACAACATCCTTGCCGGTACCCGACTCACCGGAGATGAGCACCGTCATCGGTGTCGGTCCAATAAGCAGGACCCGTTCGCGGAGCTCCTGGATGGAACTTGATTCGCCGACGAGTTGTTCGTGCAGGAAACGGCTGCGTTCGAGCAGTTCGTCGACCAGCGTCGTGAGTTGCTCCGCCTCTATTGGTACGGTGGTGACCTTTTCCAGCACACCCCCTCGGGAGAGCCGGTCCCAGGTTTCGGTGGCTCCCGTAGCCAACAGGATCGTCGGCAGTTCTCCTTTGTCTGCCAGTTCATCGGCGACTGTTTCTAGTGTGCGATCCGGAAGATTCAGATCGACGAATACAAGATCGGCCTGCCGGTTGAGCAACGGCCCCAGCTTCGCGGCGTCGCGCACAGGGACGACCTCGGCGGGTCGATCCTGCAGTGCAGCGGTGCAGGCGTCGACGAGACGGGGGTCCTGCGTTAGTAACAGGAAGCGATTCTTGCGTGCGGCCATATGTCGGTTGCGCTCAACTGTTGCGATTTTCCTCACGCAGAATCGTGATCGACCGACCCTCCACCGAAATGTAGCCCTGACCTTCGAGCCGTTTCAGCACCCGGGATACGGTCTCGCGGGTTGTGCCGGACATGTTGGCCAGCTGCTGGTGTGTCGGTCTCGAGGCGAGGGTGACCCCGAGTTCGATCTCGGTGCCCTGTTCGTCGGCCAGTTGCAGCAGGGTCTCCGAGATGCGGCTCGTTACATCTAGCAGCGCCAGGCCTTCGATCTTGCGATCCGTCTTGCGCAGTCGCGCCGCCAGTTCTGCCAGCAGGCCCACGGCAATCTGCGGTACCTTGTAGATCAATTGTAGAAAGTCCGCTCTACGTACCATGTAGAGTTCCATGTCCTGAGTGGCGACGACATTCGCCGATCGAGGCTTGCCGTCGAGCAGGGACAATTCGCCGAAGACGGCACCCTCTCCCAGCAGCGACAGAATGACCTCTCGCCCATCCTCCGAGACGATGCTCACCTTGACCTGGCCATGGGCGATGATGAATAGCGCATCCCCCTCCTCTTCGGCGAGGATGATGACCTGATCTTTGTCGTATGAGCGGGAGATCGTGACCCGCGCGATGGCCTCGAGATCTTCGTCTTTCAAGACCTCGAACAACGGTACTTTGCGCAGCAGGCTGATATCCATTGGTTCGGCCTCGGCTCGGGGGAAACGACCTAATTTCCGCTCGGTGGTGGTGGTGGCAACGATTCAATCTTCTGCCGTGCGAGTCCACCCCATTCGCTGGCGCCGCCCTCACGCCTGATAATGATGTTGTAGATCCTGCGGGCTTGTTCAAATTCACCCAGCACCTCATTGCACTGGGCTCGCTGGAAGTCGGCGGTGTTAATCCACTGCGTGCTGGCGTCGGCACCGTAGAACCCGACCTCGTAAAAGGCCGTAATCGCCTTGCGGTATTCGGCCATGTTCTGATATGCCTGACCGATGTAGTACCGGGCTTCGGCGGCGTCCTCTCCTTCGGCCCACTCCAGCACATTCTGCAGCGCGGTGATCGCCTGGGCGTGCTGACCCATGTTCATGAGAATGTAGCCAATCTCCAATTGTACGGCCGTTACCCGCGGATGATCAGGAAACTCGCTCTGAATTCGCCGGGCAATGCGCATTGCCTCATCCCAACGAGAAAGCTTGGAATAACACTGCAGCAATTGCCACACGGCGATCTGTCGCTGCTCGGCGGTTCCGTGTTTACCATCCACGACCCGACGGAAGGCCCCCGCTGCCGGTAGCAGATTTTCGATGGCGAGTTGAAACTCTGCAAGGCGCATGTAGATGTCGGCCGAAAATGGGGAGTCTGGAAATCGACTGGCGAAGTTTGATTGCGACTGCAGCGCCTGCGACGTGCCCTCTTCCGTCGGTTCGGCGCGCATCTTTTCCCACTCCGACGTGGCGGCAAAGAAGGAACCGGCACTGAGCGGGTCCTGAGCCATGCGTCGCATGACGATCGGTACGCCGTCGCCCATGTCGATGCTGACCGGGTTTTTGGCCGCATCCTCAGCCACGCCATCGAAGGCGTCGTGCGCTTTGTCATACTCCCGGCGAGCGAGCCAGTATCGACCCTCGTACAAGCGGAAGAGATAAGGCCAGATGCCATACTTGCCGAACTCCTTGCGGTGTCGATCGGCCAGCTCGTCCGCCTCCTGCCGTCGTCCCAGTTCATACAGGCTGACCACGGCACGACCGACGATGGTGGTATCCTCGGTGTCAGCCAACAGGGGAGTATAGGCAGCCGACGCCTGTTCAAACTGGCCGCTGGCAAAGTGCAGATCTGCCGCGCCGATACGGGCCGCCGACAGCAGCGGTCCACTGCGTACGAGGCCGAAGGCATCGACGGCTTCATCGATGCGACCCAATCTGGCCAACATGCGCCCACGCGCCAAGCGCAGGGTGTCGATGGGACCCGTGTTCTGCGCCAGGAGGCGATCGTAGATGTTGAGTGCCGTGGCAGCGTCGCCACGGAGTCGGTGTGCCTGGGCCAGGCGCAGTCGCAACGAGCCATCCACATCCCCCTGTGGATCAGCCCCGGCCAGCGATGACAGCAGCTCAACCGCACGGTCAGCATCCCCCAGTGCCAGGTAGGTGTCACCCAGCAGTTCTTGTGCGTCCCGTCGTCCGTCGTGATCAGGGAAGGCGAGCAACAATTCGCTCAACCGGGTCGCCGCCTCGAGATGACGGTCCGCCCGCGCCAGAGCCTGTGCCAGCAACGCCAGGGCCTGTGGTTGCAGGGCTGTGCCCGTCAATACCGGCAACAGCGTTGCCAGGGAGTCGATGGCGGCGGCATTCTGGCCACCCTGAAGGGCGACGGCGGCACGGCCGAATCGGGCTCGTCTGGCAAGTGTGGACTGCCCCGCCTCTA
>DPVW01000057.1:8006-14003 GCA_003529325.1 Candidatus Latescibacterota bacterium | reverse complement strand
CCCCGCCTCTACCAGCAAAAGACGATAGGCCTCGTCGGCTTCCTTCAGCTTTGCTGAATCCGCGAGTGCAGCCATTCTGCGTGCGTCACCCAGACCGAGAAGAGCCCGGGCCCTGGCCTCCGTCGTCTCCTCCGTCAGCGGATGCTGTTGCAGGAAGGCGCTGTAGCCCTGTTCCAACACCCGGGTTCGGGCGGTGTCGGACTCAGTCGCCGCCATGGACTCAACCAGTCGTAACCGGGCCAGGCGAGACCAACGTCCGGCGTCCGCATCGGCGAGGATGCGATCCTCCTGCAAGGCCAGAGCATGCAATGAGTCGGCAAACTCGGCATCACCTTCCAGTTGCCGCTGACGGGAAAAACGATAGAGGCAATCGGCAAGATAGAACTGCGCTTCCGCCGTCACCCCGTCTCCCGGATACGAGGCGACGAATGTCTCCCAGGCGCGCACCGCGTTGGCAAAGTCCTGATGGTCGCGCAGGGCGCGGGCGACATTCAGCCGAATCCGCTGCCGTGACGTGCCGGACAGTTCATCGATGTAACTCTGTGACAGGGCTCGAGCCAGACCGGCGGCGTCGAGGATCGTATACTCGCGCAGATATTCGATTCGTTGTCGTACCTGTGCCGCCCGTGGGTGGCTGGGATAACGCTCGAGGAAAATGCCGTACTCGGTGATGGCGAGTCGGCGCGCGTCTGCCCCTTCATGGGCGGCGGCGAGGCCATACTGGGCCTCAGCCGCCAATGGGCCCGGGTCCCGCCCGAGATCGGCGAAACGGCGCACGGCGTCATCGTAGTAGCCACTGGCGTCGCGCACCTGCGCTAATTGCAGACGCACCAGATCGCGTTCGACGGTAGACTCCGGAAAGGCACCAGCGAAACGCTCGCTGTCGTCGAGATAACGCCGGAACCAGGAGTTCGCCCGAGCCAGATCGCCCTGGCGCCGATACAACGCACCCAATTCGCGCACGGCGGCGGCGGTCACGGCGGAGGGAGGGCCCCCGGAGGGGGTCTGCGCCAACTGCAGAAACAGACCGACAGCAGCGCCAAAACGATCCGTTTTGCCGAGGGCGATCGCCTGACCCAGCTGCGCCTGTGCCAGAACGGATGAGCCAGGTCTAACGAGCTCATCGTATTCGGCCAGCGACTCAGCGACCTGACCGGAGAGACGTAGCGCATTGGCATGGCCGAGACGAGCCTGGGCGGCCATGTCGCCCTCGATGCCCTCAAGTGCCCGTTCGTAGTGGCTGATGGCATCGTCGTAGGCTTTGCGTGCCAGGTAATAATCGGCCAGATCCAGATACGCACTGTCACTCTGGGCGCTGCCCTTGAAGGCGGTGTGCAGACCATCAAAGCTGGTCGCCGCTGCCTGGGGACGATTGAGTACGAGGTGAATATTACCCGCCAGCAACAACCCGTCACGGGCCTCCTCGCTGCCCGGGCCCGACGCCGCGATCGAAGCCAGCAAGGCCAATGCTCCAGCGGCATCGCCCGAGGCGAATCGCAGTTGCGCCAAACGGTAGCGCCCTCTACGAGCCTCGGATTTGGTGGCGTAGTCGGCGAGCAGTTTCTGGTAGGCGCGTATGGCGTTGGCCAGATCGCCGTCGCGGGCGTAACTGGATGCCGCCGACAACAGCGACCCCGCAGCGTATTGGGCTTCGCTGTATAATCGCTGAACGTCTTCGTATCCGGTGGCGGCAGTGCCGAATTTCCCCATTCTCACCAGACAGTCGGACCGTTCACGCCGTGCCGCTGGCGCCTCCAGATGGTCGGAGTATCCCAGATAGAAGTCTTCGAAGGCCGGCACCGCCTCTCTACAACGTTGACTGCGCGCGTAGGAGCGGGCCAGTAACAGCCGCGCATCCGCCTGTTGCGGGGCGGAGGGATGGTTGCGGATGAAGGCGGCCAACAGCTGCGCCGCCGTAGCATAATCACCGGCGTCGCGGAACAAGTTGCGCGCCAATTTGAAGTCATCATCGGCGTCGGCAGAGGCCGATACCGGCAACAGGACAAGCAACAAGAAGCCGACCAGGCGGGTACGCCGCGGTCTTGGGTCAGTGCGTGGATTCATGAAAGTATGACCGCCAAGGCGGCAGGAATATCCGAGAAAGGAGGGCGGCGCGCACCGGAAGGGTGCACTACCTTACTCCGGAATGGGCCAACATACAGACCACCTATATAAGGGTCAAGACGTGTCGCATCAGTCACTTACGGACAATTCACATGGCCCTCTTGAGCTTGCCCATGCGAAACTGAACCTCGGCCTGAAGATCCTGTCGCGGCGGCAGGATGGCTTTCATGATCTGCTGAGTCTTTTTCAAAGCGTTAGCCTCCACGACACCGTTTGTGTGACCGGGGCGGAAGAGATTAGCCTCTCCTGTTCCGATGACGCTCTGTCCCCGGGTCCTGACAACCTCGCCTGGCGTGCGGCAGACCTGTATCGCCAGCAAACAGGGGGTGGGGGCTGCCACATCGAACTGGAGAAGGTAATCCCTGCAGGTGCCGGCCTGGGGGGGGGAAGCGCGGATGCCGCCGCCGTGCTGCGGGCCCTCGATCGGCTTGCCTCACGTCCGCTGGGACTGTCACGTCTCGCCGAGTTGGGCGCTGACCTCGGTTCCGATGTCCCATTCTGCGTCCGTGGGGGTACGCAACTGGCCGAAGGGCGAGGCGAGCGCCTTACGCCCTTGAGATGGGGGACAGCGGCAACATGGTGGTTTGTCCTTGTCTGCCCGCCGGCGCCGGTCTCCACAAGCTGGGCTTTTGGCGAACTGGCGCGTCATCGCGAAGGTAGACTCTTGTCGGATTCCTCTCCGTACTCTATGTTGATTAGCTCTGCACGCGGCGGGTGCCTCGACGCGGACAAGCTGTGGCCGCTCCTTGAGAACGACTTTCAGCCCCTTGTCGAAGGCATCAAACCCATCGTCGCCCGAGCCAGCCAGTTGCTGGCTGAGACGGCCCCGCTCGCCTGCTCAATGTCGGGCAGCGGGTCTACTGTCTACGGCATCTATGACGACCGGACCGCCGCGCGCCGCGCAGAAGTCATCCTGCGTGCAGCGGAGTATCCGGTCTTTGTATGTACACCCGTTCCGGAGCCAATCGACGGCAGCGGAACGCCGATCTGAAAACGAGTGATTGCCCGGTCGTTCAATTGGTAGGACAACGGATTTTGGGTCCGTCTATCGAGGTTCAAATCCTCGCCGGGCAGCCAGCTTCACGCAAGAGAGAGGTAGTCCCATGGCGGTGGCAGTGAAGATCTACCAGCGCGAAACGAAAGAGTTGGCTCTGCAGTCGCGCACCGAACGTGGCAAGGGCCCGGTTGGGCGACTACGCCGCGAGCAAAGCATGCTGCCCGGCGTTGTCTATGGGCATAAGCAGGAGCCGCGTAACTTTAAGGTGCTCGCCCATACGCTGGAGCGGACCCTCGCAGACGGCGGCCGCAATGCGATCTTCGTGCTCAACGAGGAGGGCGACGACAAGAGCGAACGTGCGGTGGTGCGTGAGATCCAATACCACAAGGTCCGTGGCGATATCGTGCATATCGACTTCTTGCGCATCGACGCCGACGAGGAATACACCGCAAGCGTCCCGCTGATCACGGTTGGCGTGCCTACCGGGGTCAGCATCGGTGGTGGTGCTCTGCAGCACAGTTTGACGGCCGTAGACATGCACTGCGTTGCCTCACAGATGCCCTCTCAGGTCGAGATCGACATCACTTATCTGGAGATTGGTGACAGCATTCACATCGGCGACCTGCTCGAATCGGAGAGTCGCATCGTCAACGACGCCGAAGTGACCATCGTCAGTGTTCTGTCGCCGCGTCTCACCATCGACGAAGAGGAAGAGGCCGCTGCCGCTGCCGCTGCCGAGGGCGAGGGCGAGGGCGAGGGCGAAGAGGGTGAAGAGGTCGAAGGTGTTGAAGGCGAAGGCGAGCCTGACGCCGGGGGCGACGCGCCGGCAGACGCCGACAGCTGATCGCCGGCTCCAATGCGCGCCATCGTGGGTCTGGGCAATCCCGGACTCCGCTACGCCCGCACCCGTCACAACATCGGTTTTCTAGTCGCCGACGATCTGGCGGCGGAGAACCGGTGGTCCGAACAGCACCAGGCGCAGACAGCGATCACGCAGATCGGCGCCGAAGAGGTCCTCGTCGTCAAGCCGCTGACGTACATGAATCGCAGCGGCGATGCGGTGCTGGCTTTGAGCGAGGCCGTCGGGTTCACGCCCGAGGAGGCCTTCGTCGTGTTCGACGATTTCTTGCTCGACTTTGGTCGGCTACGCATGCGTCGGTCTGGTTCAGATGGCGGGCACAATGGCTTGGCCTCCGTCCTGGAGCGGCTGCGCACCCAGGACGTGGCTCGTTTGCGTCTCGGAGTTGGCCCCGTACCGACGGGCGAGAGCGACATTGAGTTTGTGCTGAACCAGTTCGTCGACACGGAAGATGTCGAGGGGCTGGTGCAGCGCGGCAGCGCGGCAACGTGCTGCTGGCTGCAGCATGGAATCGAGGCGGCGATGAACCGTTTCAATGGTTCTGCGCCGCTGTCGAGCGCCGCCGACTTAGACGGAAATATATAAATTCGCGCGAGCGAAACCGGAGGGCATGAGGCACAATGGAAGTTTGGACGACAGCAGCCCCCTACCTGGGTGTAGCGGGCTTGATCGTCGCTTTCATCATCTTTACACGCGTCAAGGCGGGTGATGCCGGCAGCGCGAAGATGGTGGAAATTTCCGATCTGATCCACGAGGGGGCCATGGCCTTCCTCAAGCGTGAGTATACCATCCTGCTGGTTTTTGTCGCGGTTGTTTTCGTGGCGTTATGGGCCGGTGTCAGTGACCGCACGGCGGTGGCATTTCTCGCCGGCGCGGGCTGTTCGATCATCGCCGGGTTCTCCGGCATGAAAGCGGCAACTCGTGCCAATGTGCGCACCGCACAGGCGGCCAATCAAAAGGGCCAGGGCCCGGCGTTGATGATGGCCTTCTCTGGTGGCGCAGTCATGGGCCTGGCCGTTGCCAGCCTCGGCCTGCTGGGCATCGGGATTCTCGCCCAGGTGTTCGGTATCTGGGAGGATCCGACGAATGCCACCGCCATCAGTGGCTTCGCCATGGGCGCTTCCTCTATCGCGCTGTTCGCCCGCGTCGGGGGTGGCATCTTCACCAAGGCCGCCGATGTTGGCGCCGATCTGGTGGGCAAAGTGGAAGAGGATCTGGTGGAGGACGATCCCCGCAATCCGGCGGTCATCGCCGATAATGTCGGCGACAACGTCGGTGATGTTGCCGGCATGGGGGCCGACATCTTTGAGTCCTATGTCGGCTCCGTCATCGCCACCATCGCCATCGCTGCTACGGCCTCCCTGGCGTCGCTCGCCGTGCTGGCCCCAGATGTCGCCGAGACGACGGCGCGGCTTGCCGCCATGGTTTACCCCCTCACCGTGATCATGGTGGGACTGGTTGCCAGCCTCGTCGGTGTGCTCATGGTCCGCGTGCTGCAAAATGCCGATCCCGGTGCGGTGCTGCGCTACGCAACGTTCGTGTCAGCCGCTCTGATGGTCGGTGGTTCCTGGTGGACACGCGATCTTCTCGGTCTTGGAACCGGGCCCTTCATGGCCGTACTCAGCGGTAGCATGGCCGGTATCATTATCGGTCTGTTGACGGAGTACTACACCGGTGGCAAGCCGATCCGCGATATCGCCGAAGCATCAAAGACGGGTGTGGCGACCAATATCATTTCTGGTCTCGCCATCGGCTTCGAGAGTGTCGCACTGTCCATCATCGCCATCGCCATCGCCATCGGCCTGGCCTTCCACTTCGCCGGTCTGTATGGCATCGGCATCGCCGCCGTCGGCATGTTGGCCACCGTTGGTGTGACCATGTCGGTCGATGCCTACGGTCCGATCGCTGACAACGCTGGTGGCATCAGCGAGCAGGCAGGGCTTGGCGAAGAGACACGCAAGATTACCGACAGTCTCGACGCACTGGGCAACACGACGGCAGCCATCGGCAAAGGTTT
>DPVW01000057.1:1093-7612 GCA_003529325.1 Candidatus Latescibacterota bacterium | reverse complement strand
GGCGATGGGTGGCGACGAACTCGTCATCAATGTCACGGAACCCATCGTCGTCATCGGTCTCTTCATCGGCGGTATGATCCCATACCTGGGTGTGGCGCTAACCATGACCGCTGTCGGCGACGCGGCGTCCAAAATGATCGAAGAAGTACGGCGTCAGTTTCGCGAGATTCCAGGGCTCAGGGAGGGCACCGGCATGCCCGATGCCCGCCGATGTGTCGACATCGCCACCGTAGCGGCACTGCGGCAGATGATCCTCCCAGGGTTGCTCGCCGTGTTCGCCCCCGTCGTCGTCGGTTTCCTCCTCGGACCGAAGGCTTTGGGTGGCATGCTTGCGGGCGCCACGGTGTCAGGAGTACTCCTGGCTCTGATGATGTCCAATAGTGGCGGCGCCTGGGACAACGCCAAGAAGTACATCGAGCAGGGCAATGTGGGCGGCAAAGGGTCAGACCCCCACAAGGCTTCTGTCGTGGGGGATACGGTGGGCGACCCCTTCAAGGATACCTGCGGCCCTTCCATGAACATTCTCATCAAGCTGATGTCGGTCATCTCCCTGGTTCTGGCGCCGCTGTTCGTGCACCACGGTCTGAACCTCTTTTAGGTGCTGACAGGCACCGCGACCCCGACAGGCAAGCAAGGTAGATAAACGTATGGCGAAGAAGTACGAACTGGTCCTCATCCTCGATCCCCAGATCGGCGATACTCAACTGGAAACCGGCGTCGAGAAATACAAGACGCAGTTGGAGTCCGCCGGGGCCGAGGTCGTCAACGTCGATACGTGGGGCTTGCGCAAGCTCGCCTACACCTCGATGGCTCTACGTCAGCGTAAGCAGGCGTTCTACGTGATGTATCAGTTCGAAGGGGCTGGCGACTCGCTTGTCACCCTCGAGGCGAACCTGCGGCTCGACGAGGCGGTCTTACGGCATCTGGTGATTGCGGTAGAGGGTGAGTTCCTGCGCATTCCGCAGTTGGCACCAGAGAACATCTACATCTACAACCCGCCGGCACGGCCGCACGATCGCCGTGGCCCCAGACGCGACCGGGATGACCGTCGTGATGGACCGCCGGGTAACCGATCCGACGGTCCCGTCGGCAGCCGTTCCGAAGCAGCAGAGCCAGCCACGGTAGCTGTGGCGGCTGCCGGTGACGATGCCAGCGCCGACAAGTCGGACGAGTAAGCAGCTAGTGTCCCGTCACAAGGGATAAGAAATTCTGTTTCATCTGCTGGCGAGCCTCGCCCTCGTCGCGGCGACTATTCTAGGCGCCCGACGTTACGGCACGCGGAAAGTGGCGTTCGCAGCATGCCTGCCGCTGCTGGTGTCTTTCATGGCACCATTCCAGTGGATTCTTCTATCTGGTCTGGCACCGGCGCCCCTGATCGGGCTGTTGGCGGCGGTCCAGGTTGAGCGCGGCCGGCGCTACGGCGAAATGCTCGCCGCCGCCTCATTGCCCGGAGGGCTGCTGGCCCTCTTCCTGTTGGTGGGGTTGAGTGATGATTCGTGGGAGCGTGGTGATTTTGTCGCCGGTGTCGCCGCTTCGCTCGAAGAAGTTGTCGCCAATGCGCAACTGTCGGACAGCGAACAACTCGAGTCGTTGATCGAGTTGACGTTGAGGCTTCTGCCGGGTATGGCGTACGTGTCCATGTTGTTCGTCGCCGTACTCGGGTACCAAGTAGCACAGAGGATCGGAGAACGCATCGGCCTGTCGCTTCCAGCGGCGCCGCCCATGCGCCGATGGCGTCTGTGGGAGTCATTTATCTGGGCACTCATCGCGGCCCTGGCCGGCCTGTTGGTCGGAGCTGGCATGGTGCGTGACCTGGCAGTGAATGTGGCCCTCGTGCTCGGCTTGCTGTTCGCCGTGCAGGGGCTGGCGCTGATCCGTCACCTGTTGTGGCGGCTCGGTGTGCAACGGTTTCTCGTAGTGCTGGTCTACGCGCTGCTGGCGTTCACCTCGGGCCTGTCACTGATGTTCCTGGCTCTGCTGGGACTCGGCGACACCTGGTTCGACTGGCGTCGCATCGGACATCGACAAGACGAACCACCGCCCGACGACGGGCGACCCGATCAGGAGATCGACACGTGAAGGTTATTCTACTCAGAGATATCAACACCGTGGGCAGTGCTGGGGAGATCGTCAGCGTCGCCAATGGCTACGCCCGCAATTTCCTGATCCCGAAGCGCCAGGCCCTGATGGCGACGGACGCCAATGTGGCCAAGTTCGAGTCGCAGCGTCGGCAGCACGAGGCGGTGGCCGATCGTGACAAGCGTTCCGCTGAGGCCCAGGCGGCAGAGCTGGAGAAGGTCTCACTGACGGCGACCGTCAGGGTCGGCGAGGGGGAGCGTCTTTTCGGTTCGGTGACGACGCAGAATATCGCCGATCTGCTCAAGGAACAGGGCCACGACGTCGACCGTCGCAAGATCGAGCTCGAAGAGCCGATCCGCGCACTCGGGGTCTACACCTTGCCGATCCGGCTCGAGCACGACGTCAAGGCATCGGTAAAGCTCTGGGTGGTCAAGGAATAGAGCCAAAAAAAGCCATCCCCATCGGCCTTTCGGACATCGTACTCCGGGTCCCTCTACCTACGGAGTGACTATGCGCAGCACCCGCTGGCTGTATTGTGTTGCTCTCCTGGCTCTGTCTGCCTGCACGCCGGATGGTCCGGCACCAGGGCCATTCGAGCAGGCCGAGGAAAAAGTCTGGCGTTCCGTCAACCGCAGCCATACCGGTGCCGACGGCATTTTTGTGCAGGCCACGTTGCGTACGTTTTCCTACGAAATTGCTCGCATCTACTCCGAGTCGGAACGGGCTGGATTGACCCAACAGCAGGTTGTCAGCCGCCTGCGTGAGTTCGTCTATGCCTTCATCGATGGTCGATACCCGACCATCGATGGCACCGATATCAACAACCTGTACTTCCAATATCTGATCTACGTCGATCCGAACTTCGATCCCACCAATCCGATCGAGAAGTCGAAATTTGATGCCTGGCGTGCCGAGTATGTGCGGCGGCTGTTAGGCGTCGTTCGTGACCGTATGTATCCCTTGCTGCGTCCCGCATATGATGGTCGATGGGGCAATACGCTGTACAGCCGTCTGGTCTTCACCATCTACATCGACGGCGAGGACTCCGGCCTGCATCCGCGTATCGACGATATCGGTGACCGCACATTTCTTCTGGACGAGGATGGCAATCGCTACGCGCCCAGTGGCACGGCCGGTCCGTATCCGTACGCTTTCGACCGACCGTATCACGACCACTTGCAGAAGACGGCGGTCTATCGACTGTTTTTCCCCAATCGCATGGCGGACCGCAAGACAGCGATCGTCACCGATGCGAGCCAACAGCTGTCCCTCGTCATCGAGGGCCTGGGTGCGGTGGCTGAGCGGCGTATCACATGGGATCTGCCTCTGATCTATCCGGATGTACCGATTCGCCGCTTGATCCGGACACCGGAGTCGCTGGCCAACGACTAGGGGTCAGGCTTCTTCCAGCAGCGGTCTGGCGGCGGCGTAGATTCGACCACGCCCCGTGTCCTCGACGTTGAAGAGCTCGTCGTTGTAGACGATCTCTTGCAGAGCAGGGCTGGCGTAGTCCCCAAGACCGCGCAGCTGAACGAGCACGCCGTCATACTCTTCCACACCATCGAGTCGTACCAGCAGTGCTGCCAGCAAGGTGAACAGATGCTTGTTGTCCGGAGCATCTGCGCGCAGAGCGACGAATTGGCGCAGACGCAGGGTCAGGTGGGTCTTGAAGCGGTCCTGCAGTCGGCGCACCAACTCGTACAGCAGGATGTAGTCCAATGGCCACGACTCCTGGATCAGGACCTCCGTCAACGCCCAATAATCGTAGCCCATGTCGAAGGCCTTGTGCAGCACCGGTTCGGGCAGGTAGAGGGTGCGCCGCGTGCGGCCCATGTGGAAGGCCTGATGTTCGCGCGCGTGATGGAACACGAGCAGGTCGGGACCTTGTGCGAGGGTGACGGACATATCGCAGCCGCGTATCACGTCGTTGACTTCGGCGTGTGCCACGACGCCTTCCCGTAGTCCCGTGTTGGGACGTTCGTCCCCCGAGGCGTAGAGGTGTTCGTCGTCCCTTGTTACCGGGGCGTCGGCACCGCGAAACCGGCGCAGGGCGCGGTCGGCGCCCGGGTGAAAGAGGGAGACCTTGGCCATGTCATCCGCCCAGAACGTAGCACGTTGGGCAAGGCCGAAACCAACCATTCGAGCGCCTCCGGTGCCGGCGCGCTACATTTCCAGTCCGGTCAGCGGCAGCCCTTCCTTTCTCCGGAGCCTTGTGATGAGCAGCGTCGAACGAGCGCAATACGACAGGGACGGATACACCATCTACCGCAACGCAGTTGATGCTGATCTGGTGGCCGAAGCCAGCGCCCACGTCGACTGGTTGCTGCAGAAGAACCCAGGTCTACGGCCCGAGCAGTTGCACAACAACCTCATGACCCACGATCCCTTCTGGGTACGGCTCATCGCCGATCCAAGGCTGGTCGATGTCGCCGCCGAGTACGTCGGTGACGACATCGCGCTCTTCGCCTCGCACTATATCTGCAAACCGCCGGGGGACGGGCAACCGGTGCTGTGGCATCAGGATGGGTCGTATTGGCCGCTGGAACCGATGGAGGTGGTGACGTTGTGGCTCGCCGTCGACCCATCTCTGCCCGAAAATGGCTGCATGCGTGTTATAGCGGGCACGCAGAACATGGATCTGCAGGAGATGCATGCCACCCCGGGAGGTGGCAATGTGCTGGGCTCCGCCATGGAGGAGGACAAGGTGGACTCGGAGCAGGCCATCGACCTGGTGTTACAGCCGGGAGATGTGTCCGTCCATCACCCGAACATTGTCCACGGTTCAAATGCCAACACATCGACGATGCGTCGCTGTGGTCTGACGATTCGTTACATCCCCACCTCGACCCGCATCGTCACCGACAAGCCGTCCTGGCCGAGTGCATTTCTGCTGCGTGGCAAATCGGTGGAGGGGGTCAACGATTATCTGCCGTGGCCGCCGTACATCGAGAGGGAACATCTGCCATTCCGTGACAGCGACGGTTGGCCACCCGAGCCACAGTAGGGCGAAGTCGTCTCAACCGCGGTTACAGACCTCTGCCTCCCAGGGTGCCGGGTCCAGACCGATGCCTGTCGCCCGTTCGCAGATTCGCTCCCACGTGGTGTCGTCGATGGGAATGCCATGGCGGCCACGTTCGGCTGCCTGGCGGAATTCGGGATCTCCCGGAAGCTGGATCTCGCCCACGGCGGGATCGACACGACTGGTGTGCATGTGGGCGATGAGTCCCTCCAGTTCGTCTTCGTAGGTATCCTCGTCGCAGAAGAATGTGGGATCCCAGGCGGTGAGCAGCATGCCGTTGCTCGCCATCACCGTTGCCCCCGCGGCACAACCCTCGCCCGACAGCAGCCCACCAAGGATCTCAACCGTCATGCTCAGGCACGTGCCTTTGTAGCCGACGACCCCTCCAAGGGGCAGAATGGCGCCCCGGGGCTCGCACAGGTATTTGTCGGGGTCCGTTGTCGGCTCACCATTGGCGTCGATCAGCCAGCCTTCGGGGACGGCTACACCCCGGTTCTGGGCGACGCGGATCTTGCCTTCCGCCACAACCGACGTCGTCATATCGACGAGAATGGGGTGGGCGGCGGCACGTGGTGCGGCGAAGGCGATGGGATTTGTACTCAACTTGCCGTCGATGCCACCATAAGGTGGAATCTGACGCCCGAGACGACCGGCGTTGACGAAGGCCATGGCCAGCAGTCCCTGTCGGGCGAGCGCCAGCGGGTAGGCGCCGATGCGACCGAGGTGACAGCAATTGCGCAATGTCACCGTCGCCACACCATGGGCTTGTGCCAGGGCGGCGGCACGATCGACGGCGAGTCGTCCCGCCACCGCGCCAAGGGCTCCACCACCGTCGAGGATCGCCGTCGATCCGCGCTCGCGCACGATCTGTGGTCGCCCATCTGCGGCAAATGTACCGGCACGGATCTGGTCGATGTATTCGTACAACCGCAGGGTTCCATGGGAATCGTGTCCGAACAGACTCGACTCGACCAGGTGTTCGGCGACGGTGCGGGCGTCGGCCTCATTGCAGCCTGCCGCCTCGAACAGTGCGCAACCGATGCGGGTCAGCGATTCTGTAGAAAAGCGACGCACGTCAGGCAACTTTCAACGCCCGTTCGACCTCGTCGGCGAATGTGTCGCGCACGTCGACGCCATATTCATCCAGGCCCCCACTGTTGCGTGGCCCCGTCACCCAGGGACGGCGGTCCCTGTCAGCGGCGATCAGGTCATCGGCGGCACAGTCCTCGTGCAAGAAGTGGAACGCCATTCCGGCGCGGTCCCTGTCGGTGTCGTTGTCCCCCGTACTGTGCGCGGTGCCATAACAGAAGAATACGGCACCCCCGGCACCGACCTCTACGGAAATAGCCTGTTCTTCGGGAGGCTGGCAGTGGATGTGGTGGTCACTGTGCGGGTCGCGCTCGTGGGAGTAGCTGTGCTTG
>DPVW01000057.1:468-718 GCA_003529325.1 Candidatus Latescibacterota bacterium | reverse complement strand
TACGGCGATCCACATGGCGGTGCCCTTCAGCGGGTCGGCGATCTTGAAATAGGCGTTGTCCTGATGCCAACTGGTCCCGGAGCCGATTCTGGCGGGCTTCAGAAACATCTGGTCGAGGTGCAACAGATACGGGTCGCCGATGAGTCGGGATACGGCAGCACTTACCTGCGGTGCGAAAGGCAGCGCCCGGATCAGGGGACTTTTGTCAAACAATGGGATCAACTGCAGGTTGGCTGTTTGCGACGAGTGC
>DPVW01000057.1:0-140 GCA_003529325.1 Candidatus Latescibacterota bacterium | reverse complement strand
TGACGCCGTCCCCTTTGGTGCGCACGTTACGCACCAGACCTTGACGCTGGAATCGATCGACCTCCGCTACCAGGGCGGCGACGACCTGTTCGTCGAACAGGCCCTCCACGGCACACCAGCCTTGCTGCCGGAACTGCCGA
>DPVW01000474.1:8553-11272 GCA_003529325.1 Candidatus Latescibacterota bacterium | reverse complement strand
GGTCGAAAGCCAGCGGCACGGTCCACGCGGAGACGTCGTAGAACACGCTGTCGACGAAGCTGGTGCGGCGCTCGAATACGGCACGTACGAGGCGTTGCTGTGGCTGCTGCAGCGGCACCACCCAGGCCTGGCCCGGCTCGAAGGACTCCTTCTCCACGACCACCGACCGGGTCAGCTGATGGACGCGAATCTTGTGTGCCTGCAACAGCTCGATGAAATGGAACAACCTCGCCGGATCGTCGGCCCCACCGAAGACATACCCCTGCACCGGCAACTCGTCGGCTTCGGCCACGGCAGAGGTGTAAAAGTCACGCTGATGGGACAGCAGTTCGACGCGCAGTTCCTGGGCCGCCTCCAGCGTCGACAACGACGTGGTCACCTGGTTGCGCACGGCAAAGGGAAAGCTGCGCTCGCCGTGCGCGTTCTCCTGCAGGTGACCGCGCACGCTGGCCTGCTCGAAGAGAATGCCCACGCCTCCGTTCAGATCCGGATAGGTCGAGCCCTTGCCGGGATAGAAATCATCGAAGGACTCCTTCGTGTAGTAGAGAGAGCCGAGACGATCGAGGGCCCGGGCATGGTGCTCAGCGATAGCCGCGGTCAGCTCGAAGGTCCGCGCCGGCGTCAACGGATTGTTGCGCGACGGGATCCCGGGCTGGAAGAAGAAGGTGTGATCTCCGCCCATCTCATGATGATCGGTGAGCAGGTTCGGCTTCCACTGGTGGAACACCCGCAGGCGTCCCTGACTCTCCGGGTGTTGGGCCAGCAGCCAGTCCCGGTTCAGATCGAACCAGTAGTGATTGAAGCGTCCCCCGGGCCACGCCTCGGTGTGCTCGCGGTGCGCCGGGTCGGCCACCAGTTGGCGGCCTCGGTGCATGTTGGCCCAGTGGGCGAAGCGGCTGAGCCCGTCCGGATTGTAGCTCGGGTCCAGCAGCACTACCGCGTCGCGCAGGAGCTGTTCCACCACGGCCCCCTGCGCGGCAGCCAGGTAGTAGGCCACCAGGGGCGCCGCGTTGCTGCCGCTGGCCTCGTTGCCATGGATGCTGTAGCCCATGTAGACCACCGCCGGCATCTCCGCCAGGGGCAGGCCAGGCGAGCGTTCTGGATCGCTGAGCGCCAGGTGCTGCTGCCGAATCGCCTGCAGATTGTGATGATTCTCGGGCGCCGTGATCGTCAACACCATGAGCGGTCGGTTCCCGTGGCTGCGCGCATATTCCTCGAGGCGCACACGCTCGGAGAGACGCGCCAGCTCGCGGACGTAGGCAACCAGCTGCTCGTGCTGCAGATGCCACTCACCCACCTGGAAACCGAAGAATGCCTCGGGGGTGGGAATCGCCGCATCGTACTCCGTGTCGGCGGGTAGATAGTAGTCGAGAGGGACCCCGGCCTGCGCCGCGTGGGGGCCCAGGCAGATGAGGAGTACGAAGAGCGTCAAGAGTAGGCAGCTGGGTAGGTGCCGGGGCATACTGTGGTCTTCCTTGTGATGAGTCGCGCGCGTGCTCTGGGCCTCCGTCTCCCTCAGACTTTCTCCCAGACGAGATGGCCGGTGATTTCCACTCCTTCTACGATCCTGGGAGGTACGGATAATCTGAGTCGGTTTCCGTCGAACTTGTAGGCGCGCACGTTGTCTTCGCCAACCATGTTCGGGAACCACGCGACTTCGACGTGATGAGTGACCGTGTCTTCGCCGATGGTGTAGGGCCCTGCGTAAGAAAGGTATCCGTCGAAGGCGGCGGCTTTGTGTTCAGTTGGACCGTTGCGGAAGCGTTCGGACTCGAATCGGGGCCGGTTCGCTGTCATCAGGGCGACCTGCATGTATCCGTCGGCTCCATACATAATGTAGCCGCTCGCGTCCTCGCCAAAGGGATGCGTGATGTTGCCATCTTGATCTTCATATATAAATGAAACAAAACGCCACGATCCGAGAAACGGGTTGTCTACCATGGGTCTTTGGCCTCTCACTTCTTTTTTGTTAGCGCTTGCGCCCGCTCAGCGAAGCCACGGTTCCAGATTGGCTCGGGTGGGCATGATCAGCACGAACAGCGCACACCGATTCTCAGCACCAGTACCCAGTCCTGTTCATCCGGGGCGACAGCACAGTCCTCTGAGATCTTGTCATGTCCCCCGTCCGCGGATCGAACCAGAAGCCGGCGCACCCCACTTTCAACTTCTCACTGCGCAGACGAATACGTCCTCCTTTCGGCAGCTAGACGATCGCCTGATCTCCGTCCTCCATGCCTGGGCGGGTGCGCCCTGCTGGACCCAGTCGATCGTGTTGTTGTGGTCCTTGTGGCTGCTCTGATATCCTGAGACGTTGCACCAGGGCGCGTCGCGGAAAGGTTCTTACGGCCAGTGACATCCACACGGGTGAAGTGACACGGGAGCATGGTCGCCAGCGCCGAATACGGCCGCAACGACTCGAAGCCATTTCTCCGCCTCTTCCCCCTCATACTTCCCGTCTCCTGGAAGAATCCAGAGCACGTGATGCGCCTGATAACGTGCGACTTGATACTTCACGAAAACAGATGAGTTGATCCTCGGGCAGGAAGCAGCCCACATTGAATCGCCGCNNACGATCGCCTGATCTCCGTCCTCCGTGCGGGCGGCAGCCACCCAGAGATTCGGATCCTCTGCACCCGGTTGTTCGACCAGCAAGTCCTGCTCGGGTCTCAGACGCCACCAATCGACGGAGTCGAAACAGTCCACCAGGTGCTTCATCGAC
>DPVW01000474.1:3031-8329 GCA_003529325.1 Candidatus Latescibacterota bacterium | reverse complement strand
TCGCCGCCCACGCCAGGACCGGCACCGCAAGCAAGCCACGATCGTTGATCGCATCCATACGGGCGTCGATGCGCCGAAAGAAATGTGGATTCACCGGCATCGATGGATTGCCGCTGACAGCGACCTCCCCTTCGGCATTCGAGAAAGCGCCGATCCACGGGGCCTGCGTGACGAACTGCACGGCGCTGAAGTTCTTCGCCAGACGATCTTCCAGATAATCGTCCCAGTCCGAGTCCGTCGACAGCATCGCCCCGTTCCAGACGGTGTCCCCGAGAAAGAAGAAGGGCGTGCCGTCGTGATGTGACAGGTGCGTCCCCGATGCCGACAGATCCACGGGGCCGTGCTCGAGCAATGCATTGCTGCGCCGGTCCGGCTCCGTGCAATCGAAGGTCCCTGTTCTTCCTTGCAGTCCACATACACGGTCAGAGGATGTCGTGTACGCCCAGCTGCCCACGTCATCCGGGCGAAATCGCACCCGCCATGTCCGACCGCCATCCCAGTAGCCTGGGACTGTTTTTGGCGCCATATCGGGTGGCGACTGATCCTCTGCCACGAACGCCTGTTCCCAGATCCCCCACTTAATCACACTCATATCATCTCGCTCCCGGATTACTCCGTGATTTCAGCGATGCCCAGACCCTTTTCACCCGCAACGGAGTAGAGGAGATACTTCCGACCCTCTTCGTTGTACACATAGGGGTCTCTAACCTGGTGCACGGCCTCGTGGTCAGCGCCACCGGTTGACGGCTCATTCGGCTGAGAAACACCCTCGTAATCTTGTTCCGGGCACAGCACCTCGAGCACTGGCGATCCCCGCCAATCCGTCGGATCCGATCTCAGATCAATCGACGTTCGCCTGATCCGCTCCGGCTGATCCCCCACACTGCTGTAGTAGATGTCGAGTTCATGATGTCTCAGGTCGAGCCCCACGTGACGCATGCGATGGTGCAGCGCATCAGGACTCTGTCTGTCCTCCGGCATGAGGTCTCTGTCCGTGTACGGCTCATCCGCTATCTCCAGAGACGGACCCCGCTCGAATGGCTGCCGAAAATCATCGGTGCGCCAGAGGTCGCGGAGCCCGCCGCCGCCGAAACCATACCACAGTTCACCCCACTTCCAGACGCGCATGTACGCTGGGCCCAGACAGATCCTGTCGCAGCCGAATGTCAGCCCGTCAGATGACCCGGCGTAGCACGTGTTCTGGCCCAGGTTCTCGTGTTTTGGGCCGGTAAAACCGGCGCCGTGATAGAACATCCCCAGGACGCGGTTGTCGTTGTCGAGGTGAACGTCGGGTGACGCGATGTGTCGCTCGAACAGGGTTTCGCCTATGGGCAGCACGCCAGGCGCGTAGATCGTGTAGGGTCCCAACACGTTGTCCGCATACGCCATGCGGATGAACTTGCCCTGGTGATGCGCAAAGTAGAGGTAGTAGCGTCCGAGTGGGTTCGGTATCCAACTCGGCACCCGGATGAGTGACGGGCCGTTGATGTTTCCGAGGATGGATGCGTCCGAGCCGGGATGTACGATTGGATTGTGTGGACTGCGGGTGATCACGATTGGCATCTGCTCCCTTTCATGAACACGCATCGAGCATGTACCTGAGGACTTCCTGCTGCTGCAGCCACGTTACCGTATGCGTCTCGTACGGCTGGGAGGCGCCCGGATAGGGCGTCGGATTCATCACCACCACCAGATCGAAGCTGGGAAAGACGATCACGTAGTGTCCTCCCGCTCCCCACGCGGTGAATCCGTCCGTCGGCAGCTCGGGCCAGAGCTTGCCCTTCGCGTTCGTCCAGAACCCATGCCCGTACTTCCATACCTGTTCAGGACTCTTCGCCAGAATGTCCGGGGCGACGGCGGTCACCTCGCACATCCAGGACTGTGCAATCACCTGTTGACCCTCCCACAGGCCCCCATTGCACCAGAGCCATCCGAGCCGTGCAAGATCCCTCAAGTCCGTGCGGATCGCAGACCCCCAGCCAAAGATGTTGAGCCGCGCGTTGTCGTGCATCTTCTGTGAACCGGAGGTATACTCCCAGTCAGCCCCGATGACGTCAGCAACTTTGCTCTTGTAGAGAGCAGAGATCTTGGCTGAGCCTTCGGGATCGTTCACGTCATACAGCCCGTAGGCCTTCTCGATGCAATGTGAGAGGATGCACATGCCGTTGGTCTGATAGTTGAATACCTCACCCGGGCGCTCATCCGGTTTCATATACCCGGACACATTGCAGATCAGATGTCGAAGCGTGATTCCCGCATTCGCTGCAAACGCCCATCGACCAGCCTTCGGTCCCGCTCCCTCTGGCACATCCATCAACTCGGGATAGTAGTCGGTGGCCAGATCGTCAGCGCTCTTGATCTTGCCTTCCGCGATCGCGATTCCCAGCGCGCTCGAAAGAATCGACTTGTTCGCCGACGCAATGTGGACCTTCTCGGCGCAATCGATGCCCTGTGCCCACTCCACTACCAGATGCCCTGAGCGGACCACAGCGACTCGATACCTGGCGTCCCCAAGCTTCTCATCGAGTACCCCCTTCGCCTGGATCAACCGGCCGGCATCGATGCCTGCATCCTCGGGATCTGCAACCTCCCATTCTGTCTTTGGATAGGTCTTGTTCATATCACCTTTCGCAAAACCGGCGTCATTTTCATTAGCTGATCTCGCCGTTCGAGATGAGAAACTGCTCGACGGCGCCCATGTCCAGTTCGCCACCCAGGCCGGGGGCATCGGGCACGGCAATACGCTCACCCTCCCGCAGGGGCATATCGATGACGAAATCGTCCACGTGCAGCGGTGTCGATAGAATGTCATGGGGGATCGTCGCCGCTTCGGGTACGGCGCAGGCGTGAATGTAGGCCAGATCGAGCAGGCCGAGGTCTACGCCCGAACCATGCCAGCAGGGCTTGCCGGCGACACCGGCTAGGTCAACCATGCGGACGAATTCGACGAGCGACACAGGGCTGCAGTTGAAGATATCGACCGCATCCTGCTGCAGGGCTTCAAGTACCGCTTGCGTCGATCCCAGATGCTGAGCGATGGGGATCTCCCCTTCCTGGCGCAACTGGCGATACCAGTCGTGGCGGTCTCTGGGCAGTGGGTCTTCCAGGCAGACGACGTTCAGATCCGCCATCTGCCGAACCAGTTCCTTCATCTCTTCCAGGTCATCGTAGCGCTGCATGGCGTCGACGATGAATCGCAGGTCGGGGGCAACCTCCCGCATGCGCTGCAGTCGTTCGATCACCGGCATGCCCTTCATGATCTTGAACTTGAGGCAGCTGTAGCCACCGTCGCGTGCCGCCGTCGCTGCTGCCAGCGAGTGCTCCGGGGTTTGCAGCCCCGCCCAGTAGCTGCTGATCACGTGGTCACGGCAGGCGCCGCCCAGCAGTTCGCTCACAGACATGCCCCGAACGCGACCCACGAGGTCGAAGAGGCCGACCTCGAAACCCCTGGCCGTCGGCCAGGGCATGCCATCGATGGGCAACTGGCGCAGTGACACACGCCTCGGATCGGCACCGAGCAGCTGCCGGCCTGCCGATTCGATGTCGGTGCGTTGCACTCCGCGGGAGGTTTCACCGACGCCGTAGTGCCCGTCGTCCGTGTCCAGCCGCAGGATAAATTTCGGCACCAGATCCCATTGTTCGTGGGTGTCGGCGTATTCGGGGCTGTTGACCATCTCCTGATGAACGAACTGATTCACCTCCCACCACTCGATTCGATCGATCTTCATTTCTCGCTCCTGTTTACCGGGATCATTATGGACAGAGTAGCCGTATTCGCAGACGTGCAGAACCTCTACTACACCGTCAAAGAACAGCACAACTGCCATTTTGACTATGGCGCGTTTCTGCGTCAGATCACCGAAGGGCGTCAGTTGATCAAGGCACTTGCCTATGCGACCGACAAGGGCGACGAGCGGCAGCGCCGCTTTCAGCAGATCTTGAAAGGTCTGGGCTTCGAGGTCAAACTACAGCCCTTCATTCAGCGGTCTGATGGCTCAACCAAGGGCGACTGGGATGTGGGCATCACTGTCGATATGCTCGAGCATGCACCGCGCGTGGACACGATTGTGCTCGCCTCGGGGGATGGCGACTATGCAGCGGTTGTGACCAAGCTGGTCAATGAGCTCGATATCGCCGTCGAAGTGTATGGGGCTCAGGATCTGACCGCCGGTCTTCTCGCTCGGGCAGCGACACGTTTTGTTCCCATTCAGGGCCGGCTGCTGCTGCCGATCCCGACCAGTTGGTGAGGGATGGAAGGATGATGCTTTGTTGACGCTGATCACTGGCATCCTGCTGTTAGCTTCGGTCCTGCCTGTTCTGGCGACGGATCCCGTCGAACGGATCGCCTTTGGCTCGTGTAATCATCACGACCGCGAGCAACCACTGTGGCAGGTCATCGAGCAGCAGAAGCCGGATGTCTGGATCTGGACGGGAGATATCATCTACGGCGACACGGAGGACATGGCGCTGCTGGGCTCGAAATACGAGGCGCAGAAGGCCCAGCCCGACTATGCCAGTCTCGCCTCCATGTGTGATGTGCTCGGCATCTACGACGATCACGACTACGGCGTGAACGGTGGTAGCAAGCAGTATCCCCGGCGGGCGGAGAGCCAACAGTTGTTGTTGGACTTTCTCGATGTCCCGCCCGATGCCCCCCGGCGCTCACAGGCAGGTGCCTATATCAGTCATCAGTACGGGAGCGACGATCAGCAGGTTCGCATTCTCCTGCTCGACACGCGGTATCACAGCGATCCTCCGGGCGAAAACGGCGACATCCTTGGTGCCGGACAGTGGCTCTGGCTCGAACAGCAGCTGACGACGACCGAAGCGCGACTCAACATCATCGTCTCCAGCATTCAGGTCCTGCCGGCGGAACACAAGTACGAGAAGTGGGCCAACTTCCCGCAGGCTCGAAAACGTCTACTGGAGCTGGTTCAGACCAGTGGCGCCCGCGGCGTGCTGTTCCTCAGCGGCGACCGTCACCTGGCGGAGATCTCCCGACTGGACAGCCCGGGCGGAGAGCCCCTGTACGATGTGACTTCGAGTGGCCTGACCCACAGCTGGACAAGCTTTCCGGGAGAACCGAACAGGCTGCGTGTCGGCACCGTATTCCATCAGCGGAACTTCGGTCTGGTCAAAATCGACTGGCGCCCCGAACCAGCCGTCGTCGATCTCCAGATCCTCGACATTCAGGGCGCCGTCGTCCGCTCCCAACGCCTCTACGCCCCCGCCGCGACACCCCGTTGATCATCTCCGGACAGTCGAAGCAAAGGGCCCGGCGACGGTCGTGGTGACGCC
>DPVW01000474.1:0-2714 GCA_003529325.1 Candidatus Latescibacterota bacterium | reverse complement strand
GTGGTGACGCCACATCCACCTTCGCCACCACGGCACTGAGCCCGGGCCAGTCGAACTGTTGGCCCGGCTGCACCGGAAAGTCCCTGCCGCGGAAGGTTCGGTCGAGAATCTGGTTCACATACACCTCATGCAGGATGGGCGCTTCCGGATCGTGGCGATCACGTCCGGGGACAAATCCAAGCTCGGTCCGCACACTGAGCGTGCGCTCACCAGTCCTCGTCAGGCGCACCGCACCATGGCCTGGGGCCAGGTACGATCTGAGCCCGATCCTCCTAAACAGCGACACTTTGGCACTCGACTTCCCCGCTGTTCTGTTCCGCAGGTTTTCCACGGCTGATCTGTACGCGTGTCACCAACCAGTCCTGATCAGTCCGGCGGCAAGGCGCTGTGAGATCCTGCTGCCAGGTGCCATCCCCATCTATTTTCCTTTGATTACCCGGCGCTCAAAACAACCGGCGATCACTGCGAATCACCCGTCGTGCATAGGTACGAAGCCGTGTCAGATTGCGGCTTGCCCACACAGGAGACCGACAGATGACCATATCACAGAGATTCGCCCAGACCCGTTTCGCCTCTGGTGTCGTCGGCAGCTTGCCGCGCCCCTTGATGGTACGCGAGATGTTGCCGCAGACACCGGGGCCCGCCTCGGCCGAGGCGGCGCGTAGCAAGCAGATGGATGCTGCCGTGCATTACGCGATCGCCATGCAGGAGCTTGCCGGCCTGGATCTGGTCAGCGACGGCGAGTGGCGACGTCATGC
Source organism: Candidatus Latescibacterota bacterium (assembly GCA_003529325.1). GTDB lineage: Bacteria > Latescibacterota > UBA2968 > UBA8231 > UBA8231 > UBA8231. The sequence goes on along the minus strand of DPVW01000474.1, from coordinate 1,956 downwards.
CTACACGCACATCATCGCTGACATTGCCACCGGTTTTACCGAGGATCTTCGGACCGAGCCACACCGCTGGGGGATCTCGATCGCCGAACCGATGCAGGTGGTCAAACCAGGCCTGATCGCCGAGGAGGCCCGTTTCCTCGTACAGGCCACCGAATGCATGACAAAGGTCTGCGTGCCGTCTCCGTACCTGCTGGGGGTCCGGTTGTGGGAGCAGGGCGTGTCGTCGAAGGCGTACCCGAGCCGCGACGGCTTCATCGAGGCAGTCGCCCGCATCCTGCACGATGAGCTGCTGGCACTGCAGGAGACGGGCGTCACCGTCGTGCAGGTGGACGAACCGCACCTGTGTGTCCTGGTGGATCCCTCCTACCGGGATTCTTTCGACGATGCGCAGTACGAGATGGACCTGGCGGCGGACATGATCAACGGCATGTTGACCGGAATCGACAAGGTTCAGACCGCCCTTCACCTGTGTCGGCGGAACTACGGTCGGAGGGGATGGGGCGCAGAAGGAGGGTACGAGCCCATAATTGAGACCATGAAGAAGATCGCAGTCGACCAGTATGTGATGGAATTCAGCATACCCGTCGCCGGTGATGTAGCCATCCTCAAGCAGTTGCCCGACGACAAGCTGATCGGCCTGGGTGCGGTGGAATGCCGCTTCGAAGAGATCGACACCACCGAGCAGATCGTCGGTCGCGTCGAGGCGGCACTGCAGCACGTCGACAAGGAACGCGTCAGCATCAACCCCGACTGTGGCTTCGCACCCGGGTTGGAAATGGACATGCCCCTGGAGGAACCCTACCAGAAGCTCAGCAACGAGGCTGCGGCGTCAGCACGGCTGCGCGAGAAGTATGGCTGAGAGCTGAGCGTCGCGCCCCTACTGCTCAGAATCCTCACCGATCCCGGCAAGCCGATCCTGTGCCTCTCGGTAGACCTCCGCGGACAGAGGCCCGGCTTTGGCAGCCGCAACGTTGGCGCTGAGATGTGCCACATCCTGCGTTCCCACGATCGTCGTGTGGCAGGACGGGTGGGTGAGCGTGTAACGCAGCACAAATTCATAACGGCTCATGCCGTCGCTGATTTCATCGAGTCGAGCGCGCTCCCACTTCGACCAGGTTTCTTCCCCGCCGCGATGCCCCAGGCCGATGCCACCTCGGATCACGATACCGGCCCCGGCGTCAGCCGCCTGCTGAATCATCTGTTCGTGCCGGCGCTCGACGGCGGAATACGGAATCTGGAATGTGTCGAATACACCCATCGCCACAAACCGCAGCAGGTGCGGTGCCGTCGAGGACACACCGATGAAACGTGTCATTCCCGCTTGGCGGATCTCCTCAAGGACCTGCACCAGCCCGCCTTGTTCGACATCCTCCACGGAGGGATTGTGCATCTGCAGCAGATCCACATGATCCGTCCTCAGGCGACGCAGGCTCTGCTCGACGTTCCGGCGCAGGCGATCGGCGGTCCAGAGATGGCCAGGCTCCACTCCTTTGCCCTCGGCGTCAATATTGCAGCCACATTTGGTCGCCAGATAGAATTCATCGCGCCGATGGCTCACATACTTACCGATTCGGTCTTCGTTCGTCCCATAATCCGGGGCCGTGTCGATGAGATTGATACCGGCATCCAATACCTCATTGAGGATGCGCTCTGCCTGGAGGTCCGCCTCAGAGTCGTCGGACAACCCACGCTCGGCGCCGCCAAACCCCAACTGCGTTACTTGGAGTCCCGTTCGACCAAGGACCCGTTTCGGTAGTGAATCCTGCATGCTTGCTCAGCCTATTCTGGAATGGGCGACAGCGACTCCGGTGAGCGGAATCGGCGCAGCACGTTGTCGGTAATCCGGGAGACGTTGTTGTCATAGTCGTTGAAGAACGGCGTTGGTGCATGACTCGCCAAGGAGGCATCTTCCCCTTTGGTCGCTCGCCGTCACGCCACAATCTTTGCTGATTCCGG
>DPVW01000475.1 GCA_003529325.1 Candidatus Latescibacterota bacterium | reverse complement strand
GACTGAGTACGGTGCCAAACAAGCCGCCCAAGGGCAACAAGCACGATAGGCACTAACGAGTTAGACCGAGCCGAGGATGTGGTCCATGACTTTGGCCGTACGCAGCGCCGAGTCTCCCGTACTGGGGCACGTACCACGGCCGAGCAGGTCATCGACGACACTCTGGATCAGAGGCTGCTGCACGTGCGGCGGCGGCGGCACGGCAAACTCCTCGATCTGATCAGCGTGTTGCAGTCGAATCGGCTGATCCAAGGAGAAAGCGGTGAAACTGAGACGACCATCGCTGCCGACGATCTCGATCTCTTCGGCACTCAAGCCGTCACCGGCGACAAAACACCAGCTGCCCACGCCGGCGATGTCGCCATGTCGCCAGGCGGCTGTGACCGTGTCATCACAGGCATAGTGGCCGCCCAGGTTCAGTGCGACGCCGGCCGTCGGTTCGACGGGGCCGAGCAGGTAGTCGAGCAGGTCGAGTTGGTGCGACGCCAAGTCATGGAAGTAGCCACCCTTGCCAGCGACTTCAGGAACCACGCGCCAGGGTACATCATCGTCCCCGCCAGGCCCGAAGACGCCAACGTGACGGATGCCGACATAAAGCGGGGTGCCGATGGCGCCGGTGGCGAGCAGGGACTCGACTTGCAGGTGAATGGGTAGACGGCGCCGATAGTAGGCGACAAAGAGTGGCACGCCCGCCTGGGCGCAGGCCTGTACCATCTGTTCGCACTCGACGGCGGTTCGAGCCATCGGTTTTTCCACATAGACCGGTTTGCCCGCTGCCGCGACACGTCGGGTGTATTCCAGGTGCGAATCGGGTGGTGTGGCGATGTAGACGGCATCGACGCCGTCGTCGTCGATCAGCGCCTGAGCGTCGTCGTACCAACGTGGCACACCGTGACGCTGGGAATAATCCTGGGCTTTGGCGCCATCGCGGCGCATGACAGCAACCAGCTCAGAACCGTCGGCCTGCTGCAGACCAGGGCCGGATTTCACCTCGGTCACGTTGCCACAGCCGATGATCCCCCACCGTACTCGGTCGTTATTCAACAGAATGGCTCCAGGAAGCGCACGGCGAGATCACCCAGGGCGGCCACATCGTAGCCCCCTTCCTGGACGATCACCGTTGGCAGGTTGAGTTGCGCGAGGAGAGCGCCGATGGCGCCGATGCCATCCCCAGTGAGGTGGAAACTGCCGAGAGGGTCATCGAGCCAAGTGTCGAAACCGGCGCTGACGACGAGATGTTGTGGCGCGAAGCTCTGGATCCGCTGCAGGGCTTGCTCCAAGTGCTGCAGATAGACGGGGTCATCGGTCCCTGCCGCCAGTGGCACATTAAGGTTACAACCCATGCCGGCACTGGCACCGGTCTCGTCGGAACGCCCCCAGAACAGAGGGTATTCCCACTCGGGATCGGCATGCAGTGAGACGAACAGCACGTCACCGCGATGGTAGAAGATCTGCTGCGTGCCATTGCCGTGGTGGTAGTCGATATCGATGATGGCCACCGGGCCACTTTCTGCCAGCCGCTGCGCTACGAGGGCGGCGTGATTCAGGTAACAGTAGCCGCCGAAGTGGTTCCTCGTCGCATGGTGACCCGGCGGCCGACACAGAGCATACGCTGCAGATGTCCCCTCGCGCACCAGGTCCGCCGCTGTCAGAGCGGCATCGGCGGCAGCACGGGTTGCCGCCCACGTACCAGCAGCAATCGGTGTCGTGTCGAACCCGTAAAATCCCATCGCAGCGGAAGGTTCGGCGGGGGCCCGCCCGTCAAAGCCAGCGAAAAGACTGGCCACCAGATCGCCGCTGCCCCCTCTGCCTACCCACGATGCATGGGCGGTGCTCAAGAAATCGAGATAATCGTCGTCATGCACCCGCCTCAACCTGTCGTCGCCCTGTTGCACGGGGCTCACGAATTCGGCCCAGGAGGTGGTTGCCAAGGCGGCACGGATGGCGTCGTACCGAGGTGGGCATTCCGGGTATGGCAGCAGCCCGGCACAAGAAAATTCAGTTACCGGTGCGTGTGCATTCTGTAACGCCGCGTCCGTGCAAACGATCCTCATCAACTGCTGATGATCAGAGTGCGAACCAGTGTGCGGTGCAGAAAACGACGCCCAGCGCGGCCCATGCCAGTTGCCGACCCCACTGTGGATACAGGCGAATCCCCATGCTGGCCAACACCGCCAGGAAGGGGAGTGCGGAGAGGGCGTAGAAGTCGTGGGGCAACCACACCAGCCAGATGACGGATGGCACGACGGCGCCGAGCAGGAGCAGTCCGTGACGTGGATCGCGGCGACTGTCACGGCAACTGAGCAGACCGCTCACTATCAGTATGGCCAGAAGACCGCCTGCCAACTCAGGCCAGGGCCTCGCCAGGTCACTGCCGAGGCCCCCCCACTGGTTGATGACCACGGCCGGGGCGTTGATCTGGGACACACGTTGCATGACAAAGCGCTCGAATTGCGAGCCGGACAACAACAGAAAAAGCCCCAGAGGTGGAATCTGTGCCAGCCACCACCAGCGTTGCCGCCCCTCATACCGTTCCCGGTAGATCATCATACCAAGACAGAGGGACAACACCAGATAGTACAGACCACCGTGTAC
>DPVW01000287.1 GCA_003529325.1 Candidatus Latescibacterota bacterium | reverse complement strand
GCACGGCTCGCGATCAGCTGCTGTGCAGAAAGTGCATGATGTCGCCATCCTCGACGATGTAGTCGCGACCCCGCGTGGACAGGTGGCCGCGGTTGCGGGCCTCGGCCTCCGTGCCGGCGGCGATGAAGTCGTCGTATTTCATGACTTCGGCGCGGATGAAACCGCCCTCGATATCCGTGTGGATCACACCACCGGCTTCGGGTGCGCTGGCCCCCTTGCGGATCGTCCAGGCGCGGCATTCGTCCTCACCGACGGTATAGTAGGACATCAGCCCAAGAGCGTCATAGGCGGCGGCATTCACTCGGTCGAGACCGGGCGACTGCAGACCCAGCGCCTCAAGAAATTCGGCCCGTTCATCTTCCTCCTCGATGGCGGCGACCTCCGACTCGATCTGACAGGAGACGGCGGCGGCGCCAGCGCCGAAGTTGGTACCCAGCTCCTCTTCGGAGACGTTGTAGACGGCCAGCACCGGCAGGAAGGTGACCAGATCCAGGGAGCGTACCGTCGCCCTTTCGCTCTCTGTGAGGTCCAGTTCGCGCAGACAGCGATTCTCTTCGAGGCAGGCCATGGCTTTGTCGAGAACCTCTTTTTCGCGACCCTGTTCGGGATTGAGACCGGATTTCGACTCCCGTGCCAACCGTTCGAGGCGTTTCTCGACGAGTTCCATGTCGGCCAGTAGCAGCTCGGCTTCGAGATTTTCGCGATCCCGGTTGGCATGTACCGAGCCGGCGGGATGATAGACACCGTCGTCTTCGAAGGCGCGCACCACCAGGCAGACCAGATGGCAACGGCGTGCCGCTTCGAGCCACTCGTACGACTCGCCACCGGTTGTCGCGTCCGGACAGAGGACGAAGTTGTTTTCAGCGTACGTCGTTTTCTTCGGCTGGAAAATCCCATGCAACGCATCGACCCGGGGATCCCGCACCCAGGCGACACCTTCGATGGTTTCGCCGGGTTTGCGGCTTTCCGGCACGGCGCGACCGGTGAGGAGGGTGAACAGGGTACGCTTGCCGGCTTGTGGCAGGCCGATGAGGGCGATCTTCATAGTCGACTGGGTTCTATCTCGGGAGGTGGAGGATGAGGGTGCAGGGGCATGACAGAATAACGGACCCGGAACCGGAAGGGTCCACAGTCACCTGCGATTGACATGTTCTTCGTAGTTTTGCTCCTGAAGCGGATGTCAATCCAACATTGCACGAAAGGTGTATCGTTCCATGCCCGAAAAGATCCGTGTCGGCGTCCTCTTCGGCGGCCGCTCGGCGGAACATGAAGTATCGGTCACCTCCGCCCGCTCCGTCCTCGAGTCGATCGATCGCGACAAATACGACGTCACCATGATCGGCATCGACCGCGACGGCAAGTGGCTCGCCGCCTCTGACGCGACACGATTGCTGGCGTTGGGGCGCGTGGAAGAGGGGGATCTCGACACCACACCGGTGGCCCTCGACTATGCAGGTCGCCGCGAACTGGTCACCCTCGATGGTAAGGGTAAGGGTAAGGGGGAGGCCGGGACGCAGCTGGACGTCATCTTCCCTATCCTGCATGGACCCTTTGGTGAGGACGGCACGGTGCAGGGCCTGCTGGAGTTGGCCGGTGTCGCTTATGTCGGGGCGGGCGTACTCGGCTCGGCGGTGGGCATGGACAAAGACATGGCCCGCAGAGTCTTGCGCGCCGAGGGGGTGCCGCAGGTCGAGTATGCTTCCGTGCTGCGCAGTCGATGGCGGGCCGAGCCAGAGCTGGTCCGACACGAGTTGGAACGGGATCTCGGCTACCCCATGTTCGTCAAACCAGCCAATCTCGGTTCGAGTGTGGGCATCACGAAAGCGCATAACTCCACCGACTTCGACCTCGGCATGGACGAGGCGGCGCGATATGATCGCAAACTCGTTGTCGAGGCGGACGTCGGCGACTGTCGCGAGGTGGAGGTCGCCGTCCTCGGCTACGAGAATCCGGAGATGTCGGTTGTCGGGGAGGTCGTTCCGGCGAATGAATTCTATGACTACAGTGCGAAATATATGGATGACGACTCCGAACTCCACATCCCTGCCCGCATTCGTGCAGAGACGGCGGAAAAAGTGCGGCAGATGGCGCGTACCGTGTTCCTCGCCGTCGAGGCAAGTGGCCTGTCCCGCGTCGATTTCTTCGTCAGTCGCGACGAGGAGGAACACATCTACCTGAACGAAATCAACACGATGCCCGGGTTTACACCGATCAGCATGTATCCCAAGCTGTGGGCGGCGAGTGGGATCGACTATGGACAACTCATCGATCGGCTCATTCAGTTGGCGCTGGAACGCCACAAGGATCGACAGGACACAACCACGGATCGTGGCGCCGTCTGACGCGCCCGGTCGAGGGCCGCACCCACCTATTCTACGGGAGATCAGGAACCGTATTATGACGCAGATTTCGTCGGCAGAGATGCCGTCCGTGGAAGCGGATACCGTACCCCGTGGCATGATCAGCAACCTCATGTCGCTGACGTTGATGATCCTCGGTCTGCTGACGACGCTGGAGGGGGCTGACCCCGACACAACGTTGCCGGCGGCCGTGCTCGTCGCCGGGCCGTGGATGCTGGCGGCGGGTGTTTTTGGGTTTGCCGGGGGGATCACGAACTGGCTGGCCGTGAAGATGCTCTTCGATCGTGTGCCACTGCTCTATGGCTCCGGCGTGATTCCGAATCGGTTCCGGGAGATTCGGGCTACGATCAAGGGTCTGATCATGACCCACTTCTTCGACGAAGAGTATCTGCGTCGCTTCTTCGACGAACATGGGTCACAACTGACGGGGGGTGTGAGTCTCGAGCAGGAGTTGACGGCGCTACTGGCCTCTGATCAGGCGGATGAAGCGATCGAGGCAGAACTCGAGTTGCTCAAGCAGGGACCGATGGGCATGATGGTGAAGATGGCGGGCAACGACATGCTCAAGGTCATCATCAAACAGTTCATGGGTGGACTCGTAACGCGGATCGCACCTGTCGCCGAAGCTCGATTGCGCGACAAGGCCATCGATGTGCCGGCGTTGCGTGTGCAGGTGGATCGACTGCTCGAGGTGAAGTTGGAAGAGCTGACGCCGGAGATCGTCAAAGGCATGATGGAGCGCGTCATGCGCGAACACCTCGGCTGGCTCATCGTCTGGGGCAATGTTTTTGGCGCCGCCATCGGCCTGCTGTCCAGAACCATCGCTGTGCACTGGAATATCGGCGGCGTACCCTGATGAGTCCCCTGGAAGGGCCCTTCTGTCTCGAGGGACAGGTCGCCGTCGTCGTCGGAGGCACCGGGGTGCTCGGAGGCGCCATGGCCAAAGGCCTGGCCGCCGCCGGGGCAAAGGTTGCCGTCGTCGGCCGCTCCGTGGAACGGGGTGATCGGGTCGTTGAGGCGATCCTCGCCGCCGGGGGCCAGGGGTTGTTTGTTGCCGCCGATGCCTGTTTGCGACAACAGCTGGAATTGGCCCATAGTACAATTGCCGATGCCATCGGTGCGCCAGACATTCTCGTCAACGCTGCCGGAGGCAACGACCCGCGGGTCACGGTGACGGAGGAGTTGGCCTTCGAGGAGATCGAACTGTCTGCCTGGAACGACAGCTTCGAGCTGAATCTGGCGGCAGGCGTGCTGTTGCCCTGTCAGATTTTTGGTCCCCCCATGGTCGCCGCTGGCGCTGGGTCGATCATCAACATCGCATCGATCACGGCGCACGTGCCACTGTCGAAGGTGGTGGCCTATTCGGCGGCGAAGGCGGCCGTCGTAAGTCTGACACAATTTCTGGCGCGGGAGTGGGCGCCCCATGTGCGGGTCAACTCGATCACACCCGGATTTTTCCCCGGCGAGCAGAATCGCCGCCTGTTGTTTGACGAGAGCGGACAACCATCGGCGCGTGGACGGCAGATCCTTGGGCACACACCGATGGACCGCTTCGGCGAACCGGAAGAACTGATCGGCGCAGCACTGTTCCTGGCCTCACAAAAGGCGAGTTCTTTCGTCACCGGCACCGATGTACGCGTGGATGGTGGCTTTCTGGCAACGACAATTTAATTGTGCAACACAAGCAATAGAGAGGAACAAGAAAATGCCTGCACCCATCGCACTGCAGTTGTACACCCTGAGGGAGGCGGCTGCCGCCGACTATGAGGGCACGGTACGGAAGGTTGCCGACATCGGCTATGTCGGTGTGGAACCCGCCGGCTTTCCGGGGACGACTATCGAAGCGGGCAAGAAATTGTTCGACGATCTGGGCCTCGAGGTCTGCAGCGCCCACCTGCCGCTGCCAGTTGGTGACAAGGTGCAGGAGTCGCTGGAGACAGCTGCCGCCCTCGGCGTGACCCGCGTCGTCGCCGGCCAGGGACCGGATCAGTTCACCACCAGGGATCAGATCAAAGCCGCTTGCGACACCTTCAACGAGGCCAGCGCCAACTGCACCGACAAAGGGTTCGCCTTCGGCATTCACAACCACTGGTGGGAGTTTCTCGAAGTCGAGGGGGAACTCGTCTACAAGCAGATGCTCGAACATCTGGCGCCGGAGGTGCTGTTTCAGGTCGACGCGTACTGGGTGCAGACCGCCGGGCCAGATCCGGCGGCGGTGATCGCCGAACTGGGTAGCCGGGCGCCGCTGATTCACGTCAAGGACGGTCCCTGCACGCGCAAGGAGGACATGCAGGCCCTCGGGGAAGGCGTCACCGACTTCAAGAGCATCATCGATGTTGGCGAGCACGTGGACTGGTGGATCGTCGAGCTCGATCGCTGCGCCACGGACATGATGGAGGCAGTGGAGAAGAGTTACACCTTCATGACCGAGAAAGGGTATGCCCGTGGCAGATAAGGTCCGCGTTGGTCCACGCCAGTGTGAATCTGCAGATTCTCGAAGCGGGCAAGTGTGCGCACACGGAAAAGCCCTTCGCAGTCGACAAGGCCGAAGGACAGGCGGTGCTCGATCTGGCGCAGGCCAAAGGTCTGCGCACCGGTGGGGCACCCGATACGTTTCTTGGCGGCGGTCTGCAGACCTGTCGCAAGCTGATCGATGACGGCTGGATCGGCGAGCCCGTGGCAGCGACGGCCTTCATGGCCGCTCACGGCCCCGAAGGCTGGCACCCCAATCCCGATTTCTTCTACCAGAAGGGTGGGGGGCCGATGTTCGATATGGGTCCCTATTACCTGACGGCGCTGGTGAGTCTGTTGGGTCCCGTGCGTCGGGTGACGGGATCGGCGCGGGCCAGTTTTTCTCAGCGCGTGATCACCAACCCGGAGCAGCGTACAGGGGAACGGATCGATGTCGAAATCCCAACCCACATCACCGGCGTCATGGACTTCGCCAGTGGTCCCGTGGGCACCATCGTGACCAGCTTCGATGTGTGGAGCCACAATCTGCCCCGCATCGAGATCTACGGTTCCGAGGGTTCATTGAGTGTGCCGGACCCCAACACCTTCGACGGTCCCGTGCGGGTCCGCCGGGCCGGGCAGCAGGACTGGCACGAAGTACCACTGACGCACAGCGCCGACGTGGGGCGTGGCATCGGTGTCGCCGACATGGCGTATGGTCTGCGCTCGGGACGGCCACATCGCGCCAGTGGCGAACTGGCCTATCACGTGGTGGAACTCATGCACTCCTTCCACGAAGCGTCGGAGACTGGATCCCACGTCATGATCGAGAGTCAGGTGCAACGGCCGGCAGCGTTGCCCATGGGGCTGCGCGCGGGCACGCTCGATGAATAAGAATCAGCTCAGCATCAGGACAGCAGCAGCTTGAGATAGTACAGCGGGCTGGTCATGTCCTTTTTCGGCACGGCGTTGGCCAGCATGCCACAGACGTGATCGGCGACGCTTTCGTTTCGCGCCGCCTTGTTGATGACAAAATTGAGCAGCGGGCGGACACGGCCAATCCATTGCATCTGGTGGCTCACCTTCAATTCGTCACCGAGCACGTCCCACAGGCGGTCGTCGTAACGGCGCAGGCTGCGGGCTGAGGTATCCCCCTCGCCGATCGCTTCGGCGCAAGCGGCGACACCGATGCGGGCAGAATAGAAGGCGTTGCCGATGCCCTCACCGGAAAAGGGATCGATGAGGCCGGCGGCGTCACCGAGAAGGATGAAACCGGCACCGTGGGTGGGGCGCCGCTTACTTCCGATCGGCAGATT
>DPVW01000060.1 GCA_003529325.1 Candidatus Latescibacterota bacterium | reverse complement strand
GCGACACGGAAGCCCTCGGTAAATGTCGGGTCGCCGACGACGGCCAGATCGGCCTGTAGTTGTTCGGCCATCTATTTGACTTCTTCTGCTGAGTTGTGCTGCTACTGGCGCGCTTCGTTGGCGTCGACGCGACGCTGGCCTGCGGCTTTTATCTCGGCCGTCACGATGTCGGGCAACTCTTCGCCGGCCCCCGCCATGCGGCGCAGGAGTCGCTGCCGCATGACGTCGGCCACTGGTCGATGTGACTCCGCGTGGATCAGGTTCGTCAGTTCATAGGGATCGGCCTGCAGATCATAGAGGTACTGCTCCACGAACGTGGGTGCCCAGGCCTCGCGAACCCCGTCTCCCGCATCAACCCCGTACTTCCACCGGTGCGTACGCACCGCCCTGCCCGTCTGCGCCTCGCTGATCTGCACGAAAACTTCCTCAGGCCAGTCTTGGCCCTGACCGTGCAGCAACGGCAGGATCGACTGGCCCTGCATCTCTTCTGGTACATCGATACCGGCAGCGTCGAGCAGTGTCGGCGGCAGATCGATGAGACTTACGAGTTGCTGAATCTCGCCGCCGCCAAAAAATCCTGGGCCACTCAGGACGGTGGGCACACGAATCGAGCTGTCATGGCAGGATCGTTTATACTCGCCATTTCGCGTCTTGAAGTGTGACCCATGATCGGAGGTAAACAGCACGATCGTCTGCTCATCCAGCTGCAGACTCTTGAGCGCATCGTGCACTCGCCCATAGGCTTCGTCCAGCCGCTTCACCATACCGTAATACCCACCCAGGTGCTGATGGGTAGAGCCACCCAGTGCCGCCAGGTCCGGCGGGACCCAGCCCCCGGTGTAGCGCTCGCGGTAACCATCGGGTGGCGGATAGTCATCTATGTGGTTCTGGTGGTGGGGCTCGATGTAAGAGACGAACAGGAAGAAAGGGTCGGCCTGCTGGGCGTCCAGATAGCGGATGGCGGCGTCGGTGACGGCATCGACTCTGTAACCGGGCAGTTTCACCTCGTTGTTGTCGTTGTCATACATCACGGTATCGTACGCATCCGAGGTGAATTCAAGGATGTTCGATGCCAACCAGTGATCGTAGCCGAAGCGCTTGTCGGCAGGCACGGCTCCCCTGGCGGTCTGTTCGTTGAGATGCCACTTGCCGATGTAGCCCGTGTCATATCCCGCGTCACGAAAGTGATGCGCCAGCGTCCGCGAGTCCTCCGGCAATGGAATGGCGTTGCGGTAACAACCCGTCGTCGTCGCGTACAGTCCGGTCTGCAAACAGGAGCGGGCGGGGCCACACACCGGCTGACAGGTGAAGGAACGTGCCACGTGAGTATTGGACCGCGCCACACGGTCCAGATTCGGCGTCAGTTCCATGGGATTGCCGTGCAGCCCCATCGTGTCCCACCGCTGTTGGTCCGTGAAGAACACGACGACGTTGGGAGGGCGTTGGCTTGTGGACAGATCGTCGCCGCTCAACTGGGGTGCACCATCTTCTCGTACTCCATCCGTCTTTCGTCTCTGTCCGTTCTGTTGCTAGAACGCTTCGATCGTGGCATTGGCCTGACGTTGCAACTGTTGCAGCGCCGATTCGATATCGCCCCCTTGTATCACTTTGACGACCGTTTGGGAAATCATCCGACGCACCGCATCGTAACCAGCGACAGCCGGTTCGGCTGTGCCGTAGTCGAGCAGGTTATAGGCATGCTGATATCTGGGGTTGGCCAGAAAGTAATCCGCCAACAACTCCTGTGTGCTCTTGCGGGCTGGAAAGTAGTTGCTCGCCTGAACCCAACGGGCCTGTTGTGGCGGTTCCGTAAACCACTTCAGGAACAACCACGCGGCCAGCTGGCGTTCGGGGGTCGTGCGTCCGACGGAAATACTGGCGCCGTAAAAGTTGACCACCGGCTCTGCCGTCGTGCGCGGGGGCGGCGCGACATCCCAGGCGAATCCAGCACCGGAGGCGACACCCTCTTTGACGAAGGGCAGTCCCGACGTCGAACGCAGGATGAACAAACACTCTCCGAGGTTGAAGGCACTCTGATCGCCATAGGCTTCACCCATCATCTCGGCGGAACCATCGGCAACGAGCTCTTTCATCAGCTGCATGGAGGCTTTCGCCTCGGGTGTGTCCAGCGTATATCCATCGCCGGCGGCGTTGAGAAAACTACCCCCCCGAGAAAAGACCATCGATGCCAGTCTTGACGCGTCCTCGTCGAGGATGAAGCCGAGGCTGCGTTCCTTATTCTCATTGCCGCTGAAGGGAGTATCGCGTGCAGCGCGACACAGACGGGCGAACTCCTCCCAGCTTTGCGGCGGACCGTCTGCTCCCAGCTGCTGGAGCCAGTCGATGTTGTAGTAGACGACCTCGATGGAGCGATTCGGTGGCAGCCCGATCTGCACGCCACGGATCTGGTCCTGGCGCATGAAAGCCTGCACGTAGTCCGCCTTCTGGCTTGGGCTGAGACCCCATGTCTTCGAGTTGATGTAGAAACTCAGGTCGACGATCCCATCCGCCCTGAGGTACTCCAGAGCCTGGTTCTGGTAGGCGACGACGAGATCCGGCACCGACCCGCCCTGGAGACCGACGACCATCTTGTTGTAGATGTCGCCATAGTTACCGGCAAACTCACCACGCACTTGGATCTGTTGCGGGTTGTCGGCATTGAACTGTGCGATCATCTCCTGCAGCGCCTCTTCACGGACGCGGGTGTGTTGATACCAAAAGACGATCTCCTGCCCGCTAGGATCGACGTCATCCACGGCGACTGTGGGCTGTTGTTCTTGCTCCATACCACCGCAACCACCAAGACTCCAGCCAATTGCCAACAGCAGTAGCACGATGATGCTGATCGTTGTCTTCTTCATCCCTTCAATCCCGACATGGAGATTCCTTCGGTGAACTCTTTCTGTACCAGCCCATAAAGCACGAGTACGGGGATCGTGGCGATAACGGCACCCGCCATCTGCAGGTGAACTTCCGGGCCCGCCTCGCTGACAAACTTCTGCAAAGCGACGGCGATGGGCCGCCACGTCGGTGTATTGGTAACCAGCAGCGGCCATCCGAGGGCATTCCACGAACCGATAAAAGTGAACATGCCCACCGTGAGCAGCGGCGCGCGGCACAATGGTAACACGATCTGGAAAAGAAATCGCAGATGTCCAGCCCCATCGATACGTGCCGCCTCGTAGAGTTCACCGGGGATGCCACGCATGAACTGCCGCAGCAGGAAGATGCTGAAGGCCGACGCCATGAATGGTATCGTCAGGGCCGGCCAGTTGTTCAGCCAGGGTACGGGACTGACATGATTCAGCCACGAGACGGTGAGAAAGTTTGGCACCATCGTCACCGTCTCGGGAACCATCAACGTCGCCAGTATGACGACAAAAATCGGCTCTCTACCACGAAATTCCATCCGCGCCAGCGGGTAGGCGGCCATCATTGAGAACAACAATGTTCCACCCACAACCAGGAACGAGATCCATAATGAGTTCTCGAAATATAGACCGAAGTCCTCCTCGCTCCAGGCCTCGACATAGTTCGCCCACTGCAGGGCCTTGGGAAAGAATACGCGACGCAGTGTTTCCCCCCGCGTCATGAATGACGAGAGCATCATCCAGATGAAGGGCAACGTCGCCATGATCGCCGCCAGCGTCAGTCCGGTGTAGGTCAGCCACTGAATCAAATTTTCCCGGCTGTTCTTCGGCATCCGCTTAGTCGCCGTAAAAGACGCGTCGCCCGAGAAGCCGGTTTTGCACAACCGTCAACAGCAGGATGGCGACGAAGAGAATCAGCGCCAGGGCCGATGCATACCCGGCCGTATGGTACTGATAGATCTGGTCGAAGATGAGTACACTGGCAACATCGACCGTGTCCTGGGCACCGGCGGTGCGCATGATATAGATGTGGTTGAAGGCCTTGAATGTGCCAATGACTGCTACGAGGGTGATAAAGAACAAGGTCGGCGAGATCAGGGGCAATGTGACATGACGAAATTGCTGCCACTGGCTGGCGCCATCGATAGCGGCTGCCTCGAAGTAGTGCCGTGGGATCGCGCTGAGACCGGCGAGCAGAATGACGGTGTCATAGCCGATATAGACCCAGATGTTGTAAAGCACGACACAGACCAGCGCCAGGCTTGGAAAGGCGGTATCGACCCAACTCGGATAGTTGCTCAGACCCAGGCCCTGCAGCAACAGGGCCGGCACGGTGCGGCTCTCCTGCAGCCAGCGCTGGTCACCGGCACCAAACAAGGTCCAGAACCGATTGGCCAGGGATCCGGGATTGGGGCTGAAGATGGTGCGAAAGACCACCGCCGTGGCGATCATGGGTGTGATGAAGGGCAAGAAGTAGAGAATGCGGAAGAAACCCCGCGCCCGTGGAATACGAAACAGCAGATAGGCGAGCAGCAATGCCCCCACGATTTCACATGGGATCGTCCCCAACGCATAGAATACAGTGACCTTGAAGGCGTTGAACAGTCGCAGATCGCCGGTCTGACACATGCCGACGAACCCGCGCAGCGCCAACACAGCACTCACCCCCAACAGCGCCAAGGAGGCGAGACGCTGTGTGGTCGTATCGCTGCGTCGCCGGCAACAACGCGCCAGCAACAGCAGGCCGAAGCCGAGGGCGAGGCACAATAACCACACCGGGTCGCCGAGGGCTTTTGCGTAGTGACTGAAGCCGACGACGGTTTCCTTCTTGATGCGCCAGCGATGCAGGCTGACGAAGAAGGCATATCCGATGGGAAAAATGCCGAAGACGCCCAGAACCACGAGCGCCGGCGACATCAGAGCCCATGCCGTGAGGGTATCCGAGCGGTGCCTGATCACAGTGCTCGACGATAGCGGCGACAGCCGCAATTGTCAACGCACGCAGGCAGTTACGGT
>DPVW01000086.1 GCA_003529325.1 Candidatus Latescibacterota bacterium | reverse complement strand
TCCGGGAGAGTCTGATCCCTGATCTGATGGCCATCGGCCGGGATATGAATGACCGTGGCTGGATTCTGAAGATCGAGGACGGCTACCGGACGAAAGAGATGCAGACGCAACTAGGGCGAAAACCGGCCGTGTTCGATACGATCGTGCGTAGTTGCTGGTGGGAATCGGGTGGGCAGCCACCGACCCTTGAATTGATCCGCCGTCGCTCCACCTGTCTGGTGGCCAACTTCCCCAATCACGGAACCCACACCATGGGCGCCGCTGTCGACATCTCGGTCTTTCGTCGTGATGACGGCAGCGAGGTGAGTCGTGGCAAGCCCTATCTGGAGATGAGCGAACTCACCCCTATGGACTCACCTTTTGTCAGCCAGGAGGCGCAGCAGAACCGCGTTGAAATCACCGCCATGATGGAGGCTCACGGTTTCCTCCATTATCCTGGTGAGTTCTGGCACTACAACAAGGGGGATTCGCTCTACCACCTGGTCACGAAATCGGGACAGGCGGCGCCATTCGGCCCCGTCCACTGGGATCCGGAAACCAACGAGGTCACCGCTTACGATGACGTGAGTTCGCCGTTAACGCCGCCGGAGGTGATGGCGGAGTTGCTCGATCAGGCGCTGACCCGACTCGATCTGAAGCCAACATCATGACCCAAAATCTGCCCACCTACCCGCCGATGCCCGCCGTGCTCGAGGGCTCGCCGCTGGTCGAAGCGTATGTTGCCAAAACGAGAGGCTCCGGGCGTCTCGCCGAACGGGCCCGCGGCGTATTCCCAAGTGGCATCACCCACGACGCCCGTTACATCGAACCCTACGGCATCTACGTCACACACGCCAAGGGTTCGCACAAGTGGGATGTGGACGGCAATGAATACGTCGATTATCCCGGGGGGCACGGGGCCCTGCTGTTCGGCCACGGTCACCCCGAAATCGGGCAGGCGGTGCAGGAACAGATCAGCAAGGGAGTGCACTTCGGCGCCGCGCACGAACTGGAGTTGGCGTGGGCGGAAGCGATCCAGCGACTGGTGCCTTGTGCTGAACGGGTGCGCTTCACGAATTCCGGGACGGAAGCCACGCATCTCGCTCTGCGCCTGGCGCGCGCAGCAACCGGTCGATCAAAAATCCTGCGCCTTACCGGGCACTTCCACGGTTGGCACGATACCGTCGCCTCCGGGTTTCTCGGGCAATTCGACGGCTCACCGGCCCGCGGGATCACCGAAGGGGTGGCCCGTTCGGTCGTGCTCGCCCCGCCGGGAGATCTCGACGCGGCGGCACGTCTGTGCGACGACGATATTGCCGCCATCATCCTCGAGCCTACCGGATCGGTCTGGGGTCAGGTGCCATTGTCGGTGGAGTATGTGCGCGGTTTGCGCCAGCTGGCCAGCGAGCGGGGTGCTCTGCTCATCTTCGATGAAGTGGTCAGTGGATTTCGCTGTGCACCGGGTGGGGCGCAACAAGCCTTCGGGGTGACGCCGGATATGGCAACCCTCGGCAAGATTGTCTCCGGTGGCATGCCGGGTGCCGCTGTTGTGGGGCGTGAGGATGTTCTTGCGGCGCTGGATTTCCGTCGTGCTGCCGCCGCCGGGAAAGAGAAGGTGTTCCATATGGGCACCTTCAATGCAACGCCCGTCACCTGCGCAGCCGGGATCGCCGCGTTGCGTCTGGTGCAAACGACAGAGGCTTGTAAGGAGGCCATCACCTACGGCAATGGACTCATCGACGGCTTGAATGTGATGTTCAGGAAAGAGGGTGTGTCCTGGATCGCCTATGGGACATTTGGTGGCTTCCATGTATTTCTGAATCCTGAAGGGATCACCACGGATCGGCAGCGTATCGAGGCGGCAGAACACGACTTCGCCACGATGAAGGCGGCAGTACCTCCGGCGGTGAGTCTGAAACTTCGGGTGGGGCTGTTGCTCGCCGGCGTCGATATCCAGGGCTGGCCGGGGGCACCGGTGTCAGCGGCGCATACCGACGCGGACCGGGAACAGACGATCGAGGCCTTTCGTCAGACGCTACGGGCGCTGCGCGAGGAAGGTGAGCTGGCATAACGGGTGGGCATCTCCTTGCGGCGCCAGCGCAGGAAGGCGCGCTCGTGGTCATCACGGTTGCGGGTTGATGGCGCGGCGGGGATATCGATCTCGCCATAAAGGATGTTGTTCATCTTGCGTGACACCGCGACGATCTCTCCTTTGTTGACGATGAGGGTGACGCCTACGTTGGCCTCGACGATGGGCACGCCATTTTCGCGGGCGCGAGCGAGCACCGCGTGGTCCTGAGCCTTGGCGCGACTGCCGAAGGACGGAATCAGCAGAAAGCGGGCGCCATCGAGGACGGGGATGCGGGCGATATCGGCATTCCAGCGGTCATTGCAGATGAGAAATCCGCCACGGCCGTATGGCGTGTTGATGGCGCGGCTGTTCTTGCCGAGGCGATTGAACCACCAGGAGCGATGGCTGCCCTCGGCGAGCTGCATTTTGTGATACTTTCCGCACAGGCGACCGCTGGCATCGATGAAGACGGCGCAGTTGTAGACATTTCGACCGATGCGTTCGGCACAACCAAATGCGAGACCGATGCCGAGTTCGCAGGCAAGCAGGCGAAAGCGGCGGATCACGGGTCCGCGCATGGTGATGGCGACGTCGTGCATACGAGTGGCGGGCGTCTCGCCGGCGGCGATCTCGTTGACGACGTACCCCTCGACGATGCCTTCGGGGGCCAGCGCCAGTTGAGCGCCACCGGCGGCGGCCTCCCGGAAGGTCTCTTCGAGGCGATCACAATTGCTGTCGATGGCAAACTTCTGTGGGACGAACGAAATTGCCGCTACATCGAGAGAGCGAAACATCCTTCAGGTGCCTCCGGTGCTTGTCTCATTGGACTGGGCCCAGCACGATTGCCACAACTTATGACTCCATGAGGATAAGGAGAACTGGTGACGGACTGGATACATGACTGGCTGGTGGGTGCCAATGGTGTGTATCACAGTGGGGATGGTATCCACTGGCAGGCAAGAGGAGGGACGGGTCATCTCGTCACCGATCTGATCCGTCGGCCTGAACAACTGCTATGTGCAACGATGGCGGGGGTGTGGCAAGTCGATTCAAGTCCCGAGCAGTGGGTGCAACTGCACGACGAGACGCTTACCGAAGTACTCGGCATCGCCGCCGACAGCGGTGACCCGGGTGTTGTCGCCGTGTCCCCCTATGGACTCGCCTTCGGGCGATCGGCGGAACACGGGGCCAAACGCTGGCGCAGCTGCTCGGATGATCTGAGTCTGAACGAACGTTTCAGCAATGCTGTCCTCGCCCACCCGCAGACGCAGGAGCACTGGCTGGTGGGCACGGAAGCGGGGGTGCTGATCTACGTAGCCGCGGAAAATCGCTGGGAGCGTACCGAGTTGGCGGGCGTACCCTGCCGTGCCTTGCTGCATGCCCATGGCGCTCTATGGGCGGGCACGGACGGTGGCGGAATCTGGCGCTCAGTGGACGGCGCTGTTTGGTCTCAAGCCGGTACCGACCTCGATCATGCCAGCATTTTCTCCCTCAGTGCCACGGCGGATCAGATCCTTGCGGGTACGCTGGCAGGCATCGTTGTCGGAGACGGAGATTCCAGTTGGCAGCGCAGTGGTCCGAGTCTGCTCGTCTCCGCAGTGGCAGCACACCCCGACGAGGGTGGACCGTGGCTCGTCGGCGCCAACCCCGGTGGATTGTGGCGCAGCGAGGATGGTGGTACGCACTGGGGCCAGGTCGGGGATTTTGACAGCGTGCGCATGATCCTGGCGCCAGAGAGGACGACATGACGGATACAGAATATCACCGGCAGGTCGACGCCCGGGCCCAGCAACTGCTGCGGGCATGTTACGACCGTGGCGGCCATCGTTCCCTGTGGAGTTTCCATGCCGCCCTCGCCTGCGACGCGGATCCTAATGAGGTGATGGAGATCGTCGAGCGGTATCACGAGCCGGGGCCATTCAACCTCATTCCCGGGATTCATCTGTTGTGCCGCTGGGAGGACCGCTTGCCGGCGGCTGCGGCGGATCACATCAAGCGCATGTTCTTTGATTGCCTGCAACAGCGGGGCAACACGGAAAATCACTGGCTCATGTTCTACGCTGGCAATCTGCTGGCCGCCGAGCGCTGGGCGGATGAGCCGATCTTCTGGAATGGTCTGCCGCCGGCGGCAATGCACGCCGAGGCGAGTCGCTGGATCCTGGGCATGATCGCTCGCACCGCGACGATCGGCCATTACGAATACGACTCGACGGGTTATCACAACGAGCACTTCACTCCCTATCTCGCACTGGCCGAACATGCGCGTGACCAGGTCGTAAAACGGCAGGCGGCGAAAGTCGTCGATCTGCTGCTGGCGGACATGGCCCTCGAGTATTTCCATGGCGCCTACGCCGGTGGTCATGGTCGCGAGGGCAATGTCAACACCTGGACGCAGGTGGGCCCCGGGCAGGGACTCAATTATCTCTACTTCGGCGACGAGGAGTTCGAGCCCGAGCGGCATTGTCAGACCTATGCCACACCCGCTGCTGCTGCCGCCTATCGGCCGCCGGAACTGCTGGCGCGGCTGGCACTGGATCGAGATACGCCTCACGTGGTTCGCAAGACGAAGCCGCCCCGCGCCATCTATCGACACGTCGAGCGCGCACCTGACCCGGTGCGAAAATACACCTGGATGAGTCGCTCCTTCGCCCTCGGCTCGACGCAGACGGGCATGGTCGAGGCGGGAGCGGGACCGATCGATCTTACCTCGTGGGATCTGACTTGGCGTGGCGCCAGACACCAGGCCAAGATCTGCTGCAATCATCCCTATCGTTCCGCCCTTCGGTTCAGCTCGTTCCTGCCGGAGTTGCCGCAGCGCGTGGGTCGCTCCGTCGGTACGAGAAAACCGTATTTGCAGGTGTCGGATCGACTGTTTGGCGGCTCTCCGTATGAGCGCATGATGCAACACGAGGGCACGATCATCGTGCTGTATCGGATCCCTGCCGACGACGAAACCCCATTCGTCAACTGCTTCCTGCCGAAGGGATCCACCTGGTCCGAACAGAATGGTTGGATCCTGAGTGACCAGCAGGACTTCTACGTCGGCTTACGGCCCATCGGCCCGTATCGCTGGGAGGACATCTACGAACCGGGCAAGGATGGCAACTGGATCGACGGATGGTTGCTGCGTATCCACGATCTCAACGCCGGTCTGGTTCTGGAGGCGGTCGAGAAGGCGGCGGCGGGCAGCTTCGATGCGTTCTGCCAGGTACGCAGTGAGGCAGCCCACTTCGATCTGAGTGGATGGCCGGATGCGGGGCGTGTGTCGGTAAATTCCTCCACGGGGTCTCGCCTGGAGATGGCATACGATGGTCCGCATCGTGTGGATGGTCGGGATCTCGATTACGCCGGCTATCCCTTGTTCGACGCCCCGGGGGTGGATGCTCCGCTGGGAACGGGCAAGGTGACCCTGCGCCACGGGGCAGACGAACTGGCTCTAGACTTCGACATCGATCCGACCACTGAGCCACTGCCGATGCGGGTCATCGGCTGATGGCGCCGAGTCGTGGGGACAGGGCGACCGACTTCGTTCTGCCTCTGGGTCCGGATGGTCAGAAGACCAGGTTCTACGCCCGGGCCGGGGGGGCGCCGACGTTGCTGGTTTTTCTGCAGGGCGGCCCTGAGCCGCCATTGCAGGAATGGCTTGACGGTCTGAGTGAGAGTAGCGATCTCCCCATCTTTGGCGTGAGTGGACAGGTAAGACCGGCAATACGTGTGTCCTTCCCCGTGTTTCACGACGAGACCGGCGCCGTGTGGAAAGCGTACAGGTTGGACACCGGAACCGAGAGTGTAGCGCTTGTATTGGACGCCAATCTGCGTGTGCTGGGGTCTCTCAAACCGTCTGCTGGGACAGATACGCTGACCCAGGTTCGCGCGCTGGCAGCGGAGGTCGACAGGGAGATCGAACCGATCGAGGTCCAGGCCCAGGCCCCGGTATTGTTGATCGATCACGTATTGGAGCGCGAAATCTGCGACTTCCTCATGCAGGTATGGGACCAGGGCGGCAACGAGGAGACGGGCGTGGAGCAGTCGGATGGGACTGTGCGGCAAGAATCCATCGACCACCAGAACAAGAGTCGGCGGGATCACGTCGTGGCCGACGAAAAGCTGATGGAGATGCTGTCCGCCACCATTGGCCGGCGGGTGATGCCTGAGGTGCAGCGTGCCTTCGCCTATCGGGCGACACGCTTCGAGGGTTTCAAGATCGCCTGCTACGATGCGGCGTCGAGTGGATTCTTCCACGCCCATCGAGACAATCTGAGTCCCGCCACGGCCCACAGGCGCTTCGCCCTGACGATCAATCTGAATGACGGCTACGATGGGGGACATCTACGATTCCCGGAATTCGGCCCGCATCTGTATCGCCCCGAACCGGGGGGCGCCGTGGTGTTCTCCTGCGCTCATCTGCACGAGGTGACGCCCGTCCTTGATGGCAGGCGATTTTCGCTGCTGTCCTTTCTGTTCGGAGAAGAAGGAACTCGCGAGAAATCATGACGGGGAGTTTATGCGAAAATGACCGAAGGACGAGGAACGGATCTGGAAGGAAAAGTTGCCATCGTCACAGGCGGCCGGCGGAGATCGACGGTGCCGTCTTGTGGTTGTGTTCGGACGCTGCCTCATTGACGACGGGAATGGCCATGCCCGTAGATGGGGGCTGGACGGCACAGTGACCTGAGATGTCGATTGCAGGTGGCTTCGGAAGGGAGCCGCCAGTCCGCGGGAAAGGCCGAGGTCTACCTTCCAGAAAAAGATATCTTCACAATTCGCAGCCTTCTTTCTGCCTGTAGGGAGCGGATCCCAGGCGCACCATATGGAAGAGGTTGCTATGTCTGTCTACACTACCCCCCACGCCCCAGTCTCAAGCAACTCAAGAAGCAGGCCCGCGAACTGCTGTGTGCGCACCGCCGGCGAGTCTGCAGTATCGACGCGTCTGCGCACGCATCTGCCACGCCTTGCGGATGTAGCTGCGGCTGACATCGTCGGGACCGAGGTGTCGCTGCAGGAAGCGCAGCACGTCATCGCCAGCGAATACGGCTTGAAGAGTTGGACCCTTCTGCAGGCCGTGGTGAAACCGGACTTCGATCTGCTGGCAGATGCGGAGGACGGCGCCATTCAGATTCTGGTCCGCTCCCTGTCCCAAGAAAATGGCAAGGTCCTGTTGTCCGCTCGTCCACGTCACTACGCCGAGATGGAGATGATCTTTCTCGAGGGCCTCCCCGATGAGGAAATCGAAGACGCACAACGGCTCGTTATGCGACGGACAGCCGAGTTGGCCGTCGCCGGTGAACTGCGGTGGCCATCCGCTGCGGGTGAAAACCTCCTCGCAGGAGCAAGCGTCGCCTGCACCGCCGCAGCCATCGGCGGGACTGCTCGAACTATTGGGACGTCCTGTCGAGGGCCTCAGTCTGGACGAGATCGCCGCGACCTGTCAGGGCCTGGCTGAACAGGTCCGGTGCGCCGGCATGCAGTCGCTGGAAGCGCTGTATCTGGCGGAGGATAGGAAGCTGGCGGTGCCACAGAAGAATGTGTCAACGGACCATGTCAGGAAGTGCCTGGGGAAACTGCCTGTGAGCCAGATGTCCCTCGACGAGCTCACGACGTTGCTCACCGACCTGGGATTTGTTGCCCGCAACGAGGGGATCGCCTCCCTGGCGCCGTTGATCGACGAGATAGACTACCCGTTGTTGCGGCGCAG
>DPVW01000155.1:8888-28224 GCA_003529325.1 Candidatus Latescibacterota bacterium | reverse complement strand
GGGTGGCAGGCCATGCGCACCTTGCACTCTTCGGCTACGGGGACGACACGCTCCAGGTAATGGGTGATGCGCTCCCAGTTCATCTGTGCCGTGACCGGTTCGTCGTAGCGGGGCGAGTCATCCGCCTTGTCCAGATCCCACGTACTGTAGCTTGAATTGCCGCGCCCTGGAGGTACACTTTCGGTGCGCTGGTTTTCCATCTCGCAGAGGAAATACTTAACCGCCGGAATGCCTGCTTCGGCTGTCTGTCGAATCAGCTTGCAGACCAGTTCGATCTCCTCGTCCCCCGCGGTGAAGTCGCCGCGCATATAGGCGGGTACCGAAGATCCATCCCGGTTCAGGGCGTGCGTGGGGATGGCGACCATTTCCATGTTGACACCGAATCTGGCGCATTTCTCCTTCTTCTCAATCAGTTCTGTTACGTCCCAACCCCGGTCACGGTCGAAGGTGATGGAGTTTTCGTTTTTTGCCGTGACGCCGTGGCGGGCGAGAAATTCGAGATCTTTGTCCGTCGTGGTGAACTGCTGTGTGCCTGCGTGCATCGATTCCGGACTCCTGCTCGAGGGGCGGGACAAATCTGGCGCCGGTCAGCATAGGCGCCTCCCCGCCCTGCTGCAAGCAAGCACGCCCGCCAGCAGAGAGACTGGCTGTCAGCTTGACGTCAGCGTCGACATTCCCCTTCATCAAACGCTGATCGGGTTCCTCTGGATGGACCCCGTAGCCTACTACCCACCCAATCTCCCTACTGGAGGATAGAAATGAGCACGATCCCTCTCATCAGTTCCGATCTGGCGGGCCCTCTCGGCGCCATCCACCTGCCCCGTCTCTGGTCGAAGCTTCTGCTCAGCGCCAAGGGTCAGCTCCCCGGTGACTATGCTCAGTGCGGTGCTGGTTTCGACCAGATGACGTTGGACGGTCTGCAGATTGATCGCGATGCCGCCATCGCCTACGTCGAGGGCAATCTGCCCAGCTACGGCCAGTTCGAGGCGTGGGTTCTCGAACAGCGGGGTGGAAACATCCCTGGCTCCGAGATCGAGGCTTCGAATGCCGCGATCCGCGGTTACAATCACGATGACGGCACCAGAGGTGAGATCCTGTCGGCAGCAGGCATCAGTGATGACGGTTCGATTCTGGACGCCGTCAATCTGAACAACCTGGACGACTGGACGACGCTGCACGATTCGCTGAAATAAGCTCTGTCAAGCAGAGCTCAGATACGAAACGGGTCGGTCCCTGGTTTGGAGTCGACCCGTTTCTGCTGCTGCTGCGATCAGTGCAAGTAGTTGTCCCGGATGTGTCCGTCGATTCGCCGCACCGTGTCCTGGGTTGCGGCGATGGCGTCGTGCACACGGTGGTGCCAGGGCTCGGCGCCCAGACTTGTGCGCCAACTGCGGATGGCTTCCACGTTGCCGATACCGGCGACGTCGAGTCGCTGCAGTTCTTCCGCAAGCTGTTGCTGTGTTTCGAGTTGCCTCAGGTCGGCGTGGGCGAAGAGATGGCTCACATGCCAGATGGCCCTGGACAATTTTACGTAGCTGCTGATCACGTCTGTCGCCAGCAACAGTTCGGGGCGCTCAAGACCTTCGACGTGGGTGGCCGCCTGTTCGCAGCGTTCGATGTGACGTCCGAAGTCGGCCACCTCCGTGAGGTGGCGGAACATGCCTTCACCAAATCGGGGGGGTTGCCTGTTCTCGACGAGTTGGGCTGCGCGGCCCCATGAATAACAGATCGGAAAGTCGGCGTCATAGATGTCGAACTCTACCTCGCCGAGCAATTCTGCCCAGGTGCCGACCGCCTGCGGGTTGGAGATGTTTTCGAGGGTTGCCCAGGCGGTGGCAAAATCGCTGATGCTGCGCCCGCCGACATTCCAGGAAAATTCGGCGAGGGCGCAGATGGCGTAGCCGCAGACCTGGCGCCCCATCGTGCCCCATGCGAGCATGCCATAGGCTCCAGCGTAGCTGCGCTGCGAAAGTTGTGAGACGAAGTCGCGGATTCGCTGTGCCGAGTATTGAGGCACCTTGAATTCAGGTGTGTCGACGTTGCCGAAGGCGCCGATGGGGACGTCGTAGCTGGCTACCCAGCGCCCGGTGGCGGCCGCTTCGTCGATGAGGGGGTTGCTGAACCGATCACGGGGTTGCCGTCTGACCCGATCCATGGCGGTGGCGCAGGCGCGTTCGAACCTGACCTCCGGTGGCAACTCAGCAAGAACTCGGTCGTCCTGCTGTGGCGTCGTGGTGGATGAGAAGATGCGGATCGACAGATCCGGATGCCGGGCCTGTGCGCGGCGCCAGGCAGCGAGGAAGGCACGTGTTTCGAGCAGAAACTGGCCTGTCGGTGTGCACCGCTCGCATTGACACTGGCAGGGGCGTTCGCTCAACCAGCAACTGATCTCGTCGGCGCCCTGATCGGCGATGGAGATAAGCCAATCGGTGAGCAGATCGACGAGAACGGGCTGTGAGGCGCAGGGGGCACGATGCTGATCGCCCTGATTGTGGGCAAAATATCGTCCTGCAAGAGCCCCGTCGCCGACCCCGGCCAGTTCCGGATAAGCAGAGAACAGACCGATGTCATGTAGAAAATTGAGATGTACGATGTAGGGTATGTAGGCAAACGCATGGCGTCTGCCGACCTCCTGCAATTCGACATCGATGACGGCCGAGCCGGGTTCGTCGCGCACGACGGGCAGGTTTCTGGTGTCGGCCATCTTTCCATAGTTGAGCTTCATGCCCGCCATCCATGGGATCCACTCGTCGGGATCGGGGAAATTCCACAATCCACGCTGCTCGAGGTCGGGCCAGTCGAGTACGTCGATCAATGGCACTTCGATGACGTGTTGCCCCTGTGATGGGCGTAGCAGTTGTCCGAGGGTGAGGGCGCCGTAGAGCACGCCTGCCGACTGCAATCCGTAGACACGAAGCCGATCAGGGGCTGCCATGTGGATTCGATAGGCCTGGTCAGCATTCGGAAGTCCCATGAGCTCGTCCGAGTCTGCCGCATCGGCCTCGACCAGGGCGAGTTCGATGGTCAGGACTGTTCGGGTGCCCGCCGGTGCGCCGATCACCTCGCGCAGATGAGCGACCGCCTGGTCAAGGACCACACCGGCACCAGAGCAGGAGATGGCGATCGTGCCGGGGGCACAGGCCAAGCTGCCCACCAGGTCGAACCGCTTTGGCAGCGGCAGCAGAAAACGCGTCCAGTCTCGGGATTCCATGTGGGTACGATAGGCTGTCTCGCAGGTGGTTGCCAACGCGGAGGGCACGTACAATTGCAGCCATGATGCCGATCAGGATTACATCCTGGGTCCTGGTGTTGCTCTGCTCGAGCGCGCCGACTATAGCCCAGCCGACGATGCGTGTGCACGTGGACGCAACCGAGCTGCCGCGCAAGTTGCTGCGCAGCAGCCTCGAGTTCAACGCTCCCGGCGACACGGTGACCCTGTTGTATCCCGAATGGATTCCAGGAATCCACGCACCCCGCGGTCCCGTGCAGAATCTGGCCGGTCTGGTGCCTCGCGACTCGGGGGGCGCCGTGCTGCGTTGGGAGCGGGACTGGTCCAATATGTATTGCTTGCTCGTGTTGCGTGACAGAGATCTGCGACCGCAGCTGACGGTGGATCTGACCTATATCACCAACCAGCCATCGACGAACTCCAAGGGGGTCGATGCCTTCGGTGCCCACACGCTGGGTATCATCAACTGGAATACAGTGCTGCTCGCCCCGGAGGGTGTCGACCCCGCGACGCTGCTGGTGGAATTGGAACTGACCCTGCCTTCGGGATGGCAGGCAGGGTCGGCGTTGAAAGTTGCCTCCCGTGCCGGTGATCGCATCCGCTTTGAACCGGTCACCTACGAGCAGTTGATCGATCGCCCGCTGATCTGCGGACTGCACTTCCGCGAGATCGAGCTTGCCCGCACGGATGGGGCCACATACTGGCTCGACATGGTCGCCGATGAGGCGCGAGATCTGCCCCAGGCGGACAGCACACTGGCTCCCCTCACGGCGCTGGTTCTGGAGAGCGAGGCTCTGTTCGGACCGGCGCCACATTTCGGGGACTACCGATTTCTACTCGTCGTCAGCGATCAGGCACCCCGCCTCGGCCTCGAGCATCGGGAGAGCAGCCTCAATTCCGCCAAGGCCGACGCTTTTCGCGATCTGGACTGGATCAGCAATGGCCTCGGTTATCTGTTGCCACACGAGTTTGTCCATGCGTGGGTGGGCAAGTATCGTCGCCCCGTCGGCATGGTGACAGGCGACTTTCATACCGACAAAAACACAGAGGGACTGTGGGTCTATGAAGGGCTGACCCAATATCTGGGCAATGTCCTGGCTGTGCGCAGTGGTCTGATGACCTTCGATGAATTCCGTGAAACCCTCGTCAGGTATACATCGGTGCGACTGCGTGAGCAGGGCCGGCAGTGGCGGCCACTGCGTGACACGGCGGTGGCTGGTTATACGCTGCGTGGTGGTTCCGGAAGCTGGGGTCTGTTACGCCGTGGCCAGTCCTACTACGTCGAAGGGGCTCTGACCTGGCTCGATTTCGATGCCCGGCTACGGGAGCGATCGGCAGGGCTGCACAACCTCGACGAGTTCTGTCGCAGCTTCTTCGGCGATGGGGATCGGCAGCGGACGACGGTGCCATTCGCGACACAGGATCTCGTCCAGGCCCTGGGGAGACTCGATCCCAAGGTCGATTGGGCGGACCTGGTGAAGACACGGATCGAAGAAACCCAGGAGAGATTTCCAGCCGACTGGGTTGAGAGTGCGGGGTATCGCATCGAGCTTGTTGATGAGGTGCCGGCATCGCTGAAGAAGCGGGAAACCCGCGGCAAATTCATCTATCTGGGTGAATCCCTTGGTCTGACGGTGATGAATACCGGGGAGATCAACAGTGTCACACCCGGTGGTGTTGCCGATGTGGCAGGTATTCATCCCGGGATCGTGATCGCCGGTGTCGATGGACTCAAATTCTCCGCGTATCGGCTGCGCGCCGCCGTGGAGGACAGTCCGGAGACGGGACACGTGGAACTGCTTATTCTCGATGGTGATCGTTTCGTCATCTTCGACCTGCCTTACGACGGTGGACGTCGTTACTGGTCGGCGACACGGCGCGAGGAGCGCATCGATCGACTCCGTGATATCGCCACACCACGAAGACCAACTGAAAACTCAAACCACTGAACCATCCAACAATGGATTGTAACATGCTGACAGATGAACAGATCTCTGCTTTCGATCGAGACGGCTTGCTCAATAGCGGACCCATACTCGAAGACTCCGAGATCGAGGAGATCACCGATGGCCTGAATCGGGTCCTCGACGTCGGTCCCGAAGGCTTCGCCGAGGGCGAGCCGCAGCCTGTGAGTTATCGCAACATGCGATCCTCAGCAGAGGGCGGGCAGGCCGTCTGGCAGATCGTCAATATCTGGGAGGCATCACCCGCCTTCGAGCGACTCATCTATCATCCCTTCATCGTCAAGGCGATCAGCCAGCTGACAGGGCAGCGCAACCTGCAGGTCTGGCACGACCAGATCCAGTACAAACCAGCTGAATCCGGTGGAGCCACCACCTGGCACCAGGATGCACCATTGTGGCCGATCATCAAGCCCATGACGCCGGTGTCGGCGTGGATCCCGATGGACGATGCCGACGAAGAAAATGGTTGCATGTGGATGGTGCCAGGCAGCCACAGGTGGGGGAATCAGATGGAGTTTCTGCGCACCCAGAGCCACCTGCAAACGCTGGAGGAGTTCAACAGCCTCGCTGGCTTTGAGCCACCCGACGGTGTCAGTCCGACGCCTGTGCCCTGGCCGGTGCTCAGAGGAGAGATTTCTTTCCATCATTCGCTCACCTGGCATGGGTCACCGTATAACACCTCTACTCGCCCTCGTCGAGCCATCGCCATTCACTTCATGACGGGTGAGGCAAAATTCGATGCCAGTGGCAACCACCTCATGAAGAGGTTCGTCGACATGCCGGATGGTGCGCCGATGGCTGAAGCAGGCCCCCACTTTCCTCTGGTCTGCAGTGATGGCGAGCCCGTCGGCGTACCGGCGCAGCTGCGGTCTCTATGAGCACAATCGCCTCCGGACTGATCCTTTTCCGGCGACCCACGATGTTACTCGGTGCGCTTGTGCTGACTTCGATGCTGTGCACCTGCGGTGGCGGGGGTGGTTGGGGCACAGATTCTGCGCTCGGACCGGACGATGGTGCCAACACCGGGACACCGCCTGTCGACGACGCTTTCGACGGTTTTTCCGTGTATGGCTCTACTGAACCGGATGGTTCCGCAATGTGCGAATTGAACACCTTCCATGGTCATGAGGCGGCGGACGGCACCTGCCATTACTACGGCACCGAGAGTTTTCCCTACATCCTCACCGCCCTCCGTTGGGCAGGTGACGCTGGATCCGATGACGAGTGCGCCGCAGACGCAGATCATTCCGCAGGCGCGCACCGAAGCCTTTCGTGATCCCCCGCATGGGATCAACACGGAGAATCTGATCATCACGGACCTGACGGCGAATGCCACGGGCAACGGATACCTGCTGGAGTACGAGATCTCTGGTACGCCCGGTTCGGTGGACTACAGCTGGACGGATGCCGACGTGACGACCTTTGTGTTCCATGACGTGGATGGTTCGACGACGACAGAGGTCTTTGATCGTGGGGCTATCGGCGGAGGCGGCGAGGCCCCCACCGATGGCGGTCCCGGACCACCACCCGACGATCAGACCGGGGGCGGCAATGAGGCCGTGGCCGACACGCCCGGATTTGTACTGACAAGCGCCGCCATCAGTGACGGCGTGTTGCTCGATGATTTCAAGTGTGAACGTAAAGGGGATGATCGCACTGAGGCATCGATTCCTCTTCGCCTGGTCTGGGGTGCCGGAGGGCGCGGGTGCGCTGGCGATCACCATGCACCACTTCCCGAATTCGTATCTGCTGCTGTGGGGGATCGATCCGTCGGTGTCTGAGATCGCCCATGGCGCCGCCGGACGAGGGCACCTGGTTCATGGGGTCAGACAAGGACGGCACGGTGACTTCGTATACGTCGCCCTGTTCGCAATCCACGGGCACGCATCAATACACGATTACGATCTACGCCCTGGCGGAGACACCGGCGAGCTTACCACAGGAAAGTTCGTTGGACGTCAGCTTCAACGTCCTGCTCGCGGCGCTTGAGTCGGTTGCAGAACTGGGACGCACAACCTTGACTTTCAACGACGTTACAAACTGAAGACGAAACAGGAGCATGTGATGGACGAGGTACGGATCGGCATCGCCGGCATCGGTGGCATGGGCTCAAATCACTGCAGCTATCTGACGAAGGACAATGGTGTCCCCGGAGCGCGACTGACGGCAGTCGGCGACGTCCGGCCGGAGCGTCTCGAATGGGCGAAGGAGAGTTTGAGCGACGATATCTCCCGCTTCGACTCTCCAGAGGGCATGATCGAGTCAGGAGAGGTGGATGCCGTCATCATCGCCACACCGCACTATTTCCACCCGCCCATCGCCATCGCCGCATTCGAGGCGGGTCTGCATGTGATGTCGGAGAAGCCTGCGGGGGTCTACACCAAGCAGGTGAAACAGATGAATGAGGCGGCAAAGAAGGCGGGCACCGTCTTCAGTCTCATGCTCAACCAGCGCGCCCGTGGTGAGACGCGCAAGCTGAAAGAGTTGGTTTCGTCCGGCGAGTTGGGTGAGATCAAACGCACCAACTACATCATCACCTCGTGGTTTCGCGCGCAGAGCTACTACGACTCAGGCGGCTGGCGTGCCACGTGGGCCGGCGAAGGGGGTGGTGTGCTGGCCAACCAGTGTCCGCACAATCTCGATCTATGGCAGTGGATCTGTGGCATGCCGACACGCATGCGTTCCTTCTGCTACTTCGGCAAACATCACGAGATCGAAGTGGAGGACGATGTCACCGCCTTCGTCGAGTATCCCAATGGCGCGACGGGCGTATTCGTCACCACCACCGGTGACGCACCCGGAACGAACCGCCTGGAGATTACCGGGGACCGCGGCAAAATCGTCGCTGAAGGCGGCAAGATCACGTTCCACCGTACAGAAGAGTCTGCCAGCAAGTTTCTCAAGGAATGGCCCAACGGCTTTGGCAGCCCCGGTGTCTGGACCTGCGACATACCGCCGGCACGGGGCGATGGCGGTCATAAGACGATCACGACGAACTGGGTGCAATCGATCCGTGATGGTGGTAAAACGGAGTTGATGGCGCCGGGCCTGGATGGCATCAACAGTGTCGAGTTATTCAACGCCATGTTGTTGTCCACCTGGACGGACAGCTGGATCGATATTCCCGTCGATGGCGATCTCTACTATGAGGAGCTGCAGAAGCGGGTGAAGACGTCGAAGGTGAAGGAAGGCGCTGGCAAGACAATGGATGTTTCCGGCTCGTTCCAGTAACCGACGATGCTGACAGCCGCACTGGTTGAAGGCCGGATTGAAGTCCGGCGACAGGGGGAGGAAGGTGGCGCTCCCTTTGTGACGCAGAATGCAGCAGCCGATGCTAGACCACACTTGCATCCGATTCTGGCGCCCGACGGCGTCGGCACGCTCACCGAAGATGCGCCGCCCCATCACCCCTGGCAGCATGGTCTGTACGTCGGCCTGAATGACGTCAATGGTGTCGGCTTCTGGGAGGAGGGTGTTGGTGGCAATGCAGAGGACGGCACCTTTCATCCGCGGCCACTGAAGGCGCCGACAACGACGGACGGGCGTGTTGCCTGGAATGTCGAGTCGGTGTGGCGTGATCCCGACGGGCACGACCTGCTGGGCGAGACTCAAGCATGGACGGCTGCAGTCTCAGGGGATGTGCTCGTTCTCGATATGGCTTGGACGCTGTCAGCACGGACTGATCTCACCTTCGGTGAGTACGCCTATGGCGGCTTGTTCCTGCGCATGCCCTATCGTCAACAGCGGGGTGGCACGATGATGAATAGCGAGGGCCAGGCCCAACAGGCGGCCGAGGGGCAGCGAGCGCGCTGGGTTGCCGTCGCCATGCAGGTGGATGGTCGTGAGTCACCGGCGGGTATAGCGATTCTCGATCATAAGAACAATGCCGAACATCCCGTGCCCTGGCGTGTCGATGGGCAGCTGGGCATCAGCCCCAGTCGCTGTATCGCCGGCGCCTGGAAGATTGGGGAGGGTGAAGCGGTGCTGACGCAGTATCGAGTCCTGGTTTTTGCCGGTGACATCGACGGCGCCATGATCGACGATGCCTGGCAGCAATTCGTCACGCAATGACGACTAAGACGACCGGGACGACGAGGATCGAGGGACTCGTTCCCGTCGTGCCAACGCCGCTGCGAATCCGTGGCATCATGGAGCGACACGTGTCGCCACACTCAGCTGGCTCGGGCACTATCTCTGAATTTCTTGATGCGATGGAATGTCAGATAGTTGGCATCGTGTCCGTTGTGCGCACCACCGATACCGTCGTCGTAGGCGGTTCGTGACAACACGAGGAGATCCTCCTCCTCGATCAACCAATCCACATACTGGAATGCGTGCTTCTCCGGATCGTCGTGGTGGAGAAGTGTAGACTCGATCGACCAGTGTAGGAGATCAGGGGATGAAGTCAACACGAGGGTGTTGCGCTTTGCCGGCGGGTTGGTCTGCTGGTTCCCCAGAGACCAGTATCTGCCGGAGACGGTGTCGAAGCGGATCGTGAATTTGGTACCGCCCCCGGTAAAATCGATCAGGTCGCGACCGCGGTCGTGGGAGAGGCGGGTACCGTCATCGGAGACGTGGACTACCGCTGCGTGTTCGCGTGGCGGTTCGTCATCGACACCTGCGCCCGCCCCGAGATTCGCTCTCAGGATGTTGGCGAGGCCGCCCTCGGGAGTAATGACGATGTTGCCCTCGATCCACTGACCTGCCGACCAGAAGTGGTGATAGGGGTCCGCCCACCTCCAACTTGCCGCCGACAGCAGATCCGCATCAACGGCAGCGGAGCAGACCGTGACCGGCCACTGCGGCCGTTTGCCGTAAGCCAGCTCATACCCACGCCAGAGACGCCCCTCGTGCTCGACGACGGGAACGGGCGCACAGTGATATCGATCAGTGGCTGAGAGGATGCCCGTCCTTTGATCGGTGGGTTCCGTCCATGTCTGGCCGCCATCTGTGGAACGCCGGATCACGGCGTAACCGAATTCGCGCGTCGTGCCGATCGTGTAGAGATCACCTCGGTGCAGGAGGAGGGTCGACCACCATTGACCGATCATATCGGTTATGTGGGTCCAGCTCTCCCCACGATCCAGCGAACGATAGATGGCACCTCTGTCGAAATTGGTTCCCGGGCCAAAAAAGTCGTGCGAAGCGAGATACGTCCCATTTTCGAGGACGACGAGACTCGGACTGCCGATATAGACACCGGTTGCGCCAGGGGAGTGGGCGAGCACGACACCGGGTACGCCGGAGTGATCGGGTTCCATGCGGGCCTCGAGTTCAGGATGTACTGCTTGACGTAACGATGGCATCCGTGGATGCTTTGGCGGCACGAAACCAACGACAATACCCTACTCACAGGAGTCCTGACATGTCCAATCCTGAACAGGCTGCCATCGGTCCCAACGAAGAGATCAAGGTCACCAAGATCGAGACCTTCGTCCTGACAAATTCCTGGGTCTTCGTCAAGATCTCCACGGATGCGGGCATCACCGGGTGGGGGGAGATGCTCAAGGATGATGCCAAGGCCTGCGCCGCCGGTGCTCTGGAAGTGGCGGCATATCTCGTCGGCAAGGATCCCCGACCGGTGACCCATCACTGGCAGGCCATCCACCGTGGCGCGTTCTATCGTGGTGGGCCGATCAAGACGGCCATCCTCTCCGGAATCGATATGGCTCTGTGGGATATCACCGGCAAGTGTTACGGCGTTCCCGTCTACAAGCTTCTCGGGGGGCCCACGCGTGAACGGATTCGGGTGTATGGTGAGGTGAGTGGGGAGACCGGTGTCAATGCCATCAAGGTTGGCCCGCAGGCGTCGCGCCCGGCCTTCAAGTATATCGAGGGGCAGAAGTTCGTCGATGAGGTGACGGAACGGTTCAAGGCACTGCGCGACAAACATGGATCGGGCGTCGATATTGCCGTCGATTTTCACGGCGCCGTGCAGCCGCCCACGGCCATGCTGCTGATGAAGGCCCTCGAGCCGTATCATCCCTGGTTCTATGAGGAGGTCGTGCAGGCGCTGAATATCGACGTTATGGCGGAGCTGGCGCAGAAGACACATATCCCCCTGGCCACGGGAGAGCGCATCTTCACCAAGTGGGGCTTCCGGGAGATCCTCGAAAAGCGCGCCGCCACGATCCTGCAACCCGACATCTGTTATGCTGGTGGCATTACGGAACTCAAGATCATCGCCGGTATGGCTGAAGCGTACTACACGCCGTTGGCGCCACACAATCCGCAGGGCCCCTGTTCGCTGGCGGCGAGCCTGCAGATCGCTGCCGCCATCCCCAATTTTCTCATTCAGGAGCGGGGTGACAACGAGTATGCTGAACTGCTGGCCAAACCGCTGCCGCCTGTGTGTGATGGCTATCGTCCGTTGCCGACGGAACCCGGCCTCGGTATCACCATCGATGAAGACAAACTGATGGCGATGGTCGGTGAACCCGGTCTCTACCCAACTCGACTCGATCCGGATGATGGATCGGTGGTCGATTGGTAGGGTAGGGATTAAGATGACGACGCTGGCGCTGAATCTGCGACGGCAGATCCTGGCAACGGATGACGGTGGTCACCGGCACTGGCAAACCGTGACGGACACCGTCGAGCAGCCGGCTGATAAGACGGGACTGTTGTTGTGCGACGTGTGGGACAGCCATTGGTGTCGCGGTGCCCGTGAGCGGCTGGAGCCGTTGCTGTCGAAGATGAATGCTGCCGTCAACGCGGCGCGGGACCTCGGTGTACAGATCATCCACGCGCCATCGGACACCATGGACTTTTACACAGACCATCCCGCGCGACAACGGGCCCTCGCCGTCGAACCGCTGGAACCCGAACCCCGCCTGCCCGATTTTGCGCAGGCTGCAGATTCGTTGGTGGGGCAGATCTTTGCTCCCGTTGGGGATGTGTCAGCCTATGATCCGCCCCTGCCGATCTACGCCGAAGATCAGGGCACGACCGTGGCGGAGAACGAGCCATACAAGGCGTGGACTCGGCAACATGCGGCGATCGACATCGATGCAGAGAAGGATCTGATCTCCGACGAGGGTGGTCGGGTGTATGCCTGTCTGCAGGCAGGCGGCATCGACCGACTGCTGATCCTTGGCGTGCACACCAACATGTGTGTCCTGCACCGCACATTTGCCATCAAACAGATGTCGCGTTGGGGCGTGCCGATGGCGTTGTTGCGTGATCTGACGGATACGATGTATAGCCCGGCGAGGCCACCATATGTCAGCCACGAAGAGGGCACGCGCTTGGTGGTCGAATACGCCGAGAAGTTCTGGTGCCCGTCACTGGATAGTGGCGATCTGCCGGGGTAGGGGTTTTGCCCCCGGCCGGGCGAACTGGGCAAAGATCACGGAGGTCGAAGGTCAAAGGGAAGTGCTATATGCACGACACAAATCGACCCAACATCCTCATCATTCAGGCCGATCAGCACCGTGCCGATTGCATCGGTGCCTATGGCAATACCGATGTCCAGACGCCGCATATCGACGCCCTTGCCGCCGATGGCGTGCGTTACGCCAATTCATTCTGCCCCTACCCGGTGTGCACACCCTCGCGCTATTCATTCCTTTCCGGCCTTTATGTGCGCCAGCACCTGGGAGGAAGCAACCACTGCACCTTGCCCGCGGGTCTATCGACCTTTCCGCAGATTCTGCGCACGGCGGGATATCACACCAAAGCCGTGGGCAAGATGCACCTGACTCCCACATATGCGGATGTCGGCTTTGACGAACTGATCCTCGCCGAGCAGAATGGCGTTGGTCGCTACGATGACGACTATCATCGTTGGCTGCGCCAACAGGGCCAGGGGTATTATGTCGATCTGCTCGACCAGGAGTCTGAGTATCGGACCGACGCGCCCGCCGAATACTGGCAACACGTCGGTGCGCTCGAATCCGACCTGGACGAGGAGCACCACTCCACGACTTGGATCGCCGAACAGGCCATGGACGAACTGCAGACCTGGCAAGACGGTGGTCATCTGCTGATGGCCAGCTTTATCAAGCCACACCATCCATTCGATCCACCTGCGCCCTGGAGCCAGATGTACGATCCACAGGCGCTGGAACTCTTGCCCGGCTATACAGCAGAGCCGCTGCCTCAAGATCTGACCTATAGCCGTGGCTACTTTCCCTACGACGAGATGACAGAGACCAAGATTCGCCGCGCCATGGCCTACTACTACGCCACCATCTCGCAGATCGACCACCACGTGGGCAGGATGACATCGCTACTCAAGGCAGAAGGCCTCTACGACAATACGCTGATCCTGTACAACAGCGATCACGGTGACTACATGGGATATCACCACCTGTTGCTCAAGGGCAATCACATGTATGAGCCGCTGATTCGTGTGCCACTCGTCGTCAAGTATCCTGGCCAGTTGCAGGCCGGCTCCGTCAGCGACGCCCTGGTCAATACCATCGACTGCGCGCCGACGCTGCTGACGCAGGCGGGTTGCGATGTACCTGCCGTTATGCCGGGTCTGGACCTGGCCGTCTCGCCGCAGCGGGCATTACTCTTTGCCGAGTCCGGACGGGGGCGGGCTTATATGGTGCGCTCCCAGACGCACAAACTGCTATTCTGCAGCGACGACACGAATTCGCAGTATTTCGATCTGACAAGTGATCCATACGAGCAACAGAATCTCTATAGAGACCCCGACCATCAGGGCGATATCGCGAGCATGAAAATCGCGCTGGCCAGTTGGGCGCTGTTCGACGCACCCTATCCAGTGCATGCAGACGAAGCGGCACCCATCATATCTGCTGCCAACGCGCAGCCGAGCAATGCGGGACACCGTGAGGAGATCTACGCCTACTTTGCGGCAAAGATGAAAGAAAAGTTGGCGCCCTGAAGAGCAATGGAGCGGATCAGAGGCGAGCGCTGATGCCGAAGGCGTCGGGTTGCAGACGAACGTCGCCGAAGCCGGCCTCCCCCAGACGCCGGCTGGCGCCACGCGATACCCGGATCCCGGAAGGACTGTCGAGGTTGCCGACATAGTGGAACAGTCGCCCGCGGGGCGCCAACACCCGGTGCAATTGTGCGTAGAAGGCACCACCATACAGATCACCGGCCAGTTCGAAGACCGGCGGATCGTGCAGGATGCGATCGAAGGCGTTGTCGTCGAAGGTTTCGATCACTTCTGCTATGTCGCCCTGGCGGCGGTCGATGGCATGGTGGGCGAACAATCCGGCCGACCACGGGTTGCGCCGCTCCATGTCGACCACGGCGGGGTCCCACTCCACGGTGATGACCTCGGCGCCGGCGTCAGCCGCTTCGATGGCGGTGTAACCCAGACCGGTCGCCGTGTCGAGGACCCGCATGCCGGCGAGTCGTCCGAGGGGCTGCAACTTGTGCTGTGTGTCCTGCCCTGGGTGAATGCCTTTGATGCGGTGCATGAGTGTGCCCGACAACAACAGGGCGGGTGGTCCCTGGGTCGGGTAGAGGCTGGCGAGACGTCCCGTCAGATCTGACATCTGCTGGATGCGGGTGGTCTCTGTACCCTGTACTTCGAAGCAGCCATTTCTGTCCCCCACCACATGCTGGAGAGCGGTCCAGCAGACCTGTATGCCATCGGCGAAGGTGGCGCCCGCCTCGTCGAGCCGCGCCTGAGTCGCGGTGCGGCCCAGATCGTGGCTCGTCTCAATGAGGGGGACGTCGTCACTGCGCGCCGCCAGCAATGGCTGCGCCTGCACCCACGAAAGGGTGACGACCCCGGTGTTGTCTGCCGTCAGCGCGCGTATCCGTCGGGGTTGTTGCGGCGCCAGTCCGGCAGATAACCGTCGGTGCGGCCATACCCGTAGGAGGGGCCGACCTGCTGGTCGGAGCGCCAGGGCCAGCCCTGACCACCGATGATGCGGAACTGATCCCCCTTGCCACGGAGCCACCAGAACATGTGTGCCGCAAAGCGCGCCGTATGGTGGCCCCCGTAGAAGGCGGTCTCCGGGTCAAAGCCGGATTCTTCGATCCAGTCCTGCACCGGAGGTGTCTGGCGCCAGTAGATGTATTTGAGCATGTGGCGCATGCCCGTCGCCGTAGAGGCCCCGCGTCGATGGAGAATGCTTTGATGGTGAATCCCGAGTGTGCCCGCCACTCCCGCAGCCAGGACACCTGACTCGTCTAGGTCGCGACTGTGGTGGCCGATGTGGGTCCCCGGGGCAACCTCGGTGGGGCCGAGTTCGGCGGGGGTGTCCTGTGGGAAATAGAAGACCTCGACGAACTCCAGCTCCGGTCCGAAGACGTGATCGGCATCGTGGTGCCAGCCCTGCGGCGGTTGCGGACACTCGGTGGCGTGGTGAGAGGCCAGCACTGGCAGTCCGACGCCGGCGCCGAGTAGTGAGCGCATGACACCCGCCAGCTGTGGGTTCAGCAGCACGTGCTCGATGTACCATTCCTCGAGGAAGATGGCGCTCGGTTCGTGGGAGGCGCGGACACGTTCGATGTCCTGTTCCGTCCAGCCCCGCGGTGTCCAGCTCGGTTGAGCGGGGAGTCGACCCTCCAGATATTCACAGGTTTTCTGATTGACCTCGTCCGGAACAACCCCCGGCAGGAGTAGAAATCCTTCGCGGCAAAATTCCAGGACCTGCGAGTCATTCAGCGTTGGCTCACAGTCGAAACTCCAGGTGTTGCGATCGAAAGTCAGGGACGAGGGGGGCTCCATCAGGTGAGTCGATCGACGAGACGTGCCGTCTCTTTGACGATGAGATCTTCGCAAGCAGCCGTGAAGGCGGCGGGGCGAGTGAAATAACGATGCGAACCATGCACTTCATAGCCACCGAGGGGCCAGGCGTTGGCGCTCGGCACGTAGGCGATGAGTCCATTGGCGTAGGCGACGGTGATCGTCGTCGCCGGTGCGAGCCGCCGTTTGATGTGCAGGCCGATCTCGGAAAGCACCTCACCCCCCAGGAAGATGATGCGGAAGCCGGGGTGCAATTGCAGTGCTTGAATTTCATGCGGGGACGCAGTGGCAAGTCCACCCGCCTCGAGGTCGACGAGCATGGCTTTCGACCAGTCGCGTGCACGTGGGTCGTCACTGTCGACTTCGGTAAGTAATTCCTGTTCTGTCGGCAGTTCGGTATATGGCAACCGGTGGACGACATGGTCGATGCACAGGCGGTCACCAAAGACGGTGACGGCCTCCTCCCGACTGGTAAGGACCTCGAGTGCCATGGCCGCACCAGCTGCTTCCAACTCCGGCAAACTGGGTCGCAAGAATCCTTGAGCGCCCTGCTTGGGGAACCAGGGGCGAACGTCGCCGGCGCAGCCTGTGGAGAACAGAGCCGGGGCACCGGTATCGGCTTCTACGTGTTGACACAGATAACCAGGATAGTCGGGGCCGACCAGATATCCACTCAGGCTGGTGGGGTGACATCCGTAGATGGTGAGTGTGCCGAGCATATCACCGGCGTCGTTGCGAAACCATAGTGTGTCGAGGTCACGATCGATGGGGCCATTGGGGTTGGGTGCCATGGTGACGCCACCCTTGCCGTCCGGCAGGCGGCGGTTGACGCCGAAGGTGGACGTGGTTCGGGAGAATTCGATCCGTCCCGCCACCGCTGCGTGGATGGCGGCGATGCTGACACTGCGCAGCTTGCGTTGCAGGAAGTCGGCATAGGCCGGCTCGATCTCTCCGGGCATGATCCACGGCGTGAAGAAGGGCGCACAGTGCGTGTGCGTCGCCGTGAGCACGATCTGGCGCGGCAGCAAACCAGTGGCGTCGGCAATGGCCTGACGCATGGTGGCGTCCGCAGGTGGGGAATAGCCGATGACGTCAGCCGTCAGGATGAGCGCGCGATCGCTGTCGCCTTCGAGGTAGATCGCTCCGGCATGGAGAGCTGCATAGAGGCCCTCGGATTTGTGGTCCCGATCACCGTAGCCGGTGAGCCATACCGGCCCTTGTGGAGTGATCTGTGTGCGAGCGATACCGATCTTCATATCAGGATTCCCGTGTCAGCGACTTGATCGAGGCCCAGACCGCGAAGGTCGGCGATGCCGCCTTGCTCTTCGGCCTCGTACAGTCGCCAGATGAGGCGTAAGCCCTGCAGACTGCCAGGGCCATCGGTGAGGGGGCGGGCGCCAGTCTGAATGCAGTCGACGAAGTGCGCCATCTCCGCTTCGGTGTGTTTGCCGGTCTCGTGTTGTGACACCAGTTCGACCTGTTCGCCGCGCCGGATGCGCAGATCGCCAGTCTTGATGTCGGCTTCGATCATGCCATCTGTGCCGTGGGCATGAAAGGCATACCCCAGACTCGTGCCGCGGGCGCCCCATGTACCGAAGTGATATCCAAGGCGGCCACCCTCGAACTCGAGGCTGACATTGCTGGTGCCCTCCCGCTCCATCCAGGGTGTGCCCCTATTCGTTCCCAGGTGGGTGCCGCGAATGGGTCGGCCCAGGTACCACAGCAGGATGTCGATGTAGTGACAGCCATGACTGAAGAGCTGACCACCCCCCAGGGTGGCTTTCTTGAGGCCCCAGTGTCCTTCATGGTATTGAGTGAGTTGTTCGGTCCAGATGGAGACCTGGAAGATGTCGCCACAGGTACCGTCGTCGATGAGTTGTTTCATACCCGTCACGAGGGGGTGAAATCGCATGCAGTAGGCGACCATGAGCACCACATCGGACGTATTGGCTGCTGCGATCAGTTCGATACCTTCTGCCTCGGAGATCGCCATCGGTTTTTCTACGAGAACATGTTTACCGGAACGCAGAAAATCCATCGCCACCGGATGATGCAGGTGGTGGGGGAGCACGAGCAGGGCGGCATCAACATCGTTGATGATATCACGATGGTCCGTGGCGACACGGACGACGACGCCGTGCTGGGCCATGGCGTCGGCAACGATCTGCGCCTTGTCTGCTTCGATGTCGACGGCGGCGACGACCTCGAGGCGGTCGGCCTGGGCGTGGAATCGTCGCAGGTGCGATTTCGACATGCCACCACAACCCACGAGGGCCAGTCGGACTCTTGACATATACGGGAGAACCTCTTCGTTGAATGAGTGAAGCAATATCGCACCATCGACCCCGTAGGGCCACTCGGACACGCTCCTATCAGGCAATCGTTGGCGGATCGCGTTATCTTGAAGGCCCTTCAAGGAGAGGACTTTCGTGGCGATACTGAACGACGAGGATCTGGCATTTTGGAACGAGAATGGCTACGTCGTCATCCATGACGCCGTGCCAGTGGAGAATCTGACGGCCGTCATCGATGAGGTGTGGGCTTTTCTGGGGATGGACCGACAAGATCCTGACGACTGGTACCACGACCCCATGCGCAAGGGCGGCATGGTCGAGATGTACCAGACACAGGGACTGTGGAACAATCGTCAGCATGCTCGCGTGCATGAGGCTTTTTCTGAGATCTGGGGTCGGGAAGATCTCTGGGTCAGTATGGACAGGGCCAACTGCAAGCCACCCATGCGACCAGACAAACCCGAATGGGACCACGATGGCATGATCCACTGGGACCTGGACACGTCCAAGCGGCCGATTCCTTTCGGCGTTCAGGGGGTGCTCTACCTCGAGGACACGACCGAGGATCAGGGCACATTCCAGTGCGTGCCCGGATTCCATCGCGACTTCGAGGATTGGGTGCGCCGGCAACCCGCCGATCGCGACGCCCGCAAGCCCGATCTGACGGATCTGCAGACAAAGAAGATTCCGGGCAAGGCAGGGGATCTGCTCATCTGGCATCGGCTTCTGGCCCATGGAAATTCTGCCAACACCTCCGGCAAACCGCGCCTGGCACAGTATATCACCATGTCTCCGGCGCATTTCGACAACAGCACGGCCCGACAGGCTCGCATAAAGTTGTGGCGGGATAGACTGAATCCATCAGGCAAGGCATTCCCAGGAGATGAGCGGCGTTGGGAGGCTGACAACGATCCGGCCCAACTCACCGATCGTGGCAGGAAGCTTCTCGGGTTGGATTCCTGGTAAGGGCCTGTCCCAAAGGACAGGTGCAGGACCGACGATTTGGCCGATTCGGGGCCGTCGGGGCGGGGCTACTTTGGTAACACGCTATTCATGTGCTACCAAGGAGAGCTACCATGTTACATTCCCCCATCGAACCGCATTGATCACCGGGCGATGACCAAATGAAACAACTCCACCTCCAGCGACACGAGTTCCATCCGATTGG
>DPVW01000155.1:0-8497 GCA_003529325.1 Candidatus Latescibacterota bacterium | reverse complement strand
GGCAAAGGCGCGGTCGCGGTCCTGCTCGAAGGCCCGCAGCGACAGTTGTCGCTCCCAGTGGCTTTCGTCGCCCGAGATGGCCTCACCGAAATGGTGGTTATAGTTGAGCGAACTGATGCCGAAAATGACGAGATAGCTCGAGCACAACAGCCCGGCGTAGAGGTGGATCTGTAGCAGCAGGGTACGCATGGTGCCTAGCGAAGCAGACTCTTGCGGCCGACGACGCCGCAGATCAGGCAGCTTTTCATGTCGTGCGATCGCGCTGGACAATACTCCCGGCCGAAGTAAATGATCTGCAGGTGCAGTTTGTTCCACGATTCGATCGGGAAGGTTCGTTTCAGGTCCTTCTCGGTCTGCTCGACATTCTTGCCATTGGACAGACCCCAGCGGTAGGCGAGGCGATGGATGTGAGTGTCCACGGGAAAGGCGGGCTGACCGAAGGCCTGGGCGACGACGACGGATGCCGTCTTGTGGCCGACGCCGGGCAAGGCTTCCAATTCCTCCAGTGTTTCCGGGACGATGCCATCGTGGTTTTCGAGCAGTAGTTCGGAGAGACGATGGATGTTCTTCGACTTTCCCGGTGCCAGCCCCACGGTGCGGACAAAGTCCAGGATCTGGTCTACTGAGAGGTGCACCATCTTCTCTGGCGTGTCAGCCGCCTTGAACAGGGCAGGTGTCACCTCGTTCACCTTCACATCCGTGGTCTGCGCCGACAGCAGTACTGCCACCAGCAACTGATACGGGCTGCGGTGCGTGAGCGGGATCGGTGGCACCTGGTACAGTTCATCGAGGGTTTGCAGGATGAAGGCGGCCTTTTCGGCTTTCGTCATGACGGTGCTGCACCCCCATGACGGGCGAGAAAGTCGTCGATTATGCGTCGCGAGATGCTGATGCCATCGGGCAGGGATTCGGGCAGGCGGCTGGCGCTGAACCAGTCGGCATCGACGATCTCCTCGCCGTCGACGACGATCTCGCCGCTCTTCCAGGCGGCGGTGAAGCCGATCATGAGCGAATTCGGGAATGGCCAGGGCTGACTGCTGTGGTAGGTGATATCGGTGACCTCGAGGCCGACCTCTTCCTGGATTTCGCGCGCCACACCTTCCTCCAGAGCTTCTCCCGCTTCGACAAAACCGGCGATGATGCTGTAGCGCCCCTGGGGGAATCGGCCGTTGCGGGCGAGGACGAATTCATCACCGCGATGGATGAGGGTGATGACTGCCGGCGACACCCGGGGGAAGGAGAGCAATCCACAGTCGGGACACTGCCGGGCGCGATCCGATTTGTGATAGTCGGCGGCGGTGCCACAGCGTCCGCAGAAATGATGGGTGCGGTCCCAGTTGACGATCTGGAAGGCGCGACCGGCGAGTTGAAAGGTTGGCTCGTCGAGGGTGCCGTAGAGCATTCGCAACCCTTGCAGGGCCATGCCCGCAGGTGCCTGGGCACCCTCCTCGAGGTCGACGGCAAAGCAGTGTACGCCATTGCGCGTGCCCAGGTAGTGGGGGTCTCGAAATGGGACCCCTAACTCGTCAAAGGTGGTTGCCCGGGGCAGGATCCCGCCATGGTCCTGACGTTCCATCGAGACCAACAGGTTGTCGCCTTGATAAGCGAAGAAGACACATTCTCCGAGATCTCCCTGGGGTTGCACGACGGCGTGTTCGAATGATCCCTCAAGGGCCTCCCAATTCACGAATGATCCTTCTTCCACTTCGGCTTATTCGCCTTCATCTCACGATTGACCGACACAGTACGGGAGGTGGTCTGATTCTTCTTGTCCATGAGCCACGTGCCCTGGTTGTCACGCAGCACGGGCAGGCGTTTGGCCACGGCGGGAGGCCGGGCCACACGAGAGGGCTTGGCGGCATACCAGTAGGCGACGGAGCTCATCTCGTTGCACAGATGATTTCCGTGGCCATGCTCCATCGTCACCTTGATGTCCTTACTGAAGCGC
The DNA here is from genome assembly GCA_003529325.1 of Candidatus Latescibacterota bacterium. Classification (GTDB taxonomy): domain Bacteria; phylum Latescibacterota; class UBA2968; order UBA8231; family UBA8231; genus UBA8231. The sequence continues at coordinate 6,549 of DPVW01000155.1, read as the reverse complement.
ACGGGATTTTCCAGGTGGTGGACGTAACTGGTCTGGTAGCCCTGTGTGTTGCTCTCGTGAATGGAGGAACCATTACGCAGAAAGGCGTTGTCCTGCATACCCCACGCCTGGTTCAGATAATCTTCCGAGCCGGTGCCATGCAGGTCGGGGGGCCACTTGTAGCCATCGACCCAGATCATGTCGTCGCCTTCCCCCCACCAGGTGCCCTGAAAGTTGGTCACCGAAATGTTGCAGCCGATGTAGTGTCCGGCGCCCTTCGTCTCGAGGATGACGTAGTTGTTGTCGTATGCCGTGCGTTCCTTGTTGACGATGTTCGCTTCAGGCGTATTGACGGTGATCTCGTGACCCCAGCCCCCAAAGGGATTTTCCCGGCGAAACTCGGCGTGGAAGTAGCCCTGCTCATCTTGCGGTGTGCTGTCCGTGGTCTCCCAATCGATGTAGAAATACTGCCGATGGGGTTGTTTGCTCTCGTTGACCAACTCGACGAGTGCACGCTCGCCAAAGGGCATGGGAGCGTAACTGTTGAGGGCGCAGCCGCTATTGAAGGTGTTGTTCGCCCTCGTCGAGGCGGTAAACAGCAGCGATTGGTATGAGTTGACGATGTTGTGCCCCAGGCCGAAAAAGTCACCCAAGGGCACGTTGACGCTGGGCGATCGGGCATTGTCCCAGGTGATACGCAGCAGCACTTCGCGATAGTGATTGCCCTGGGTCATCCAGATATGGTTGATGAGCCCGGGGCCATCGATATCGGCGAGGACGCGCGTTTCCCCTGGCTGCAACAACCAGGCGTCGGCATTGCGGCCACTGGTGTCCCAACTCGAGTGGCGTCCGCTGTGGCCCCTGCGGATCACGGACAGGTCATTCAACAGTCCTCTCATCCCATTCCTCCTTGGTTGTGTTTCCAGGCTTCACAATGAGAAAAAACCCCGGAAGGCGCCAGCGATGCAGATATTCACCGTCTGGCCCGACTGGCCTCCTGCGCGTGGATCGTCGATCGTCAAAAGGACTGGTTCTCTTTACCCGAGCGGATTGCAGGATGAAACCCATGCTTGCCGTATTCGGTCTGCTGTCGCTGCTCGTGTTCGTCGCTTGTGGTGGCAAACAACTGGTACAAGGCGACACTCGTGTCGAGGACGTCACGACAGATTCCTTGATCGTCACCCACTACGAGGTCGGCGACAGCATCTTCGTCAACCCGGAACGCGGCTTTTATCAATACACCGATCTGGCCCGACTCGATGCCGACATCGGTTCCGTCCGGCAGGAGAAGGGAATCACCCTCGTCTGGGGACGCATCACATTGACACCCTATCGCGACGAAGGGTTTCTGCCCGCCGACTTTCTGGCCGACGTGCAGCGCGGCTTCGACACAGCACGCGACCAGGGTATGAAGGTCATCGTCCGCGGCAGCTACGGTTCCAGAGGGGAGGGGGGAGACTACACGACCTACACGGATCCACCGATTCAGAATCTGCGCAATCATGTCATGCAGCTGGCGCCGATCTTTGCGGCCAACGTCGATGTCATCGCCCTGTTTGAGGCGGGTTTCATCGGCCCCTGGGGTGAATGGCACACCACAACATTGGCCAATGATCTGGAGCAGCGCCGGGAGTTGCTCTACTTCTTCCTCGACAACATGCCGATGGAGCGTATGGTCGTGCTCCGTTACCCCATGTTGAAACAAACGATGTTCAGTCTTGGAGATGATGGCTTTGACGTGGTGACATCGACCAATGCTTACAGTGGCGATCCGGTGGCACGGACGGGCCATCACAACGACTGCTTCCTGTCATCGGACACCGACGTAGGTACCTACGACCGCGGCGGCATGGACCGCGCGGGGGAGGTCGACTACCTCGCCCAGGAGACGCTGCACACGGTATTTGGTGGCGAGAGCTGCGCCGATTATGAACTCAACGACTGTGACTCGGCGATGCTTGAAATGAGCACACTTCATGCAACCTATCTCAACAGTGGGTGGCATCCTGCCGTATTGAAAAAGTGGGAAACTCAGGGCTGCATGGGGGACGTCAAGCGGCGACTGGGGGCGCGCTTCGCGCTGCATGGAAGCCAGATCCTGCGCCGCACTCGACCAGGTGGTCTGCTACGGGTCACTCTCGAGATGGAGAACTACGGCTTCGCTTCTCTGTACAACAGCCGCAGCGTCGAGATCGTGCTGCAAAATGCGACGACCAATCGCTCCTGGTCGTTGCCCACCGGTGTTGATCCGCGGTTGTGGAAAGGAGGCGAACAATTCCTGCTCGATGTCGAGCTGTCTCTGCCGGTGGAGATCGAACCCGGTTCGTACACCGCCTACCTGCACCTGGCAGATCCCGCCACGAGGCTGCACGACGACGCCCGCTATGCGTATCGACTGGCGAATCCGGGTGTGTGGGACGAGAAGACCGGTTGGAACCGACTGGCCGAGGGTATGGTCATCGAGTCGGCGCCATGACGCCAACCGAAGAGGGGATGGACGTACCCTTTCCGGCGTTGACGCCGGCGCAGCGCCTGCATCTGGACATATACGGCTACGTTGTCGTGCCGGAGACGCTGACGGCCGACGAATGTGGCGCCATGATCGAGGCGCTGCAGAAGCTCAAACGGGACCTGACCGGTGCGGGCAACCCGGCGTCTCGAAGCCAGGATCAATCGACCAAGGTACGGGGCGCCGGTCTCGCCAATGTCAACTCCACACACCACCACTTCATGCGTGATATCGAACAGGCGGATCCGCTGTTCACTGCGTACATCACGCACCCGCGCATGCTGGGCATGGCGGCGGAGACGATCGGCGGTGAGATCCGCATGGTGGAGTCGAATGCGCACATCAATTCTCGTGCGCCAGGCTGGGAAACGCAGGACCGATCGAACTGCAAATACAGTTTTCATCGAGGGATCGATGTGCCGTACGGCAGTTATACACGCCACGGCCTCTATCACTGCAACTTCGTCAAGACGCTGACAAATCTCACCGAGTTGGGACCGAATGATGGTGGTACCGTCGTCATTGCGGGCACGCACAAGATGGACCTGCCCCCGGAGCAGCTCATTGAATGCGCCTATCAGGATCGGTCGCTGATTCATCAGGTGATTGCGCCTGCAGGCTCGACCCTGTTGTTCGTGGAGCCGCTGATCCATGCAACGGGTCTGCTCACGAGTGAGCGTGAGCGGGTGATCATCATCACCGGCTACGGTCCGGCGCAGCTGCCCTATTGGGGCGACGGCGAACTGACAGCGGAGTTCAAGGCACAGATTCCGGCGAGCCAGCACCTGCTATGGCACGGCCGCCAGAACTGGAACCGTCGCGTCAAAGAACGGACCGAACTGATGGCGGATGCCGACCCGCGGCCCTTCGAGCTGGGCATCTGGAATCAGCGCCACTGATTCCAGGAAGGGTGGCCGAAGGCGGGCGCCAGAGCCAGTGGGTCGAGGGTTTCTTCCATACGGTCACGCAACCACGAATGGTGCTCGGTGATGCTCGCCCGATGGGCGGCGTCATCGATGAGGTTCGTCATTTCGTACGGATCGACTTGCAGGTCGAAAAACTGCCATGGATGCGCGCCATTCTTGTCGCCCTTGACGGTGTATTTGTAGCGGCGCGAACGGAAGCCACGCCACACTTCATCGTAGAACGGCACCCGTTCCCGTAACTCGGCGACAAATTCCAGCAGTACGCCCGGCCGCGCCAATTGTTGTCGTTCGCCGGCGATGAGGTAGCTGAGATCCTCGCCCGGGAGGTGCTCGCGCGGTTGCAGTCCCGCCAGTCCAAGGAAGGTGGGGAACAGGTCCTCTGTGCAGGCCGGTTCGGTGATCACTGCGCCGGCGCGGTCCGGACGCCGGGGATCGTAGACGATCAGCGGCACCCCCACCGACTCCTCGAAGGGGCGTTGCTTGCTGGTCAAGCCGTGGGCACCGAGCAACTCGCCGTGATCGGAGAGAAACAGCAGCGTCGTATCCTCTGCCAGCCCTTGTTCGGTCAGAAACCGGCGCAGGCGCCCGACGTTGGTGTCGAGGTTCTCGACCATGGCGTAGTAGGTGCGTCGTTGAGCGATCAGCTGGGCGCGCACTGCCTCTGACTCGGCGTGAAAGTTTGGCGGCAGCTGGATCTCGCGGTCCGCCCACGCCGCCTGCAGATCGGCGGGGGCGATATATGGCGGATGCGGCGGTTCTACGGACAGCAGCAGGTGGAACGGTTTCGACTTGTCACGGCCGTGGCGCAGGTGTTGCAGCGCCAGGTCGAAGAGGCCGTCCGTCTGGTAGCCGTCGATTTTCCTAGGTGTCGGATCGTCATCCTCGAAATACCAGGTGTCGTGCGGATCGTTGCGCAATTCGAAGCCGAGCCACTTCTGCCAGCGTCCCTGGTATGGGCGGCGCACGGGGGTACGGTTCGTCTGTTCGGCGGAGCCCATGCGACCATGGCCGCCGTCGAGATGCCACTTGCCGACATAGATCGACTCGTACCCCGCCTCGTTGAATTCGTCCGCCAGGGTCCGTTCGGCAGGGGACATGCGCCATTCGATCCCGGGTACGAGTCGCGTATGCGCGTACTGCCCCGTCATCATGGTAAAACGGAAAGGGACGCAGATGGGATAGGTGGAACAGGCACTGTCGAAGCGCACGCCCTCAGCGGCGAGGCGATCGATGTTGGGCGTCACAGCATCGGCGTCACCGTAGCAGCCCACAGCTTGGCGACGCAGTTGATCGCAGAGGATGACGATGACGTTGGGTCGATGATCACTCATGTGCAGATCGGCGGCTGTCCGATGGGTCCGGCAAATTCTGCCAGGCGTTCGACAAAACCCAGCAGTTCCATGTCCCGCCAGCGGCTCCCGACAACCTGCACGCCGATCGGCAGATCATCCCGATCCCGGCCCACCGGACAAACGACGACGGGATGGCCGGTAAGGTTGGTTGGTGTCGTGTACCCGAGACCGACGGTCCAGTAGGTCTCCGGGCGCCCGTCGACGGGTATGGGCTCCCCCGTGGGCCAGTGTTCGATGGCGGTCGTCATCGAGGTGGGCATAAGCAGTACATCGACCTGCTGCAACAGTTCATCAAGGGCCATGGCATATCCGTCTCGCTGGTTCAGGGTCGCAGCAAAGGCACGGTAGTCGGCGCTCAGTCCGCGGTGGGCCCCACGCAGCAGGGCGTCGTCGGAGTCTGGCTCGATGCGCAACTGCTCGGCAAAGGCCTGGCGCGCGGTATCGTCCATACCGGAGCCGATCTCGGCATACGCGAGTTCAGCCCAGGTCTCCATCAGGGGTGCAAACTCCCAACCCTCCGGCAGCGCTTCACGGAGATGGCAGCCGACATCGGTGAGGCCGAGGGCGAGCTTCGTCATGGAGTTGACGATGTCCGCTGATGGCTGGGCGCCAGGCAGGGCCGACATCCAGGCGACAGAGTAGCTGGCCAATGGCCGGACAGCCGCCGCTTCGAGCGGCACTGGGGGGATCTCGCGCACCTGGTCATCAGGTCCGGCGAGCAGCCGCAAGGCCAGGGCCAGGTCTTCAGCGGAGCGCGCAATCGGTCCGGGCTGGGACATGTGTCGGATCGTGCGCGGCGGCGCCCCGCCCCCGGAAAGAAGAAACTCCGTCGGTTTCATGCTGAAGACACCACAATAATGGGCGGGGACACGGATCGAGCCGGCCAGGTCGGCTCCGAGCTCGAGCGGAACCATCCCCGCTGCCACGGAGGCAGCCCCACCACCAGAAGATCCACCACACGTTCGCTTGAGATTCCACGGATTGTTGGTGCGCCCGAACAGTTCGTTGTCGCACTGGTAGTTGAGACCGAAAGGGGGCATGTTGCTCTTGCCGAGCAGCACCGCCCCCGCAGTCAGCAATCTGGCGACAGGGGTTGTGTCCGCGTCCGGCACGCTGTCGGCAAGGGGTGTGCCCGAGGTGGTGCGGATCCCCGCCGTGGCAAAGGCGTCCTTGACCGTGATCGGCACGCCGTGCAGCGGTCCCCACAGAATTCCACGGCTGAGGGCGGCGTCCGCCTGTCGCGCCCGTTCGAGGGCCTGGTCCCGGCACAGGGTGACTACGGCGTTGATGTCGCCATTGCGCTCGTCGATCCGGGCCAGATGCGCCTGTACCACCTCCACAGCCGACGCCTCACGGCGGCGAATGACGCCGGCCAGATCCATTGCCGTTCGATCGATGAGTTCAGACATCCGTATCCTTCACACGAACCGGAACAACGGTGGAAACAGAACGACCACGAAGGCCTCCGGTACCTTCGCCGCAACCGCCGCCAGCAGGGCGAGGACACAAACTACCATGCGCTCGACAACGGCACGGGGATCCGGTTCCTCGTTGTGGACCCCCGTGACGAGTCACAAATGCTCGGAATGCTCTTTGGCGAACTCCAGCGACAGGGCGTCAAGGCTGCCCATGCGTTTTACCGCCAGCAGCAGAGCCTCGTCACCGTCCAGGCCCGTCGCTGTCAGGAGGTCTGCTATCTGGTTCTCGATGGAATCGACCTCTTTTACGACCAGGCTGAATTCCCGCTGTTGAGTCTCGGTCGTCAGCACTTGCGATACTGTCG
>DPVW01000010.1:2794-4727 GCA_003529325.1 Candidatus Latescibacterota bacterium | reverse complement strand
CCCGTCAGAGTGTAGGCAACTTGCCCCGCCAGACGCGCGCTGTTACAGCCGTTGGGACTTCCGGCCATGGAGAGCGGCGCCCTCGCCTATGTGCAGCCCGACCTGTGCCACTGCGGTGGTTTCTGGGAGGGGCGCAAGATCGCCTCCATGGCTGAGGTGTACGGGGCCTGCGTCATGCCCCACAACCCGAATGACCCGATCTCGACATCGACGAGGATGTGTTGCGGGAGTTTTCGGCGGAGACCGACTGACCATGTCCGACGCCACCAAGACAACCATCCTCGTCGTCGACGACACCCTGGCTTGGTAAATATCACGTAACACGTTATAAATACAACACTAAGGTACATTCTTCCGTCTCGCACGCATTTGTGCGTCGCCGAGTACGTCTGTCCCCACATGGCGACGCTGCCGTACTACGCAATACGCAAGTGTGCGCGGCGAGCTGCGGCAAGTCGTACGCTACGGTGACGGCAGGCGAATTTGCGCTCTTGGAAGCGGCTCTTCTTTAATGGGATGCGAGACAGACCCTGCCCTGCCCACCGTGCGAGGGTTGCCATGTTAGTCAAGTTAGTGTTATTTGGTCTAACTAGTCCAAAGGAGGACACATGGCACAGGTGAGCATCCACGAGGCCAAGGCCAAGCTGTCCGCGCTGATTGCGCAGGTCGAACGTCTGGGTGAGAAGGTGACGATCTGCCGTTACGGGCGCCCCGTGGCCGAACTGGTCCCGGTCCGGCACGGCAGCCGCACGCGTGTAGATCCGGAATTGAGTCAGGTGACCGTCAAGGGGGATCTGACCGAACCGACCGAGGAAGAATGGGAGGATGTCTGAACGCAGCCTGTTGTTGGACACGTGCGCTCTGATCTGGTTGTCCTCGGACGCAGCCGAGTTGTCCGAGCAGACCAGGACTGCGATCAATGTGGCGGATACGGTGTGGGTATCGGCAATCAGCGCGTGGGAGATCAGCCTGAAGGTCGCGCGAGAAACGCTGGAGTTGCCCTTAGAGCCGGGGGCGTGGTTTGACAGGGCGATGGATCACCACCATCTGTCGCTGGCGGCCTTGGATGTCAATGTGCTGGTGGCGGCGAACGCGTTACCCTGGCACCATCGGGATCCAGCAGATCGATTCATAATCGCCACAGCTCGATCGTTAGGGGCGGCGGTGGTCACAGCGGATCGGAAGTTCGAGCAGTACGATGTGATGGTGTTGAGGTAAGTGCGGCCTCCACACCGGCCAGGTAGTGCTCGGGGTTGCCAGGCACCCTGCCGGATTATTTTTGGATACTCAGGCCTCCACGTCTCCTGCCGCGCCGAATCGGCTTTTACCCTGAGCCATCAGTCCCGCTCCACCAGCGCCTCGGTCTCGATGTCGGCGGCCTGGTGCCGCAGGCGGGACGTCGAGTGTGTCGTAGAAATAATGACCGACGCCACGATCAACTATGAGCAGCCACTGACCACAGAGCGTCTGTTCGCTTGACACGCGGCACTGTTTCCGACGGGTCGAAATGGAATGAACAAGATCGTCGTCGGCCAGTGGCGCGAAGGGCCGATTCAGGTTGTTTCTTTTGACGCACCGCCTGCCGGGAACCTGGACGCAGAGGTGGGACGGTTCCTGAGCTGGTTCCACGACACCTAGTCCATTGATCCTCTGCTGGCTGCTGGCTTTGCACATTTCTGGTTCGTCACCCACCCCTTCGATGCCATCGAAGAGGCGAGGGGATCGTCGGCCAGGTCCTGGCTAAGTCACGCTTCTGGCAGCGCTTTGTGGCCGAGTCCCTCAGCGAGCGGCAAGATCAAGGTGCTCAACAGACTCCTGGATGGTTTCGAGGGCAGCCAGGTGGCGGTAGGAGCACGAGTTACTCGTTGGTCGCGGCAGGAAGGGAGCCCGCATGCAGCTGACAACCGACTCCGGGTAGCAGCAGCCCCGTGAG
>DPVW01000010.1:0-2415 GCA_003529325.1 Candidatus Latescibacterota bacterium | reverse complement strand
GGGTCATCTGCTCCAGCTCTTTCGCCAGCGCCTCGTGCTCATCCGGCATGTCCTGCAACAGCTGCAGGATGGCGCCATCGTCCGCGATGGATGCTGCCTCCCGCAGCCGTGTCAGCATCTCGGGCGGGAGTGTCGCCAGGTCGGCCGAGGTCAGCGCCAGGCTCTTGCCGGCCGGTTCGCCAGCGTAGGTGTAGCGCATGTCGAGATGGCGGGCGAGGGTTTCGAACAGCACAGTCTGGTGGAACGGTTTCCGCACGAAGTCGTCGCAGCCGATCTCCAGCACCTGCCGATCTTCTTCGAAGGCGCTGGCTGTGAGGGCGACGATGATGGTCTGCTGGCCACCCTCCTCCGCTTTGATCCTCCGCGTTGCCTCGTAGCCGTCCATCACGGGCATGCGCAGATCCATCCAGATGAAATGCGGGCGCCAACGGCGCCACACCCTCGGCGCCGTTGCTCGCCTCGCGCACCTCGCATGACAGCGGTCCGAGCATGCGCTTCAGCAGCAGTCTATTGTCGGCGCCGTCTTCGACGATCAGGATTCGATACTCGGGCTGTCCGGTGCGACGCCGATCACCTGTCGCGGCGCCGGCTTCCAGTTTCCAGCTACCGGACACAGAAACACCCGGAGCCCCTCGTGAAGGTCAGGGGTCTGATGACGGCGAGTGGAATGAAACCCAAGCTCTCACCAAGCACAAAGATGGATGTCAATACGGTTGTGATCGAAGAGGACTGAGTCACCCATTATCCTATGCCTCGGGGATATGCTCCTGGACGATCCACTGCATACCCTCTCTGTTTTTGAACAAGTCGATCCAGACGTAGTGCAGCTTGTCTGGCGCCTGTACATCGACGCCATGTCGGGAGCCGAGGGGGATGTGCAGCAGCACATCCTGGCCGAAAAAAAACTCCGCGTCATCGGCGTGTACCACGCACGCGTTGCTCTGCAGGCCAAGGAACAGTTGCTCGAGCATGGGGTGCTCGTGGGCGGCGACGCTGTCGTCGCCAGTAGTCTCGACGGAACCGACACAAAGCCGCGGGAAGGTGTGCTCGGGCAGCAATGTGCGGCTGATCGTCTTGGCACTCTTGATGCGCTCGCTGTACCGCCTGCAGTCCGAGTAGGAGATGAACAAGGGTAACTTGTCGGCGCTCTGCTCGAGTTCGGCCAGATCGGTTGCCGACAGATCGACGACGAGCTCGAGAAAGTGCAGAGACGTGTCGGCCGCCGTGACCGAGTGCGACGTGGCGTGCCGTGGCGCCCAGAGCGCGACCTCAGCGACCTGGTGAGTTTCCGTGCCGCAACTGGCGCCGCCGTTGCCCCTGGTGAACAGGTAGACTCGGCCCTGATCAGGCGAGTGCTGCAGCTGCACGGTCTGGCCGGGGCCAACGGCGTGGAAGATCGTGTCCAGGCCTTCGATCTCGCCCTGCAGAACCTGGGTGGCTATCGACGTGGTGAGCGAGGATGTGGGATCGACCTGCAGATCCTGACTGTGTATGGGGTTACTCACGGTGATCTCCAGATTAGCGTCCGGTGCTCGGCGATCAACTCGCCGTTTACCGGGTACCAGATAGTCATCCGGTGTTGCAGGCAGCATCCTGAGTACAGAGGGGCGCATGGGGAACAGGAAGCTCATGCAATGTCAGCGGCGGTCCTCGATCCGTGCCTGCAGCCACTGCACGAGTTTGTCGAGATCGACTTGGCGGCCTGCTTTGCAGGCAACTTTCCAGTCGTTGTACAGGAAATAGATGAGGGAGCCCTGTAGCTCTGCTGGCTTGTATGTCGACAACAGCTGCTGCATGGCGGCAGTGAGTGCCTCGATGTGCTCCGTAGGTATCTTGGCTTCGACGCCGGCGTCGTAACTTGCCGCTGTCTGCGCCGCATCCTGCGGCGACTGGCAACCCACCAGGCAAGTCAGAACGTGACCGTCGTCGTCATACGTGCATGGCAGGTCGTCGTCACCGAAACGCACGTCGTCCGTGGTCATCACCACCGGCCCTTCACCAGCAGGAATGGTCTTGCCACTCTTGGCCCTGTCGGATTTTAGACGCCGCCCACCACCCTGGGCGCGAATCGCATAGAGCACGGCCACGCCGTGACCGATACACTTTGCCTCGTCTTCCTCATACTTGAGTACAGTCGCTGCCACTCGGTTCCACAGACCGAACAGTGGGAATCTGTTCAGAGTTGCCATCGCTTTAAGATCCCTGAAATAACGTGAGGAGGCCGCGCCGGCGCCGTATTTTGAAGACCATTGGAAAGGACCATGAAGGTACAGTGCAGGTCAAGAGGGCGCTGGACGACGCCGGCGTGAGGGACTTAGCCTTAGGCGCTGCTCGATGAATGGCAGAGTCGAAATAAAGCGCGCTTCGTCCTAATATGCAGGACCCTGGAGAGGATTCACCATGACCCGAATCAAC
>DPVW01000416.1:3817-6853 GCA_003529325.1 Candidatus Latescibacterota bacterium | reverse complement strand
TTGTTAAGCACCAGCGGATTTGTACGATTCAAGCCTGCCGTTTTGGGCGGTGGGTGCAGTACGTGCTAGAATAGCTTTTAATTCATCAGGTGACATGGGTTTAAAAATCTTAGCTACAGCGATATTTTGTTCAAGTCTTTCGAGTGAGTCCATGCCTGAGCATACGGATGATACTGGCAGACTCATGGCATAACGCAGGCATTCAGCAACGGTAGCGATGCCGGTGGCAGGGATTTTACCCGGAGTACCAGCAAGTGCTTTCATGGCAATAACGCCGATATTGCGTTCTGTGGCCAGGGGCAGAACATGCTTTATAAAACTTAGATAATGAGGATCACATATATTGATTGGCATTTGGATTGTATCCCAGGCATGACCACGTTTGAGCATTTCCAGATGGAGGTCAGGGCGGGTGTGCCCGGTGAAACCAAGATAGCGAATTTTACCGACTTTTTTGGCTTTAAGTGCCATCTCTAATAAGCCATCCTCATAAATTTTACGTGGATCATCAGGATCACTGATACCATGGAATTGCCATAAATCCAAATAGTCGGTACCTAAACGCTTAAGACTTTCTTCAAGATGGGCCATGGCAATTTGAGGATCCCTATTTATTTCTTTACTCATCAAAAAGATGCGTTGACGGTAACCACCAGCTAGTGCTAAACCCATGCGGATTTCGCTGAGACCTTCGGAATAATTCCAGGCATTGTCGAAAAAATTGATCCCGCCATCAATAGCGGCGTGCATGATGCGTACTGCTTTTGCGTCGGTTAGATCGTTATAATTACCCATATGGGCTCCCCCTAAACTAAGTAGGGAAACGGCTTCGCCAGTCTGTCCCAAGAGCCGGTGGGGCATACCCGCTGGTCCCGCATATATGGGGCTGGTACCTAAGGCTAAGCCCGCAAGTGAAGTAGTAGAATTTTGCAGGAATTTACGACGAGAAAGTAGCATAGCAATCCTGAGGATTTTCAATGATTACAAGTAAAAAAGTAAGTACATAGATTATTTGCTATAGTTTACTACAAAGCATCGGATAGTATACGATGCTACTTAACAAGGTGCCACCACATCTTTCTTTCGCAATTAAGTCTTTGCATACTAAGGCTCATGCTAGATTAACTGGTGTACCGCCAATATGCTCGTAACGAAAAAGGTTTTGGGCACGCGCAGAAAGCTGTTCATAGGTTAGATGCGGGATGTTGATAAGGGGATAGTTGGTTTTCATCCATTGGCGTGCGTATATCATGGCCATATTGGGGCGTGGGGCATTAGAGCGATTGGGAGTACCGCGATGCCACATGCGTAAATCACGGATAAGTAATGATCCGGCTGGCATAAGTGCGAGTTCCGAATGCATCTGGGGTGCAATTTCTTGCATATTGATGCCAGCCGGCATCAAGACGAGGGCTACCTTGGCCTCGCCAGCTTCTCCGCCCCACCTCTGACAGTACCCGCTGGCACGCCCCGTACTTGCCCTCCTCCAACCCCCATCAACGAGGAGCGCCGTGTTACCCGGCAGTAATCCGGAGAAAGTAGGACACCTATCGCCTCACTCTCAAGAGGTGGCAGTTGTGCCAGTGAGCAACACGATCCACCACATGTGGTATAAAAACACTTGCGGGAACTGCGCCATCGTGCTTAACCCTGACATTCCTCGAAAGCCCCGTGACGCGCGCTGGGGTGTGTCACGTCCAAAACGTCTCGGCGATCATTTCGTCGGGGCGTTTTTCGGTTCCCTCAGAATCGATCCTTCTCGTATGCATAGTAATCTTATGATGACATCATTACATTTTCGCATTCGTAATTTCATAGATAGATGACAAAGAAGTCAAACTAAACTTGACCCAGTTAAGAATCTTTCGTATACATTACGTACGTGAGCCCGAGGCGGGCTCTGCTCAGGTCAGAGCAGTCTCACGCAGATAGCGGGCATTCGAAGAGGAGAAATTCTCCGAATGCCCGCTATCGCATTTCTTTCACTGATGCACGTCTGTTTATGTATACACGAACAAATTTATGTATATAATATATACAGATTCACATAGTATGTATATAATATATATAGTTTTACATCGTTTGAACTGAAAGTATACTTAAATTACACACACTTTCTGAGGCTGCTGAAAATGGCCAAGCAACCCGGATTGAAAGATGGAGTTGTCACCGTACGCTTGGTAGAGGCGGAGGTGGAGAAACTTGACCGTGTAGCTGGTGGCAAGCTAAGTAGATCGCAAATAATCCGACTTATCGTGCAGGATTTCATCGACAAGTCAGAGCAAGAGCAGAAGGAGTTTCTGATCAAGAGTCTGTTCAGATAACTAAGGCACGATTGTTGAAGGTCCCACAGTGGCCTTTCTCTCCGTCTGTTGATCAATCTTGCCGTTGACATGCCCACTTCAGGAACGGACGCGCTTTGGAAACGACGGCCCAGCTGATCCGCGGTGAGGGATATTGTCAAATATTGTGGATGAGTGTTGTTCGTCCATGGTGTGACGGGGCCGCGGAAGAGAGCGTATCCAGGCGACCATGGTGAATGTTATGCGGCCTCTTTGAGTTTCAGTTCGCCGTCGGTGAAGGTGTCGCCATCGACGAGGTTGGTGATGAGTCTATGGCTGTTGAGACGATGCCAGTGGCGTTCGGCCTGGGTATTTGTCCAGGTAGAGGCTGACGAAGCGTTCGTAGGTCGCCATGGCAAGATCGCACTGGTGAAGTGCTCGTCGGGTCGGCGGTCGTGCACTCGAGGTTGGCGCACCGGGACCTTGCCAGCGCCGGTCACCAGCTCACGCTCCTGATGGTAGCCGTTGCGTACCACCAGACTCTGACCGCTCTCATTCTTCAACTGCTGGAAGCGTTCAACGTACTGCTGCACCTCCAATTCCAGTGCTTCTTGCAGTAAGCGCCGACTGCCTTCGCAGGATCGCCTCCAACGACGACTTGCATTGCCCTTGCGCTATGGCACCATGGTCCAAGATCAGCGTAGATTCTTTCACGAGCGTATCCTCCTCCCCGCGACAACAGGATACGCTCTCT
>DPVW01000416.1:0-3493 GCA_003529325.1 Candidatus Latescibacterota bacterium | reverse complement strand
TTATACCGTCTACCACATCGAACAAACGACCTCCAATCCACAACCTCTGACAATAACTCTCTTTACTATCACCAGATCCTCTACCCAGTCTCTGACCATCCCCTTGTCAATCGATGGCAGTGCTTCCCTTAGAAGCTCAAGCATCGTGTAGACCCGAGGGTTGCATCCTGAAGGGGGAAGTCTGTCGCGAGGTAGGCGGCCGGCACGAGCGAAGAGGGGTTGTTCTTCGTCGCTCCTGCCGCCAGTCGGGAGGCCGCAGGGCGGTCCGAGCAAGCGCTGTCAGCATTCACCCGTGTCCTTGAGCAGGATTCAGATCACGTCGATGCCAACTACCACGCCGGACTGTCGGCAGTGCGACTGGGGCGCCAGGAGTCGGCCCGTCGATATCTGCTGTGGACGCTGGACGTGGACCCGGGCCACAAGCAAGCTCGTGCGGCGCTGGCTTCGATCCCTGCACGCTGACCGGCATCCCGGACCTATCCGCCGGACTGCCGCGATGGCGATGTGGATATTGTCTGGCTGTAGTCCGCAGACCGAGCCCGAGATCAAGCGACCAGACTCGGCTCCCTCTTTCGTCGACGTTGCCGAATCCGTCGGCTTGACGAGGGTCCACACCGGTGGCGGCCCGGAGAAGGAATACATCGTCGAAGCCAAGGGCGGGGGCGCCGCATTCCTCGACCTGGAAGGGGACGGTGATCTGGATCTGTACTGGGTGAATGGCGCTACTCTGGAGCATCCCCAAGGCGCCGGCAACGCTCTGTATCGCAACGACGGCGACGCCGGTTTCACTGATGTTGCGCCCGCGGCTGGGGCCAGCGGGAGTGGGTGGGGGATGGGCGCTGCGAGTGCCGATTACGACAACGACGGGGACGCCGATCTGTTCGTTACCTGCCTCACCGACGACATCCTCCTGCGCAATGACAGCGATGCCGAGAAGCTCGCCTTCGCCGACGTGACCGCCGAGGCGGGCATACACCTGCCGCGTTGGAGCACGGGGGCAGCCTTCGGCGACTACGATGGCGACGGTGACCTCGACCTCTACGTATCCGGCTATGCCGAGTTCTCCGTGGAACGAATACGGCCTCTGGGCACCAGGTGGCGGGGTGCTGACGTGTTTGTCGGTCCCGTCGGGTTGCCTGCGGCGCCGGACGCCCTGCTGCGCAACGACGACGGTCGCTTCGTCGATGCGTCTGATACCGCGGGCGTCGCGGGTGTCGATCCCGGTTATGGCCTGGCGGCCCTGTTCGTAGACATCGACGATGACGGCGACGTGGATCTGTTCGTCGCCAACGATTCGACGCCCAACTTCCTGTTCAGCAATGAGGTTGGCCATTTCGTCGACGTCTCTCTGGAGGCCGGTGTAGCCTATGGCGGCAGGGGACGGGCGCAGGCGGGGATGGGAGTTGCGTGGGGTGACTTCGATGGCGACCTGCAGCCCGACCTGCTGGTGACGCACTTCGAGAACGACTACAACACGCTGTATCGCAGCCAGGTAGGCGGCAGCTTCGCCGATGTCACGCTGCTGGCAGGACTCGGCGTGGAGGCCTTTCCCATGGTTGGCTTCGGCGCCAGCCCGGGGGATTTCGACCACGACGGTGACCTGGATCTGTTTGTTGCCAACGGGCATGTGCACCCGCAGATCGAACGGGCCGGGACAGGTTCCTCGTACGCACAGCCGAACCAACTCTACGAGAATCTCGGCGACGGGACATTCGAGCTGCTGGGTCCCGTCTCGGGGCTTGCCGACGACCTGCGCGTCAGCCGCGGGTCACTGGCCGGTGACTACGACAACGACGGCGATCTGGACCTGTTCGTACACAACCTGAACGATCGACCCAGCCTGTTGCGAAATGACTGGGCCCGCGGCCACTGGCTCGGCGTGTCACTCACCGGAACACGCAGCAATCGCGACGCCGCAGGGGCCCGCCTGCACGTGGTGGCCGGAGGCCGTGTCCAGGTGCGGGACGTGATCCGTGGCAGCAGCTATCTCGGCAGCGAGGATCCCAGAATCCATTTCGGACTGGGTGAGGTGACCGTCGTTGACTGTCTGGTCGTGCGCTGGCCCTCGGGTCGGCGGCAGGTCGTAGTGTCACCGGCTGTCGATCGTTATCTGACCGTGGTGGAGGACTGAGGGACACCCCGGATGATTGTCAACCCAAGGTACTTTGGTTACCCTCCGAGGTATGATGATTGCTATCGCCAGAGTGAGCCCCATCGCTGTATTGCTGATCGGTCTGATCGTCCTCGCGGCGTGTGGCGACGGAGACGACCCAGTCGTCGCAGAGGTCGGCGTCGTCGAGATCCATGCCTCGCGGTTGGCGCAATTTGTGGAACGTCTACCAGAGGGTATGCGTAGCCAGCAGCAAGGCTTGGAGGCGATACGCGAGTACCTCTCGTCGATCGTCGATCAGGAGCTTCTGCTGGCAGAGGTCTTCGCGCGTGGCATCAACGACAGGATCGAGGTGCGTCGTGAACTCGACACCCGAGCCCGGAGCCGGCTGTCGCAGCTCTACCTGACTCGCAAGCTGGTGTCATCGGAGGATCTGTCGACTGAGGAGGTGGAACGTGTCTTCCGCGAACGCGGCCACGATCGACAACGGCTGCTGGCGCGCATCCTGGTCCCCTCCCAGGCGGAGCGGGACCAGGCGCCGGATTCGTCGCAGCTGCGCGGCGTAGAGCCCCGGCTCCAACCACATCCGGCACCAGGTCCAACCGTTGGGATGTCCCACGATCTCCATGGGGAGCCGGAACAGTGGACCGCGCGGCGGATTCGGCAGGATATCGATGGGATCGCCGCTGTCGGTGTCCGGATGCTGTCGGGGTCGACCGCTTTTGAAGTACATGTGCGCCCAGTTCAGGTAGGCACGGTCGATGGGATTGCGCAGCATGCAGGTGAGGCGCACGTCCGGCAGATCCCGGGAGATGCGCTCCAGCGCTACCTCCGACAGCAGGTAGGAGTTGCTGAATTCACCCCCGACGGTTTCCCCGGTATGGTCAGCGAAATACTGTGCCTGGTACCAGTCCAGCCCCCGGTCGTAGTGGACGAGGAAGAAGTTGACGTTGTCATTACGCGGCGGGACATGGATCTCCGGGTGTTCCAGGCAGGCCTCGTAGAGCCAGGTCGAGGCGGCTTTCGCCGAACCGATGTGGAGGAAGTGGGGCAGCACCCTCAACTCTCCAGTGCGTGGGCCGCCAGTACGTCCGGATTCAGCTCTATTCCGAGGCCCGGTCGCTGCGATAACGGAATGCGGCCATTCACGATGGTCTCGGACGGCAGGATCAGATCGGCGCGCCAGGGAGCCTCTCCCCAGGCATATTCGAGGATCAGGAACTCCGGATGAGCGGCCATGGCATGCACGCTGGCAGCGGTCGTGATCGGGCTGAATGGCCCGTGCGGCGCTGTCGAGATGCCGCGGGCGGTGGCCGAACCCGCCACTTTGCTCAGCTCACCGATGCCACCGACGATGGTGACGTCGGGCATGGCGATATCGAG
>DPVW01000431.1 GCA_003529325.1 Candidatus Latescibacterota bacterium | reverse complement strand
GCTAGTGTCCTGTCGCAGAGATACGTTGATAAATTCGGGTGTCGAGACGCCGGGCTCACAAGACGCGCGAGCGATGTGGGTCAGTGGACCCACAGAGGGAGCGCAACGCAGTGAGCACGGATGGCTCGGCGCCCGAATGTTGACGAATTTCTGCGACAGGACACTATATTTGACCTTCGAAGTCATTGCCGAGCAGCTCGGCCACGGCGTCCAGTGCCGCCTGCGCGTCCGTGCCTTCCGTCTCCACCAGCACTTCCGCGCCCAGTTCGGCGGCAAGCATCATGACGCCCATGATGCTCTTGCCGTTGATTCGGCTTACGTCGCCCTTGGTCAGAAAGATGTCGGCTTCAAAACGCGAGGCTGCCTGTACCAGCAGGGTCGCGGGGCGTGCGTGAATTCCCAGCTCGTTGTTGACTGTGACCTTCTTCTCAAGCATGCCTGTTCCCGTGTCGTTCCCTTATCTACCCAGCCGTCGGCGCAGCCGTGCCCACATGCCGGGTCGCTCCCGGGACAGTGTGGGCTGACCTTCTTGCACCGGTGTACCCGTCAATACACAGCGCGGGTTGTGGACGAACAGACGCTGTGCCTCCTCCGGGCCAGCCAATTCGACAACCTGTTCATACGCCGAACGTAGAGACGGGGGGCGTTTGTCAAGATCGTGGCCATCGCTGCCGATGAAATCGGCTTTCCCGGACTCCGCCAGGCGAATTGCGGCAGCCTGCGCACGCCGGCCAAAACGGCCACGGAGACTGCCAGCGTTGACTTGCATGAGTAAATCCTGCGCCCGCAGCCGATCGATGCGGTCCGGATCGGTCGCCAGATTTCGATGCCGCTCCGGATGTGCCAGAATGGGCCGGTATCCCGCCGCCCGGACCTCGAAGAATGCCTGCTCCAAACCCGGCGACAGAGGCCCCGGAGGCAAATCGACGAGGCTGTACGAACCACCTGCCAGACGCGTCGCGGGGCTGGACCCGATCAACTGAGCGAGACCAAAGCGGAAACCCAACTCGGCGCCAAGGTGGACTCGCACGCCGATCCCGGCGCTGTCGACGGCGTCAGCAAATTGGGCAAAACAGTCCTGCAGTTGCTGCGACCGTTGCGCTCCGTCATCGGCGCGAAAGTGCGGTGTGAGCACGACGTCATCGACACCCTCCTCGGCGGCACGACGCAACATGTCGAGCCCCATGTCCACGCTGGTGGCACCATCATCGACACCTGGTAAGGCATGGCAGTGAATATCGACGAAGCCGTGCATGCAAGCTCGCACTACCCAATTCACCCCGACACATGGACGGCAGCGCTGAGCTCCCGCAGGCGCCCAGGGTCATCCTCTACCGCGGTCCCGGTGACAACGAAGGCCGCCCCGGCCTCAACCTTCTCGCGAGCTGCCTCCGGGTCACGCACGCCCCCGCCGACGATGACGGGCAGGTCGACATACTGCGACACGGCTTGAATCATCGACGCAGGAACCGAAGCTGCGGCGCCGCTGCCCGTCTCCAGGTAGACGAGCTTCATGCCCAGGTATTGCGCCGCCAGCGCGTGGGCCATGGCGATGTCATCCTTGCCACGTGGAATCGGCCTTGTCGCGCTGATATACTCCACGGAGGTGAGTGTGCCAGATTCGATGAGCATGTACGCCGTGGGAATCACCTCGACACCTGCATCCTTCAACAGCGGCGCCGCCCGGACGTGTTGTCCGATCAGCAACTCCGCATTGCGCCCACTGACCATGCTGAGAAACAGGATCGCATGCGCCGAGCCAACAACTTGACCCGCATCTCCCGGAAAGGAGATGACGGGAATCTCGACGGCCTGGCGCAGTCTGTCGAAAAGTTTCGTGTTGCTCGATGCTGACAACATCAGACTTGTGCCCACCAGGATCGCATCCGCTCCGGCGTCCGCACACAACTGGGCGCGACTCTCCAACTCGTCCAATGACAGCCGATCCGGATCGAGCAAGGTGAGATAACCAGCGCCACGCCGGGCTCGCACGTCGAGCAGATATTCGAGTGTCGTCGTCACGACTTCGACAAGCGTTGCCGAATGAGATCCGGCGCAGCGGCGATGGCGTCATCGATCTTGCTCGGATCTTTGCCACCCGCCTGGGCCAGGTGGGGCTTGCCACCACCTGAACCACCGGCGATCTGCGCCACCTCCTTGACGATATCACCCGCTTTGATGCCGCGATCCTTGATCAGATCGTCGGTGACGACGGCGATGAATGATACCTTGTCGCCCACTTCCCCACCGAGAAGCCCAACTCCGGAACCCAGGCCCTCGCGGATACCGTCAGCCATCGTGCGCAGAGCCCCGATATCCTCAACGTGTACACGACTGGCGACGACGTGGACGCCATCGATGTCGATCGCTGCCGCCGTCAGATCGGCAACGCTGTCCCCAGCAACCTTGCGTCGTGCCTCAGCGAGGGCCTTTTCCAGCTCCCGCAAACGCTCCTGCAGGGCCTGCACCTGTGTTGGCAGTTGCTGAGGCGGCGCATTCAATAGTTGTGAGATCTCACCGAGCCATTGGCGATGTTGCTGGGCGGCACGCTCCGCTCCGGCACCACTGAGTGCCTCGATTCGGCGTGTGCCGGCGGCGATGCCACTCTCTGCACTCAGGTCAAAGGAACCAATCTGACCGGTATGCTGCACGTGCGTGCCACCACACAGCTCCAGACTGAAGTCGGCGATCTTCACGACCCGAACCCGGTCACCGTATTTCTCGCCGAAGAGTGCCCGTGCACCGAGCTGCTTGGCCTGCGCCAGCTCCTGCTCGGAGGTGGAGACCTCGAGATCTTCCCGGATCTGCTCGTTGACGATCTGCTCCACCTGCAACAGCTGTTCCGGCTCCATGGCATGAAAGTGGGAAAAGTCGAAGCGCAGGCGCTCAGTGGAGACGAGAGAACCCATCTGCCCGACATGATCACCAAGCGTTCGACGAAGTGCCTCGTGCAACAGGTGCGTCGCCGTGTGGTTGCGGGCGCCGGCAGCACGGGCGCCGGCATCGACTGTGGCGTGGACCTTGGCTCCCGCCACCGGTGCTTGGCCAGCGACGAGACGACCAGCGTGAACGATGCCACCCCGGGCCTTGAGGGTGTCCTCAACTTCGATGCAGAAATCCTCTCCCTGCAGCACGCCACGATCACCGAGTTGGCCACCGGACTCCGCATAGAAGGGTGTCGTTGCCAACACCACCCGTATCACCTCCTCCTCGTGCTCGACGTGGGCGACCGTGGCGTCTGTCTCAAGTTCGTCGTATCCGACAAAAACAGAGTGTTCGCCAGAGATCACGTCATCCACACCCTCGGCGGCACGGAAGCGACCCTTGGTTGCGGCACGGCCACGTTGACGTTGAGAATCGAGTTCCCCCTCAAAACCCTCATGGTCGACGGTGAGGCCGCGCTCGCGGGCCATCAACTCCGTCAGATCCAGAGGAAAACCGAAGGTGTCGTAGAGCTGAAAGGCGTCGGCGCCGGAGATATCGCCTTTGGCGCTGAGACGCTCGAAGATATCGAGGCCGCGGTCCAGGGTTTTGCCGAAGGACTCCTCCTCGGCCTGGATGACCATGGCGATATGAGCCGACTTGGCGGCGGCCTCCGGGAACACGTGCGCCACGGTGCCGGTCAGGGACTCGACGAGTTTGTGCATGAAGGGTTCGTGTTGGTCGAGTTGACGGCCAAAGCGGGAGGCGCGGCGTAACAGACGCCGCAGAACGTACCCACGGCCATCGTTGGCAGGCATGGCGCCATCCGCTATGGCGAAGGTCAGGGCCCGCACATGATCGGCGATGACACGCATGGGCACCCGCCCGGTATCGCTGTCGGGGTCGCCACCGGTGACCTCAGCGATGCGCTCGATGAGTGGCCGGAAGACATCGGTATCGTAGTTGTTGTCCTTGTTCTGCAGCAGACTACAGAGGCGCTCGAAGCCGGTGCCGGTATCGACATGCTGTTGCGGCAAGGGCTGCAGCACACCATCCTCACCACGATTGAATTGGATGAAGACGAGATTGCCGATCTCGACGAATTCAGGACCATCCTGGCGGAACAGATCCTCATTCTGCAAGCTCAGATCGTCGCCGAGGTAGTAGTGCAACTCTGAGCAAGGCCCACAGGGCCCGGTCTCACCCATCTCCCAGAAATTATCTTTTGCCGGCAGACGCACGACACGATCCGCCGGCAGGTCCGTGACTTTGGGCCACAGGCCTTCGGCATCTTCGTCGGCAGGTACCCCTTCGCCCCCTTCAAAGACCGTCGCCCACAGACGCTCCTTGTCCATGCCGAACTTTTCGGTTACCAGTTCCCAGTGCCACTGGATGGCCTCTTCCTTGAAGTAATCGCCAAAGGACCAGTTGCCGAGCATCTCGAAAAAGGTGTGGTGCCGCGCGGTGTAGCCGACATTGTCGAGATCGTTGTGCTTGCCGCCGGCGCG
>DPVW01000456.1:6976-8046 GCA_003529325.1 Candidatus Latescibacterota bacterium | reverse complement strand
GACGGCCACACTTCCAGCACGACCCCACCTGGAACACCTGAAAAAGCAGGCCAAAGAGCTGCTGAGGGATCAGCGTGCCGGCGACCGTCCCCTTCGCGGTGATCGACGGGGTTCCGGTACGGGTCGTCGAAATGACGGGTGGACCGGGGGATGCGGTGCTATGGCATCCAGCTCTGTACCATTCACGCTCGTTCAATTGCACCTCGGTGCCGAGGTTCATGCGAACATAATTCCCGTCGGGACTTTCTCGGTGGGGTGTATCAGGAGTTGACGAACCATTGCAGACCTCTTCAAGTGTGTTCAGCGCCGCCATCCGCCTGCTGCCGCTGTTGTTGCTGCCGTTGCTTGTCGGTGCTCAGCAGGCAGAGGAGCCACTGGTTCCGCCCAAGGCCAAATTTCCTTCCGAGGTCATCGGGACGGATGGCCAGAAGATCGACATCGCCAAGCTGGCCAAGGCCCAGCGTCTCGTCGTTGTAACCCTCAAGGCGGCGTGGTGTCAGGTCTGCCAACAGCAACTCGTGCGCATCAAGAAACAACTCGACGAGATCAAGCACTGTTCGGTGAGTTTTCTCGTCGTTTCACCTGGATCGGCGGCTGAACTTACCACGATTCAGCAACGCACAGCGTTTCCCTATCCCTTCGTGGCTGATCCAGATCTGAAGATCGGCGAGCAGATGGGCCTTGTCCTCAGCGCCAAGGACAAGGAACTGGTGCCCGCCATTTTCATTCTCAACCCCGATCGCACCATCGGCTGGATCCAACTGGGCCGCAATTCTGTCCGCTATGTCGACAGCGAACTGCTCGCCGAGATCGACTGCGGCAACTGGATCTAGTGCCCCGCAGGGCACTAGGACAGGCTCTTGTACCACAACATCTGCACTTCCTCGGGGAGATCCGGGTAGGCATACAGCTGAACCGCGCCCAGAGTTCCGCGTGCTGGAACAGGGCTCGCCCGACACCAGTGCTCCGCTGGGCAGGAGCAACACGAATGTCCCACAGAACGGCAAGATCCGATCGGTCTTCGAGCATGTTGACGCGTCCGTTTTCCATTACAGCGCCACCCACGCGCT
>DPVW01000456.1:6088-6630 GCA_003529325.1 Candidatus Latescibacterota bacterium | reverse complement strand
GTAAGCGGCAAAAACGCCCCAGTTGGAGATGTCCCAACGCTGAAGCCACCACAGGCTCCTCATTCAGGGAGAAGCCTGTGAGGTGGCTCCGCGGGGTCCACACGGAACCGGGAGGAGACCGTCAGGGCGATCGAGACGTGCCATACGTACGCAGAGAGTCCAGACCTTCCTCGACGATCTGCAGCTCTGATTTTATTGTCGGTTTCGATTGCACCGTCATCACCACATCAAGAGACGCAGAACAGCCATGGCAGGAAAGGCACAGAATCCCGGACATTTTCTGGTCGGCATCGCCCGCCTGATAAGGAACTCCGAAGGTGACTATCTCCTATGAAACGGGGGGGCGGCGCGTGATTTCGGGGCAGAGTCCTGGGAGTGTGTGACCGGCAGGGTCAATCAGGGAGAAAGCATCGAGCAGGCCCTACATCGATGGATGTCGGCAGCTGCAGCAGCGCGGTTTCTGAGCAACGGACTGTCGGGCAGCACAAACCTGGTGGAGCAGACGGACTGTCTGCAGTTTGCTGGTGCAGTCCCGCCGCGAG
>DPVW01000456.1:928-5743 GCA_003529325.1 Candidatus Latescibacterota bacterium | reverse complement strand
CGTTCTCCAATTCCAAGCGCATGGAGAGCGACTGCTTCGATGTGCAGCGCGACCACGCAGGCTGATCCGGCAGACGGCGAGGCTGCTGACCGACGACGGCGTGCTGCTGTTCTCCTCGAACTTTCGCCAGTTCCAGCTGGATGCGGGCGGGATGACGGGGTTGCAGCACGAGGACATCAGCCGCCAGACGTTGCCGCGGGCCCGGCGAAGACTTGCTAGCCTATGATCGGGCCCGATAAGGGGTTATCGTTTGTGTACCCAAGAAGGACCAAACTGGTCCGAGTCTTGCCCACGTGGCGCAGTGAGGACGATCATGGGAAACCACGCAGTTGGACTGCTACTGGCACTGCTGCTTCTGCCATCTGGATCGGCAGCTCAGGTGGAGCGACTGGTGATCGGTCAAGGGGGGCTGGACTGGCTCGAATCCAGCCAAGACCTGCTGGGTCTGGTCGATTCGGTATCCGTCGGCAGTCTGCAGCCCGTCGAGCTGGATCCGACGGTCAACGTCGCGGTGGGACCGAATACCGAAAGCGGCCAGTTCACCAACATCTTCGGCCACATCTGGGAAGTGAACTCGAACCCGCCCCCCTCTGTTGAGGACAAGTCGCCCTGGGTGTATGGGTCCAGGGGCTGGGCGTTCACGATCGACGGCGACCTGGACCATATCACGAATACTGCGCCCATTTCCCATTACAGTTTCGACCTGGGTCTTCCCGTCCCCATCAATCGTGTCGTGTTCTTTCCGCCAGAGAAGGGGAGGACGACCACGTCCGGCGATCTTCCCGGGAGCCGGGGGTCCACCGGGCTGCTGATCAAGGACCAGTTTCCCCGGCAATACTCGCTCTCGGGCTCGCTCAATGAGCGGGAGTTTCTGTTTCGGAACTTCGGGAACGACTTCGACATCGACCTGGGCAGCAGCTTCAACCATACCACGCGCGTCGCCGACGTGCGCTTTCCCACTCAAGTCCTGCGCTTCCTGCGCCTGCGTTTTCCGGCCCGGGGGTACATCGCTGAGGTCGAGTTCTACGGCGAGGGGTTTCTGCCGCAGACCCGTTACCTGTCGCAACTGTTCGACATGGGCGAGGCGGTCAACTTCGGGCGGCTTCATTTCGATTTCGACAGTTATCGCAGTCCAGGATACGGCGAGGAGCCCGTGCCGGCGCCGGACGCCCCGGTACACATGGCTGTGGAGGCGCGCAGTGGTCTCGACGACACGCCGCTGATCTACCATATCGTCACCGATATCGGGGCCAACAAAGAAGTCGGTGAGGTCGAGTTCAACCGGGCGCCGTCGGGCACCTACAATGTCAATGCAGCGGTGATCCCCGGTCATCAGGGACCGGTCCTCGACGACATCACCAACTGGAGTTTCTGGTCGGCGCCCCAGCAGAACTCCGGTGAGGAGCTGCAGGTCCCCGACCGGCGCCGGTTCATCCAGCTCCGCGCCTTCATCACCAGCCAGGACGTGTTCGCCTTCGGACGGCTGCATTCACTTTCCGTCGAGTATTCGCCCTTGCTGGCCGACCCCGTGGTCGGCGAGGTGGCGCTGATGGCGGATCCTCAACCCCAGGACGGTGTCGTCGAAGTGCCGTTGGGAGAGCCGGTGACCCTGACCTACGATGTGCGGGCGGATTTCACCGCCTCGTCGCAGAGCGGCTTCAGCGCCATCCGTGTGTGGACCCCAGAGGCGGTGGATTTCCAGCGCTTTCAGATGGGCGATCCCCTCGAAGATGTCGCGCCGGACAGCCTGATCATCAAGGCGCACGAGCTGCTCGTCTACTTCCCGTCGAATCCGATCAGGCCCGAATCGCATCCGCTCATCCGTCTGACCTTCGCCACCCGCGTGTTCAACTTCAGTACGTTCATGGAGGGCGAGGTGTTCGACCCCGGCAGCGAGAATCTGCCACAGTCGATCGACGGCGGAGACGCGTCGTCGCTCGTGTCGACGAACGACCTGCAGGTGCTCGCGCCACTGGCGCGACTGCAGGTGCTGTCTGCGTTGGAGCTGGGCACACGGATTCTGACGCCGAATGCAGATCGGGTGAATGACGAGCTGCCGATTTCCTACACGCTGCAGGGGATCGCAGCCGGCAAGGTGCAGGTGGGGTTGTACGACCTCAGTGGCCGTCTTCTGCGTCGACTGGTCGACGAGACGCGAGGGGAAGGACGCTATACCGAAACATGGGACGGCGCCGATGGTGGCGGGCGGGTGGTACCGGGGTTGTATCTGGTGCGCGTCACCGTGGGCACGGACCTCGGCACGTTCGAGGAAACGCGCACAGTCGCCGTCGTCTACTAAAGCCGCGTGGGGCGACAGCCATGAGCAACGTACTGTTCATTCTCCGGTGATGATCTCGGGCCCTACGGACAACGGCATCCGATGGCGCGCCATGGCCGTGGGCGCACTCCTCTGCGGCGTGATCGCCGTGGGCCTGCCGTACGGGGAGTTCGTTCTCAACGGGACGCAGATGGGGTTGAATTCGTCGACCCCGGCAGCCTTTTTCCTGCTCTTCCTGCTGGTCGCATTCGTGCAGCCCGTGCTCGGCGCGATCAAGCCTGGCTGGTCATTCACCCCGGCCGAACTGCTGAGCATGTCGGTGATGATGATGATCACCACGGCCATCGCCGGCAGGGGCTTCGTCAGTATCGCCATCCCCATCATCAGCGGCGTGGGCTACTTCGCGACGCCCGAAAACGACTGGGCGGATCTGCTGGTCCCCCTCGTGCCCACATGGATGACACCCCAGTCCCCGAGTGCGATCAAAGGGTTCTACGAAGGTCTGTCCGAGGGTGAACCCATTCCGTGGGGCCCGTGGATCGAGCCGCTGGCTTGGTGGTTCGTGTTCATGATCGCATTCTACACGGTCGTCGTCTGCCTCATGGTGGTGATGCGTCGGCAATGGATGGACCATGAGCGCTTGCTGTATCCGTTGACGCAGGTGCCGTTGAGCATGGTGCAGGGCGGCGGATCGTCTGCCGTGCCGTTCCTCAAACAGCCCGGGATGTGGATCGGGGCCGCCGTGCCCTGCCTTCTGCACGGGATCAACGGCCTGAGCCATTATTATGAATTCATCCGCAAGCTGGAGCCCTCACACTGGTTCGCACTGATCCCGAATTTGGTGACGTTGAACCTGCGCTTCGACTGCATGTGGACCGGACTCGCCTATCTGGTCAACACCAGCATCACCTTCAGCCTGTGGTTCTTCTTCCTGCTGACCAAGCTCGAGCAGGCTTTCTTCGTCCGCATCGGAGTGTTCAACACCGAGGGCCTCGACATCTTCAGTCACACGTCCCAGACGGGCATCCTGAGCCACCAGGTGATGGGAGGCATGGTCGTCATGGTCCTGTTGGGGTTGTGGACGGCGAGGCGGCACTTGTGGGATGTGGTGCAGCATGTCTGGCGCAACGAGTCCAGATCCGATGCGGATGAGCTGATTTCTTATCGCATGGCGGTCCTCGGGATACTGTCGGGTTCTATCGTCATGTTCTTCTGGTTATGGGCCACCGGCCTGTCCCTGTGGGCGGTCTGCTTGTTTCTCCTGAGCGCTTTCATCATTTTCTTCGCTCTGACGCGGGTCATCGTCGAAGCGGGTCTGGCGGCGGCAGTGCAGGGGATGTCCGGCTGTGGCGTCCTGGTCTCGAGTGTGGGTTCCACCGCGCTGGGAGTCAAGGGACTGATGGCCTCGGGGATGACCCTGGCGTGGGCGGGAGACCTGCTCGTCTTCATGATGGCCCCCTGTGCCAACGGGATCCGTATGCTCCACGGTCTGGCCCGTTATCGACGCCGGATCCTGGTGATGATGGCGCTGGCCATGTGCATCGGACTGGTCGGCGGCGTAGCTACGATCATCGTGTTGAGCTACGAATACGGCGCCAACAACTACCACGGCTCTTGGGCCTGGTTCGCCAGGGAGCCCTTCCGTTTCGCCGCAAATCTGGCGCGCAACCCCACGGGGCCGAACTGGGATGGCTGGTTGTGGAACGGTGTCGGTGCGGTGGTCGTGGGAGGCTTGATCCGGGCGCGGCACAACCTGTTGTGGTGGCCACTACACCCCATCGGCTTCGTCGTCGGCGGCACCTGGATCCTCAACAGCATCTGGTTCAGCATTTTCCTTGCGTGGCTGGTCAAGGTGGTCGTACTCCACTACATGGGTGCCAACGGCTACCGCGTCACACGCTTGTTCTTCCTGGGCATGATTCTGGGACAATTCGTCGCCGGTGGCGTGTGGATGGTCGTCGACGGCTTTACTGGAATGACGGGAAACCGGATTCGCATGTACTGAATGGGATATAGAAAGATGCAGCGACCCGCCGTGGCGGCCGTCTGGTGCTGGGTGCTGTCGGCGCTCTGCGCGGGGTCACTTCATGCCCAGGTCGGCGCGAAGACGACGCTGGTGCACTACATGCCCTGGTTTGCTTCGGAGTCCGTCAGCGGCGACTGGGGGTGGCACTGGACGATGGATCACTTCGATCCCGACAGACTGACAGACAACGGACGTCGGGAGGTCGCTGCCCACGACTACCCTCTGATCGGACCGTATGACTCCAGCGATCCCGATGCCCTCGAATACCATGTGCTGCTGATGAAGCTGGCCGGTATCGACGGGGTTATCGTCGACTGGTACGGCATAAAGGACTACAAGGACTACGCCGCGATTCACCGCAATACCGAACGCCTGATCACGTACATCAGGAAGTCCGGACTCAAGTTCGCCGTCTGTTACGAGGACCAGACCGTCCGGCACATGATCGAGGGCGGCGTCCTGCAGCCGGGTGCGGACGTGCCTCACGGCATCGAAGTAATGGACTGGCTGC
>DPVW01000456.1:0-604 GCA_003529325.1 Candidatus Latescibacterota bacterium | reverse complement strand
CTGCTCGTGTTTGGGCCACAGCACTTCACCAAGGCCCAATGGGCTGAGATGACGGCAGGCCTGGTGCCGCGTCCGCGCCTCTATGCGCTGCCACATCTCTCCCGCGAGGCGGGAGCCGACGGCGTCTTCGGCTGGCCTGCATGACAGTTACGGATACCTCGACGACCAGGGGGGTGCGACCTTCCAGGAAACCCTCGAGCGGGCGTGGGAGAGCCCTTCGCGTATGATCCAGATCACCACTTGGAACGACCACGGCATACGGCTATCGGTATCTCGAAGCGGTCCAGCGGAAGAGAATGCAGGCCGATGAGACCTTCGCCTTCGGCGCCGATGACCTGCGCCTTCCCGTGACGCTGTATGACCTGCGGCAGCAGACGTCAGGCGACCCCGTGGCGACTGAACTGCTGGATCGAGCCGCCAACCGGATATTCTCCGCCGACTGTGCGGTAGCCAGAGGGCTCNNGCCGACGGCGTCTTCGGCTGGCCTCCCGTATTCGGTGGGGATGAGATTCTGCCGGCCTCGTGGCGGCAATACCTGAGTGCTCTGTATGCCAGAGGTCTGCAAGGTGAGTCCGTCATCGCACCCGTGTTTCCGAAGTTCCAT
>DPVW01000251.1:21233-30699 GCA_003529325.1 Candidatus Latescibacterota bacterium | reverse complement strand
TCTGCATTGAAGTCAGCGCCCTGGGTCCAGGCGTTGCTCTCCAGCAGTAAAAGGAGTCCCGGGAGGTACGCACGAAAGCCGCCGCCCTCGAAGTCACGTCGACTCATTCTACTGGGCATATAGGAGTCACGTATAGGTCTATCAGCGTGCGACATGTGATCATATGTTAGGCTTTCCTCTCCTAGTGTCCTGTCGCAGAGATAAGTTGACAAATTCAGGCGGCGAGACGGATGGCTCGGCGTCAGAATGACGACGAATTTCTGCGACAGGACACTACCACGTAATAGTAGAAAGCGACTGGCCACAAACAGTGCACATCGTTCTTTGGCTGCTGTGCAGCTTGTCGCTGGCTGGGCGCACACTCTGTTCCCGCCACGAGTTTGATCGCGCCGCCCACGCTCTGGGCTTGTTCGCCGCAGTCTGTTTCGCCGTGGGTAGCCTCCTCTGGTTGTTTGGCGACACCTATTCCCACCACTTCGCCGACAAAGATCGCGAGTTGCGCATCTCGTACTGGGGCTCGTATCGGGAGCACCAGATGTGGGGCGAGATCCTCGACGGCTTCTCGCAGACCTACCCCGACATTCCCGTGCGTGGTGAATACATCACCACCCGCTACGAAGAGAAGATCCAGCAATTGCTGCTCGCCGACGAAGCACCGGACGTCATGGTCTTTCAGGACGAACCGATGCCCCGATTTGCTTCGAGTGGCAAATTTGAACCCCTCGACGGATATCTCCATCGCCCGGGCCTGTCCATCGAGTTGGATCGGGACTATTGGGACACGGCAGTCACCTCTTTTCAGGTGGATGGAACCACCTTTGGCGTGCCCATCTGGGGTGGCAACTGTCTCGTGTTCTACAACCGCGAGGCCTTTCGTCTCGCCGGCGCCGAGGCGCCGGAAGATGACTGGACGGTGGAGGACTTTCTCCGGGTCTGTCAGTTGCTTACGGGCGATGACGACGACGATGGTCGCGTCGATCGTTATGGCGTGCTATTGCCCGGGTGGGTCTACTGGCTGCCCTTCCACTACGCCTTTGGCGCCACCCACCTGGACCCGAGCCATCAGCGCTGGACTTTGTGGGGTGAGCGTGCCGAGGCCTCGTATGGATTCTTTCAGGATCTCCGTCACCGCCACCATGTGGCGCCACGACGGGACGAGCTTACCGAATCCGGCAGTGTCGCTTTCATGACGGGGCGTGTCGGCATGTTCATCAGCGGTCCCTGGGCGATGCCCTTCCTCAACGAAGCCGGTGTCGACTACGATGTCGCCCACGTGCCGAGTGGTCCGGGCGGCCGTGGCACGCGGGTGACCTGGGATTGCCTGGCCATGTTCTCCGGTTCGAAGAAAAAGGACCAGGCATGGAAGCTCATACACTTCGTCGCCAGCCTACCGGTGCAGCGTATCATCGCCCGCTACCAGCGCTCCGTGCCGGCTCTCAAGCAAGGTCAAGAGGCTTTTGTCTCCGGCAATCCCAAAGTACAC
Source organism: Candidatus Latescibacterota bacterium (assembly GCA_003529325.1). Lineage (GTDB taxonomy): Bacteria > Latescibacterota > UBA2968 > UBA8231 > UBA8231 > UBA8231. Next base: position 29,216 of record DPVW01000251.1, on the reverse strand, counting down.
GCCGAACGCTTCATCGAAGCGCTGGCCTACGCCCGATTCCAACCCATCAGTCTCCATTGGGCGTTGATGAGTAGGGAGATCACCAGCCAGGTGGACATGATGCTTGATGGCAATCAGTCCGTGCAAGAGACCCTGACCTCCCTGGTGGACAACGAACACCTGCGTCAGGTCTTCATCATGCCCGACGGTGGCCGACGGTGAACCTGCCCACGAGTCGCGCCCGCCGGGAGAATCTGCTCGGTTATCTCTTCGCCGCGCCATGGCTGATCGGTTTTGGGGGCCTCACCCTGGTATCCATGACGGCATCCCTGTTCTTCAGTCTCATCCATTGGGACGGCATCAACGTCGACACGATCCGCTGGGCGGGGGTCGACAATTATGCCCGCGCTCTGGGCGATGGCGACGTCGCCATCGCCCTGTGGAATACGGCGTACTACAGCTTTGTCAGCGTGCCCCTTGGACTCGCCTTCGGTTTGGCGCTGGCGATGCTGCTCAATCAGCCGCTGAAGGGGGTGACCCTGTTCCGCACCATCTTCTACATGCCCGCCGTTGTTGGTGGTGTAGCGACGATCATGATGTGGATCTGGATCTTCAATCCCGATTACGGTCTGCTCAACAGCGCGCTGTACCGATTCTGTGATGGTCTCGCCGCCCTCGGCTGGGAGGCGGCGGCTGGCTGGCGCATGCCGTCGTGGATCTTTAGCCAGGACTGGGCCATGCCGTCACTGATCCTGATGAGCCTCTGGGGCACGGGCTCGGCAATGCTCATCTTCCTCGCCGCACTGCAGAATGTGCCCGATTCGTTGTATGAGGCCTCCGATCTGGACGGTGCCGGGCGCTGGGCGAAATTTCGTTACGTCACCGTACCGCAGATCTCACCGGCGTTGTTCTTCAATCTCGTCATGGGGGTCATCGGCTCCTTCCAGGTCTTCACTCAGGCCTTCCTCATGACCAATGGTGGCCCCAACAAGGCCACCCTGTTCTATGTGCTCTACCTCTATAACAAGGCCTTTTCCGACTTCGAACTCGGTTACGCCAGTGCCCTGGCGTGGATCCTGTTCCTCATCATCCTCGCCCTGACAGCACTGGTCTTCCGCTCCGGCCAGCTGTGGGTCTACTACGAGGGCGAATGATAGACCATCGCGTGCAGCGCCTGCTGCTTCGTATCGGCCTCTACGTGGTCGCACTCGGCCTGTCGGTGGTGTTCCTCTTCCCGCTTGTATGGGCTGTTGGTGCCTCCCTCAAACCCCTGCTCGAGGTCTATCGTTATCCACCGTCATTGTTATTCTGGCCCCTGCGTTGGGACAACTACACCGAGGCCATCGCCAAACTCCCCTTCCTGCGCTTCATCACCAACACATTGATGATCAGCACGGCGGCAACGTTGGGGCAGGTGCTGTCGGCATCGATGGTAGGCTACGCTTTTGCGAGGCTTCGCTGGCGTGGGCGGAACTTCTGGTTCGTCTGCCTGCTGGCAACCATGATGCTGCCCGGGCAGGTCCTGCTCATCCCGAACTACCTGATCTTCAAGAATCTCGGCTGGGTGAATACCTACAAACCACTCATCGTCCCCGCGTGGCTCGGTGGCGGCGCTTTTTTCATCTTCCTCTTCCGCCAGTTTTTTCGCGGTGTGCCCGCCGACCTCACCGACGCCGCACATATCGACGGCGCCTCCGAGATCCGGATCTATGCCAGTATCATCCTGCCCCTGGCACGACCGGTGATGATCACCGTTGGTGTGTTGAGTTTTATGGGCCACTGGCAGGAGTTCATGATGCCGCTGATCTATCTCTCCGACTACCAGCTATATCCCATCTCCATGGGGTTGCGCATGTATCAGCAGGTGGAGGGTGGCTCGTACGTGCACTACCTGATGGCGGCTAGCGTCGTCGCATTGTGCCCACTCGTGCTGTTGTTCTTCTTTGCCCAACGACACATCACCCAGAGTCTACTTCTGACCGGCTCGAAGGGCTGAGAACAGGCACTGCCATACGCCCTCTACGAGGAGGCAACATGTTATGCGTCTCGGCCTCGCACTATTTCTCATGTGCCCCGTTGTCGGCCCCCTTGCTGCACAGCAGGACATACCCGCAATGATTCGCGGCGTCTACGCCCACCCTGGGCCGATCTGGGACAAAGGCCTGCGCCTGGACGAACTGGGCATCAATGCCGTCTTCGTGCGCAGCGTCTCCCTGGACAGTGCGACCATCGAACGCGCACGAGACGAAAACTGTCACGTCTTCGCCGAGTTCGCCACGTTGATGGTGGCTATAGTGATTATGTGGAAAAACATCCCGAAGCCCATCCCATCGACGCCGAGGGCAACCCCGTGGCCAAGGCGACATGGTTCATGGGTGCCTGCCCCACCGACGCGGGGTTTCGCAGCTACCGCATGCAGGCATTGCGCTCGCTATTGACGAAATACGACGTCGATGGTGTGTAGATGGACTACCTGCACTGGCACGCCCAGTTCGAAGATCCCTATCCCCTGTTCTTCAAGACCTGTTTCAACCACTCCTGTCTGACCGCATTTGCCGAGTGGTCCGGTATCGAGATCGAGGGTGACAGCACCGCTGAAAAAGCCGAGTGGATCCTCTTCAACGCGCCACGTCAATGGGAGGATTGGCGCGTGTCCGTGTTGGTCGACTGGGCCCGCGAATTCCGCGAGATCGTCAAGGAGATCCGCCCGAATGCACTTCTCGGCAACTATCAGGCAGCGTGGAAAGACGAGGACTTCTGGGGGGCACGTCGACGCTGTCTGGGACTGGATTTTGATGCCCTCGCACCATACGTCGACGTCTTCTCGCCCATGCCCTACCACGGCCGTTCCGACATGCCAGCTGCCTATGTAAAGGAGTACGTCGAATACTTCTCTGCCCGCCACGAAGTGTACACCGAACCGGGCCGCTCTGGCCCATCGTCCAGGGCTACAATGAACCCCCCGTTTCCGCCGATGAATTGGTGGAGGTGTTACGCGGCGGACTTTCGGCCAAGAGCAGCGGCGTCATGATGTTCACCAGCGCGTGCCCGTTGAACCAGTTTGCGTCGCTGCCTTGCCCCATGGGTTTGTTACCAGTAGTAACGCGAAGCGCCTGAAAGGTTGTTTCGACGCGGGTTCGTACTGTGTCTAGTCGTTGGGGTCGGGCCAGAGGTGGGTCGAGAGTCCTCGCCGTGGCTGGTCGGTGCTGTTGCCACGCGAATAGTGCAGGGTGCGACCGTGATGGAAGGTTGCATCCCCGGGACCATACTCGACGACGACGGCGCGACTCTCGTCCACTTTGACCTCCAGGGCGGCGTTGATCGGATTCTTGTGCGTCGCATCCAGATGCTCGGCGATGCCATCGCAGTGTGAGCCGGGGAGGAAGTGCAACGAACCCATGGCCTCGGTTGCTGGCGACAGGGCCAACCAACAGGTCAGACTACGATGGTTGGCCTTGCCTGGCCAGCCGTATCCGGCATCCTGATGCCAGAGCAACTCCACGGGATTGCCAGGTGGTTTGTAGATGAGCTGATCGTACTTGTAATCGATGTCAGCCCCCAGTAACTGGCGCCCCACAGCAACGATGCGGGGCAGATATGCGTGCTCTGCCCAACCGGGGATGTGCCGATTCGGCATGCCCAGTTGCAGGATCTGCCCGGGACGAACCTGCTCCTTCCAGACATCCACATCAAGCTCTCCCCGAGTCGCGGCGTCGTACCCGACACGCAAATCGGTGACCATCTCCGGTGACAGCAATTGGCGCACGACGACGAAGCCGTCCTCCTCGAACTGTGCGACCTGGGCGGCTGTGAGTCTGAATGCGCTCATGCCATCATCCCACATACCGCTGGTCGGCACCCGCCTTGACCCGTTGCAGCAGATCACCGAGTTCGGCGACGATTTCGGGTTGCTCGGCGTAACAGTTCTGCCGCTGCGCCAGATCCGCTTTCAGATCGTAGAGTTCACCCGCGTGCTCATGTGCCACGTAACCCCGTTGCTGTCTGTACCACGCCGGCTCCTCATTGTCCCCACCGGTGACATCGTCGATGAACACCCAGTCACCGCGCCGCACGGCGAAGCGACCCGTCATGCTGTGATGGACGGCGCAGCTGCGCACGGGACCGGCACCACGCAACAAGGGGGCGATACTGACACTGTCCGGACCGGCACCCTCGGGCACCGTGGCACCTGACAGTTCGGCGCAGGTCGCCAGCAAGTCGCCGAGTGTCGTCAGGTGCGCGCAGCTACTCCCCGCCTCGACAACTGCCGGCCAGCGCGCAACGAAGGGCACGCGGTGCCCCCCCTCCCAGGCGTCGCGCTTGATCCCACGCAGATCGCCCATGCTGTAGTGATCGTGTTCCCGAATGCGCTCGTAGGCGGGTTGTTCGGGGCCATTGTCGCTGGTGAAAATGAGCAGTGTATTCTCTGCCTGCCCCGTGCGCTCCAACGCCTCCATCACCTGCCCCACACACCAGTCCACTTCGCATACGTAGTCACCATACTCACCGGCATGGCTGGTGCCTCGAAAGCGATCCAGGGGCACGATCGGCGTGTGTGGCGCAGTCAGGGGGAAGTAGAGGAAATACGGTTCGTCGGGAGCATCTTCGACATACTGCACGACCCGCCGCGTGAGTTCGGGCATCACCTCTTCCAGCTTCCAGTCGGGCACCATGTCACCGGGTGCGCCGAACATGTCATCCGGTTTGGGCGTGGTCGGCGGCACTGTGACGTGGTCATCTTCAAACCATGTATAGGGAGGGAAATTGGGCACGTCGTCGCCGAAGTAGCTGTCGAAACCATGATCCACCGGTCCACCACGCATGGGCTGTGAGTAGTCGACCTTGCTCCCTGCAGCAATACGGCCATCCCGTTCGAATACGCCAAATCCTACATGGTCCTGTGCCTGCGACCCGTCGGTGAAGGACCAGTCCCAGCCGAGATGCCACTTGCCGATACAGGCCGTGCGATACCCGGCACTGCGTACGATATCGGCCACCGTCTGGCGCTCCGCTTCGATCAACGCCGCGTCCCACTGCCAGACGATGCCATTCTTCAGTCGGGATCGCCAGCAGTAACGACCCGTCAGTACCGCGTAGCGGCTGGGCGTACAGACACTCGACGGGGCGTGGGCATTGGTGAAGCGCATCCCTTCCCCCGCCAGACGATCGAGATTGGGCGTGGGTATGCGAGAATTCGGATTGTTGCAGCCCATGTCGCCGTAACCCATATCGTCGGCGAGAATGTAGATCACATTTGGCTGTGACATTACGAGTTGTCTCCTGCCAGGACTCGGTTCATGGAGGGGGTGAGTCTGTCCGCCATGATCATACGCTCCGCCCAGTGTGCAGGCGTACCCTCGTGCCACCGCGCCGGCTCCGCTGTGGGATCCGGTGTACGGTAGGCCATCAGCAAACCCCAGCGAGTGGGGGCATCCGCATCTCGGTGACCCACGTGATGCGGCATGTGGTGGACGAAGGAGACCATGCTGCCAGGGCGCAGGGACAGCCGTTCGATGCACAATGGCTCACCGGTGCAGGCGTGGATCTTGCCCTGCAGCCATCCTGCCTGAAAGCCCTGGTCATATTCGGTCCTTGTCGTGTCCCACAGATAGGGAACACGATACAAGTGCGCGCCGGGGATCACGGCGAGTTCACCGCCACCATCCCCGGCGCTCATACCTCCGGGATAACACAGGGTACGGACACACTGCTGACGAAAGAACTCAGTGCTTGGAGTACTGCCTTTGCCGATTGTGTTTTGTGTCTCGTGTTGTCCCTGGCGATAGGAATGCCCATGCCAGCGACGGCCCGCAGAACCGGGTGTCCGGTTCAGGGTCAGGACGTGGTCGAGGAGGAATCGACGCCCAAGGAGTTTGGCGAAGAGCTCCATCATCTGCGGGTGACTGGTGGCGATGTCGAGGATGAAATCGTCGTAGGCAAGGGGGAAATATTCGGGCATCATGCCCTGCCACTCGAAACCTTCGGCAACCGGCGTTGGACCGGGACCAAAGAGTCCGTGGTGATACATGTAGTCACGCAGCCCCGGCGGTTGGAAACGCATCTGTTCGGAGCCACCACGACAGGCGGCGAGGAATTCCGGGGTGATCTTCTCCGCTTCGGGAGCGACCAGCCCACGGCGATCGTAGTCGATGGCGCCCCAGTCGGTATCCACGACGATGGCGTCATTCATGTCCTGAATACGCTGCAGACTGGCCGACCACCGCTGCCGTCCGGCGGCGGTCAGGATTCCATCCCACACCCAGTACCCCTGACGTTCGAAACTGGCTCGGTCGAAGGCGGCAAGGACGTCGACACGCAACAACTCGTGCAAGCGACCGGCTGTCACGCTCGGAGGATCCGCGTCGCTGCGGGGTCATCGCTGGCGTAGGCGCCATATAGGTGTGGTCGTCGCTGGCGCCAGTTGACCTGGCGGAAACAGCCGCCATTCCACTTGCGAAAACCGTCGTCGAGGGCCACATCAGCCACGACCAACTCCTGGTTGCCATCGTTGTATGCCAGCACCTCGCCACTGCGATCGATGATACAACTGCCTCGACCCATGTTGCGCGCCACCACCATGCACAACTGGTTGTCCATGGCTCTGGTGCGTTGAATGCAACGCCAGCGCTCCTCGTCGAATTCTGGCGGACCCAGGTGCCACGTGCTCGCCCGGTGGTCACCCATGATGGGCAACACCAGAAATTCGGCACCATTGAGTCCGATCATGCGTGCCGACTCCGCGGCGGAACTGTCCATGCAGATCGTGCTGCCCACACGACCCACGCCGGTTTCCATCACCGGGAACCCATCCCCTGGCAAGATGCCATTCAACGCCTCCGTGGAAGCGAGATGCACTTTGTGATAGATCCCGGCGATGCTACCGTCAGCATCGATGACGACAGCACTGTTGTAGACGGCATGGCCACAGCGCTCGTGCAGGCCGACGACGATGACGGCGTCGTGGGCCCGGGCCAGATCGGCAAAGCCGTCGGTTTCGGGACCTGGGACCTCGACGGCACCATCGTATGGGTGACCGGGCACCCGCCACTGCAGACAGATCTCGGGCAAGGCAACCAGCTCAGCCCCCTCCTGCTGGCAGGCTTGTTGCGCCAGACCCAGGTAGTGATCGACACATTGCTGCACGTCGGCGCGGGGCTCGCGACAGGACGCCTCTGTGCCCGTCGCCACGGCGACGCGTACCGGTGCCCGCTGCTGATGCGCACCCAGGTCAAGCACCGTGGGCTCTGACATCACCACCGATCCACCTGCCGTCCACCGCAGACTGTTGCGGACGGTGACGACAGACACCCCTTCCGGGGCGATGAGCTGGGCCGAAAAGCGAGCGACACCCTCGTCGATCTCGGCACACACGTAGTCCCAGACCGTCGCCGTGCCAGGAGCATAACAGTCGGTGGCGATGTCGCCCCAATAGACGTGTCCCACGAGCGCATCCAGTGGCTCAGCCAGATCGCGCCACACCCCTTCCCAGCTGATGCGATAACGGTGGCCGGAGGCCACGCCGCCATAGACGAACTGCCAACCGCCACAGCAGGACAGGGTGCCATTGGCAGTGGTTGTATAGCGACGGTTCTGCGGATCACTCGCACTCTCGGTCGCCGCCGCAGCGTGGGGAGCCCACGGTTCAGCCCGGATCATTGTCATGGTTGATGTCATGGTCGTGCATCCTTCCCTGCCTGTTGCAGGAACCAGATCAACATGGAGGTCTCGAGAAAACGCCAGGAAAATTTCCGTGGCGGCACATTGGCGCCGTCCGTCAGCAGTACCGGCCACAGCCCTTGTAGCGTCTCGTAGAGTCCCTTGTCCCGGCCCCCTGAAAGGTAGTAGCCCATGGCCAGAATGTAACAGGCTTCCATGTGATGGGGCGGATTCTCCGCATTGACGCTGGCGCCGCGTCCCGGCGAGTTGGCCATATAATAAAGTCCCTGGCGATCCGGAGTGACCCCGTATCGCTCGATGAACTTTGCATACATCGCCAAGGACACC
>DPVW01000251.1:19202-20881 GCA_003529325.1 Candidatus Latescibacterota bacterium | reverse complement strand
ACCATGCCCCGTCCGCAGGACCACCATCGAGTGGTTTGACCTGCAGCCTGTAGACCCCGTCGAAAAATGGCTGCGCCGCCTCTAGCCAGGTGCGATCACCCGTTAGCTCATAGACGTGCAGGTAGGCGGCCATGCCGAAAGCGGTATGCCGCTCCGTCCAGAATCCTTCGCCCACGTAGGCGACACGCTTGCCATTTCGACCAACTGATGAGACTCTGTAGTACCGCTTGGCGATAACGCTCGTCCCCCGTTAGCAGATAGAGGATCGCCGCACCCTCAGCATAGACATATTTGTGGTCCCCCGGCTTGAGGGTGAAAAAGCCATCCTCGCCGAGATGCTGTACGTAGAAATCCGCCGACTGCAATGCCGCCTGCAACTGCTCCGGTTGGCCATGACGGACGTAGATCTTGGCGTATGTTGCCGGGCGATCATACAGGTGCGGTGCATACTTAGGTGAGGCTATGTGCACCAGAGAGCCGGGGAATTGATCGAGCAGGTGCTGATCAAACCATGGCGCTATGTCATTGACGGATGCCGGCACCTGCTGCCAGGCGACGAGACTGGCACAGAGCCATTCAGGTGGCACCAACGCCAATACCTTCGGCTGATGAAATACAAATCCTTCCTGCTCGCGTTCGACCTGGGTCGCGGCAACGGCGGTCTTGCCACGACGGGAGCGCTGTCGTGGTCGATCCCAGCGGATCGTGACCCGCCGTTCCTGCTGGGTGTCAAAGGCCAGTTGGAACTGGATCAGCGCCGAACGGAGACTCCCTTCTGCGCATCGATCCACCAATGGGCGAGAGCTTCGGTATACACGCCGATCTCGCCCCCTCCTCATCGAGGACGTGGATCAACTGGTCGTCGACCAGATCTCCCGGCGCGAAGGGCAACCCGAAGGAGACGACATGTTCTGTCGCGCCGTCCTGCTGCGGCAGCAACCGCACCTGGACCTGGTCGACGTGGCCCCCTGACAACGGGGGTCGCGCACCCATGGCCAACTGGACACCAAGCTCCTGCAGCATTATGGCGACATCCCCAATGGACGGCTGGGCCGCTGCCGGCACGACGAGCCCCATGAGCACCATCGAGAGCAGACGCAGTAGACGTTGATGATCTCTCACCTTTACCTTGCCGACCAGGACGAAGAAGGTTGGGGAAGGACGACGAATCTACGAGGAAGGACAAATGAAGATCAGCCGTATCGACATCACGCGCGTGCACGTACCACAGGTCAGCGACCACACCATGCAGCCCGTAGAAACGCCCAGTGACGGCTACGTCGCCACCGCCGGGCTCGACAAGCACATCATCCGCCTGCACACCGACACGGGTCTGATCGGCCTCGGCGAGACCTGGAAGGGCACACCGGACGCCGCCGTCGATTCGGCAGCTCGAAGTCTCATCGGTCTCGACCCGACACGACTGTCCTTACTACACCTGCCGCTGCCCTATGACGCGGACATCGTCAATGCCCGGGACAGGGGAGCCCTCGTCGCCGTCATGCCCGTGGCGCACAATCCATCGATTCACGCATTTGAAGTCGCCATCGCCGATGTCGTCGGCCAGGCCCATGGCGTACCACTGTGCCAGCTACTGGGTGGCGCTGTCCGCGACCGGGTCCTCGTCCATTACTGGTCGGGACGCCGTCCCCCCGAAGAGCTGGCGCGTGTGGCGGGTG
>DPVW01000251.1:18632-18872 GCA_003529325.1 Candidatus Latescibacterota bacterium | reverse complement strand
TGAGGCGAAGACCCTGGGCTTCGGCGGCATCAAGATCAAGTGTGTCCTGGAAGATCCGAATGTGGAAAGGGTGCAGGCGATTTACGCAGCCTGCGGACCCGATTTCCGTATCACCCTCGACCCCAACCAACGATTCCACACGATCGACGCCACCGTCGAGTTGGCCAAGGCCTTGGAAGGTTATCCTGTCGAACTGTTCGAGGACCCCCTGCCAAAGGCCGATGGATTTGCCGACTATGC
>DPVW01000251.1:18068-18301 GCA_003529325.1 Candidatus Latescibacterota bacterium | reverse complement strand
AAACTGCGTGAACGGATCGATATCCCCGTGGGTCTGCATCTGGAACGTCCGGAGGATGTGCTGGCTGCAATCCGTCTTGGCGCGGCGGACATCCTCAATCTGCGGGGTACGATGGCCATGGTGAATCGACTCGGTTACCTGGCCGAAATCGCCGGCATGCGGATCTGGCGTGGCTCCGGTCTCGATCTGGGAATCCTCGATGCTTCGTACGCCCACGTCTGCGCCGCGACGCC
>DPVW01000251.1:9312-17776 GCA_003529325.1 Candidatus Latescibacterota bacterium | reverse complement strand
TAACTCCCTAATCTCCCTAATCTCCCTAATATGCACTTTGGGCAGCGACATCGTCGGCCAATTTGCGCGCGAGGATGATCTCATCGTCGAACCGCTGATCTACGAGGACGGCTACGTCCGGGTGCCCAGCGGACCGGGACTCGGTGTGGTCCTCGACGAGGATGCCCTCACCCATTATACCGTCGAGTCTGGCGACGGTGGCGGGCCATCCTGCTGGATGGTGTCCTAAAGCGGGGTCGACCGATCGCCGCGGTTCTTCCTATACTTGCGCCTTGCTTTGTTCCCTCCGCAAAGAGGTCTGCTCATGGGTTTTACTGCACGCGCCCTGATGCTGGTAGTGGTTCTGTCGTCACCAGCAATGGCGCAGGATAATGGCTGGATTCAGGATCATCTCACCGCCCTTGATGGGCTCTTCGGGGCGACCGTCCAGGTGCTGGACATATTCCTGTTCGCCGACTTCGGCACGGGCTTTCCCCTGATCGTAGCGGTCCTCGTCGCCGGCGGCGTCTACTACACATTCTACTTCCGCTGGCTCTCCGTTCGTGCTTTCAGACACGCCATCGACGTGCTTCGTGGCCGGTATGACAATCCGGATGATCCCGGTGAGATCTCACACTTTCAGGCGCTGTCGAGTGCCCTGTCGGCGACCATCGGTCTCGGCAACATCGCCGGCGTCGCCATCGCCGTTGGCCTCGGTGGCCCTGGGGCCATCTTCTGGATGGTCCTGACGGCGATCTTCGGCATGTCGTCGAAACTGGCCTCCTGTACGCTGGCGGTCATGTATCGCAACAAGAGAGCGGACGGACAGATCTTCGGTGGTCCGATGTACTACATGCAGGAAGGGCTGTCGAAGAAAGGCATGACCGAATTCGGCCGCACGCTGGCCGTGGTCTATGCCTTCCTGACGATCGGTGGCTCTTTCGGCGGCGGCAACATGTTCCAGTCGAACCAAACCCTCGAGATCCTCGGCACGATATCGCCGTGGTTCAAGGAATTCAACTGGCTTGTGGGGTTGCTGATGGCAGGCCTTGTGGGTCTTGTCATCATCGGTGGGATCCGTCGCATAGGCCACGTCACCTCTCGGATCGTGCCCGTCATGTGCGGACTTTACGTGCTCGCGTCGATGGTCATCATCCTCTATCACATCGCCGACGTACCCGCCATGATCGGTCGCATCGTCAGCATGGCCTTCACCGGATCGGCCATATATGGCGGTTTTACCGGTGTTCTCATCATGGGCATCCGACGGGCGGCGTTCTCCAACGAAGCCGGCCTCGGCTCCGCCGCCTTTGCCCACGCCGCCGCCAAGACCGACGAACCGGCACGCGAGGGCATCGTCGCCATGATCGGTCCCTTCATCGACACGATCGTAATCTGCACGATGACGGGCCTGGTGTGCATGATCACCGGCGCCTATTTGCGACCGGAATTTCAGTCTGGTGACTTCATCGTCGGCACGCGCATGACGGCAGCCGCCTTCGATTCGGTGATCCCCGGAGCGAGTTACGTGCTCGCCATCGCCGTGTTCATGTTCGCCTTCTCGACGATGATCTCCTGGTCCTATTACGGCGAACGCGCCTGGGAGTATCTCTTCGGTGGCCGCTCGATCCTGATCTACCGGCTACTCTTCGTCTTCTTCGTCTTTATGGGGTCGGTGACGGCGCTGACCAACGTGCTCGGCTTTTCCGATATGATGATCCTCGGTATGGCCTTCCCCAACATCGTCGCCGGGGTGCTGCTCAGTCCGCAGATCCGCGCAACGCTGTTCGATTATTGGGAACGTCTGCAGAGTGGCCAGATGAAAACCTACAAGTAGGTGGTGGCCTAACCGCGGTTACAGGTCGTTGACGATCTCGGTACGGTCGCCCAACAACTGCGGTATGCGGTCCGGCTGTGGTTCGGCGACACCATCGATGACCTGTCGCATGGCTGGCAATCCGACGTCATAACGGCTCTCCGGATGCCACAACATGCAGCCGTCGGCACCAGCGTCGGCGGCACCCTGCATCTGCTCGGCAACGTAGGCCTCGTCAAAGCCAGGGATGCGATACGGGAAGGACTGAATCCAGGGGCGCACGGCGACACCGTGAGACCTGGCGAGGGGAATGAGGCGCCGCACGCCTTCGTAAACGAGGAAGTACGGATACTCCACCGGGTTTGTCATGCCGAGGAAGTTGCCGTAGAAGTGGGACGGATAGAGCATGGGGCTCGCCACGTCGATGAGGGGCAGCAACTCGGGCAGATACTGGCCGATGCGATCGAGATCGGCGGCACGTCCCCAGGCGGCGACACCGAACACATCGGCGGCGAGGAGCACTCCTGATCCTGCGAGCCGATCGCGGACCCGGCGTACGAAATCGGTGATCACCTGGTGTTTCGCCAGCGAATCGGCGTGCGCGAAGAGCAGACTGTCGGCGCTTGTCTCGGTCGGAAAACGGATGTAGTCGAGTTGCACTTCATCGATGCCGAAGCCAACGATCTCCTCAACAACGTCGAGCAGGTATTCCTGCACCTGATCGTTGGCCGGGTCCAACCACCCCGACGTCCAGGGTGTACCGTCAAGCAGTCGTGGCGCCAGCTGCGGTCGTATCGCCGCCAGATGCTCGTCGTAGAAGCAACTCAGCCGCGCCACGACATACAGCCCGCGTCGGTGTAGCTGCTCGACTAGCGCCGTCGGTTGGTGTATGGGCGCGAGGCTGGTGACTTGTGTCTGTCGGGCCAGGGATACGGCGGAGATGTAGCTGAGGGCCCCGTCACGATCCTTGATGTCGAAGACGATGGTGTTGCCACCGGCGGCGACGAGGGAATCGGCGAGGGCCATCATCTGGGGCGAACCGGCAACCATGGCGGTTGCGTAGATGCCACGCGCGGGACGAGGATCGACGATCCGTCGTGGTGTGCTGCTGTAATCGGCGCTCTGCGCCAGGACAGGCCAGCAACTGAGGCCGGCCAGAATCAGAACGACCACTAGGACAGGGCGGAACAGAATTCGAGATTTCAATTGGCAACCGGCTGGAAATACAAGGGGTTATCCAACGATACGGTGTTGCCGTTTTCGGCGCAATTCAGGGCGGCATGGGAAAGCTGTCATCCTCCTCGAGAAAGACCTCTTCCATGTCCAGATCCGAGAACGTCGTACGCCAGGAAGAGGCCGCCACCTGGGTCTTTTGCACCTCCAGGCGGACACTCTTCAACATCGCCAGGCGGCTGACAGCAAATGTCACCGTCGCCACCAGACCTCCTCTCAATACGACACTGAGCCCCTCGACCTGCCCGGAGTACTCGAGTTCGATCCAATGCTCTCCCGGCGTCAGATTGTGCAGCAGCAGGCCATTCCGTGCGCCATTGAGTAGGTCGATGCGCTGGCGGCCGTCCACCCGAACCGTCACGCCACCAGCACCCAGTGAACTGCCGAGGGGCGCACGCACGATGGCGATAGAGGCGTCGAGTTCGTCGTAGAGACCTGGATCGACCTGATCATTGGCAGCGGCGACGATGCTATCGACAGGGCGGGTGGTGGCGACCATTGGTCGTGTCTTTCGCCACGCCGGCAGGGCGCGAGTCTTGGCGGGCGAACCCTTCTTTGTCAGCGCATGAATGATCAAGTTGATGCCCGTATAGAGTGCGGGAGCGCTGTTGATGACGACATCCGGGTCGTTGGACAACGAACCGAACCAGCGAGTGTGTAGGTCGAGATCACTTATTACGGCGACCAAGGTATCCCCGAGACTCACCCCCCACAGTCCGAGGGCATTGAGGTCAGCTTCGTTTGCTTGATTGGGATCCAGATTGGCCGGGCCGCCAGCGAGTGCCGCCTCCGTGGCCGTCGCCACGTCCGCAGCCTGGCGGGTGGGATAATCCCAGGACGGCGGCAGCTGCGCCAGATACTCCCACTGGCGCTTATCCTCCCCTGGGAAGCCGGAGGGAAATGCGTAGAACGAGTGATAGATCGGATGCTCCACCGGTATTGGACCAATGCCGGCGTCGGCGCCGAATAACTCCTGGAGCAGATCGACGGCCTGGCTCAGAAAACGGGACGTGCCCTCGAAAAAGATCAGCCCTCCCTGACGCATGTAGCTCTCCAGGAACGTGCGTTCCACCGACGTCAGTTGTAGCAGCGGCCAATCCCCGATCAACGGCTGACCCGCTCCTTCGATCAGAAAGTGTACGGGGTCGTCCATCAATCTCGGATCTCTGACCGACAGGAAGGGTTGATCTCGGACCTGCATCAGCAGGTCGGTGTGGTCCCGTATGAATCGTGCCAACCCCTCGAGTCCTGTGCCAGCCTGCGGTGGTTGACCATTGAGCGAGATCAGCGGTCCGCCACCAGCGCCGTGCAGATGCAGTCTGGTGATGTTGAGGAAGCCGGTGATGTTACGTCGGTTGTTCGGATCCACCAGGACGATGGCGCGTTCGTGGCCCTGCGCAAGATCCTGCACCCGCATCAGGTCCAGCGATTCCTGCCGCTCTGCGTCACGCGACGCCTCGATCTGCGCCATCGCTCGCTGTACGTCGTCATCGGGCTCGGAGACGAACGTATCCTGCCGTGTCGCCACATCGATCGGGCGAATTGCGATGACCGGTTCGGGCACAGCCTCCAGCGGCGGCGGAGCCTCCAGTTGCACCGCTTGGTCGAGGGGGGATGCAGGTGACTGTACCGGGCGATATTCCATCTCGGTCTTGGGTGAGGTGACTGGCCGCTCCGCCATCAGCCGCCTCGGTTCGAATCGGGCGATCTGTGTCAGCCGCGCCTCGAAGACCCGCACGTCGATCACCCGTTGCCGCCAATCCCTGACGAGTGTCACCGTCAGCAGATGCAGCAGCACCGACAGCAGCAGAAAGGGCAGCAGAGCACGATGACGACTTGTGAAGGGTTTCCGGCGAATTGGTGTCAACAGGTTTGCCATTCCGGGCTTGGGAAACTGGGCTCGATTATGATGCGCGGTACACCGTTAGGGATAATGAGAGATTTCCCGTGGCGGGGATCTCTTTTGCCTGTGTTTGGGGCGAATACTATTTTATGGCCTAGATTTCCATCGATCTATCCTCCCGTTGCGGCAACCGTGTCCCACCCCGCCCCTTCTGCCGGCTCCCTCGGGATGCCATCACCTCAATCAAGATACCTCATGAGCGATACCGTCAGTGTGGACAAGACCCAGATCTCGCCCAATGGTGAGGTCGGACTCGAACTGCGCGAGTGGCTGGACTCTCTTGACTACGTCCTGGACAGCCGATCTCCCGAGCAGGTTCGCGATCTGTTGAACCAGTTGCACATCCGCGCCGAAGCGGCCGGTGTGGCCCTGCCGATTACCGGCAAGACGCCGTATGTCAATACAATCCCACGCAATCAGCAACCCCCCTACCCTGGCAGTCGCGAGATCGAGCGGCGCATCAAGAGTCTGATCCGCTGGAATGCCATGGCCATGGTCGTGCGCGCCAACAGCGATCCCGCCGCCCCCGGTGGACATATCTCGACCTTCGCCTCGTCCGCGACATTGTACGAAGTCGGCCTCAATCACTTCTTCCGCGCCCCCACCGAGGACACCAGTGGCGATCTGGTCTTTATCCAGGGGCATGCCACACCCGGGATCTACGCCCGCGCCTTTCTCGAAGGTCGACTCAGCGAACGCCATCTCGAAAATTTCCGCCGGGAAACCCGTGAGGAGGGCGGTCTGTCCTCCTACCCGCACCCATGGTTGATGCCGGACTTCTGGCAATTCCCCACGGTCTCCATGGGCTTGGGGCCCATCCTGTCCATCTACCAGGCCCGCTTCAATCGATACCTCGAAGACCGCGGCCTGAAGCCCGTTGATGACACCCGCGTCTGGGGGTTCTTTGGCGATGGCGAGATGGACGAACCCGAATCCCTTGGGGCACTGACCCTGGCCTCGCGGGAGCAACTCGACAACCTCACCTGGGTCGTCAACTGCAACCTGCAACGACTCGACGGCCCCGTGCGCGGCAATGGCAAGATCATCCAGGAGTTGGAAGGTGTCTTCCGCGGAGCCGGGTGGAATGTGATCAAGGTAATCTGGGGGGATGACTGGGACGCCCTGCTCGAACGCGACGACGAAGGAGTCCTCGTACGGCGAATGGGCGAAATCGTCGATGGCGAGATGCAGAAGTACAGCGTCTCCGATGGCGCCTATATCCGCGAGCAATTTTTCGGTGCGGATGAGCGCCTGTTGAAAATGGTGGAGCACCTGTCCGACGAACAACTGGCCAAGATGCGGCGCGGCGGCCACGATCCTGACAAAGTTCACGCCGCCTACGCCGCCGCCGTCGAACACGCGGACGGACCCACCGTCATCCTCGCACACACCGTGAAGGGCTACGGACTCGGCGAAGCTGGCGAAGGCATGAACATCAGCCACAACCAGAAGAAAATGAACGAAGACGAGTTGCGCGAGTTTCGTACGCGCTTCGGTATTCCCATCGATGACGAGGACGTCGCCAACGCGCCCTTCTACAAGCCTGCCGACGACAGTGACGAGATCCGTTATCTCAAGGAGCGCCGGGAAGCCCTCGGCGGTTTCCTGCCGCAGCGCAGTCTGCGCGCTGAACCACTGAAGATGCCGGCGGACGAATTGTTTACTGAATTCCGCCAGGGCACGGGCGATCGCGACATGGCGACGACGATGGCCTTTGGCCGGGTCCTGACCAAACTGATGCGGGACAGAGAGATCGGCCATCTCATCGTGCCCATCATCCCCGATGAGGCACGCACCTTCGGCCTCGATTCATTGTTCCGGCCTTTTGGTATCTATGCACATGCTGGCCAGAAGTACGAACCCGTGGACCGGGAAACGCTCTCCTATTACAAAGAGGCTACCGATGGTCAGATCCTGGAGGAGGGCATCAACGAAGCGGGATCCATGTCCTCCTTCATCGCCGCAGGCACGGCCTACGCCAGCCACGGTATCAACACCATCCCCTTCTTTGTCTATTACTCGATGTTCGGCCTGCAACGCATCGGCGATCTCATCTGGCTTGCCGGCGACATCCGCTGCAAAGGGTTCCTCGTGGGCGGTACCGCCGGGCGCACCACCCTCGCCGGCGAGGGCCTGCAGCACAACGACGGCAACAGTCATCTGCTCGCCTATCCGGTGCCCAATCTCGTCGCCTACGACCCGGCCTTCGCCTACGAGATCGAGATCATTATCAAAGACGGTATCCGCCGCATGTACGTAGAGCAGGAGGACGTGTTCTATTACTTGACGGTGGAGAACGACAACTATCCGATGCCCGCCATGCCGACGGGGGTGACGGAGGAGGGCGTACTGAAGGGTATGTATCCCTTCCGCAAGGCCAGCAAGACTCGTAAGCTGAAGGCGCAGATTTTCGGCGCCGGTGCGATCATGAATATGGCCCTCGAAGCGCAGATTCTGCTGGAGGAGAAATACGAAATTGCCGCCGACGTCTGGAGTGTGACATCCTTCAAGGAGTTGCACAACGACGGACTTGATGTCGATCGATGGAACCGTCTGCACCCGGGTGAGGAAAAGCGGGTGCCGTGGGTGACCGAATGTATCGGCGACGCCAAGGGTGTCTTTGTCGTCGCCAGTGACTACGTGAAGGCCCTGCCCGAGTCCATCGCTCGCTGGTTCCCGAAGACGCCGGTGTCGCTGGGCACCGATGGCTTTGGGCGCTCAGAGGGACGTGACGCCCTGCGCAACCACTTTGAGGTGGACGCCCGCTGGATCGCCATCGCGACCCTGAGTGCACTCGCCGACGAGGGAAAGATTGGCCATGAAGTCGTGGCGGCCGCCATTAAAGAGTTTGGCATCGACCCCGAGAAACCCAACCCTGTCACCGCCTGAGCAGGATATATCACTTGGCTGAGTTCAAACTGCCCGACCTCGGTGAAAACATCGAGTCCGGCGAGGTCATCAGTGTCCTCGTCGCCGTAGGAGATTCCTTGAGAGAAGACCAGCCCGTTATCGAGCTGGAGACGGACAAGGCTGTCATCGAAGTCCCCTCTTCTGTACACGGTACTGTATTGGAGATCCTGGTCGCCAAGGGGGACCAGGCGAATGTGGGTCAGGTCTTGTTGGTGGTCGATGGCGAGGGTGCGTCGGTAGCGGGCCCCGCCGAGCCTGTAGCGCAACCTGCCGCAGCTGCGGAGCCGGAACCGGCACCCCTTGAAATTTCCGCCTTGAGTTCGATCGCGGTCTCTCTACCCGAACTCGGCGAAGGCGTCGATGCGGGAGACGTTGTCAGCATCCTGGTTTCCCCGGGAGACAGCGTCGAGGCGGAGCAAGGCCTGGTTGAGTTCGAGATCGACAAGGGTGTCGTCGAAATGCCCTCCCCTTCGGCGGGAATCATCAAACAGATCCACGTTCAGCACGGCGACCACGCAACGGTGGGGCAACTGATCGTCACCCTGGAGGCAGTGGTTGCCGAACCGACGCCCGTAACCGCACCCCAGCCTGCGCCTGCGACTTCGCCCGCACCTGCACCTGCA
>DPVW01000251.1:0-9010 GCA_003529325.1 Candidatus Latescibacterota bacterium | reverse complement strand
GCACCTGCACCTGCAGCGTCGGTTACAGATGTCGCAGCGCCAGCCGCCGCCAGTGCCGGCACCTCTACACCGGTGCCGGCAGCCCCCTCCATCCGGAGATTGGCACGCGAGATCGGCGTCGATGTCAGTGTCATTGCCGGTAGCGGGCCCGGGGGCCGTATCTCGGAGGCAGACGTGAAGGCGCACTCGAAGAAGCTGCACGAGAATCGCGCTTCCAGCCCTGCTGCTGCTGCCATACCGCTGCCCGACTTCAGCAAGTGGGGGGATATCGAAGCCGAGCCCTTCAGCAACGTAAGGCGTATCACCGCCCAGCGTATGTCCGCGTCGTGGTCGACGATCCCACACGTGACACAGTTCGATCAGTCTGACGTCACCGACCTCGAGGTCTGGCGCAAGGCCTTCGGCAAGCAGGTGGAAAAGGCCGGCGCCAAACTCACACCGACTGCCATCATCCTGAAGGTCGCCGCTGCGGCGTTGCGCAAGTTTCCACAATTCAGCGCCAGTATCGACATGACTGGTGAACAGATTATCTACAAGAAGTACTGCCATATCGGCGTCGCCGTGGACACCAAGCGTGGTTTGCTGGTCCCAGTGATCCGCGATGTGGACCAGAAGTCGATCACACAGATCTCGATCGAACTGGGGGAGATGGCAGAAAAGACGCGCACCGGCAAGATCTCCATCGATGATATGCAGGGCGGCTGTTTCACCGTCAGCAATCTCGGCGGTATCGGCGGTGCCGCCTTTACGCCCATCGTCAATGCACCTGAGGTAGCCATCCTCGGTGTCGCTCGCAGTAGCACGCAGCCCGTCTACGTCGACGACGAACTGCAGCCCCGCATGATCATGCCCCTTTCCCTTTCCTATGATCACCGCGTCATCGACGGCGCCGATGGGGCCCGCTTCCTCCGCTACATCTCCCAGGGCCTCGAAAATCCCTACTTCCTCGCTTTTGAGGGCTGAAACCAGTGGCCGCCGACAGAACTCAGATTGCCATCATCGGCGGTGGCCCCGGTGGTTACGTCGCCGCCTTCCGCGCCGCCGATCTCGGCCTCGATGTCACCCTCATCGACCTTGACGAGAACCCCGGGGGTGTCTGTCTGTATCGGGGTTGTATCCCGTCGAAGGCCCTGCTGCACGTAGCCAAACTGCTCAACGAAACCAGAGAAGCAGCCGAGTGGGGGGTCACCTTCGGCGAACCGCAGATCGATCTGGATGCTCTGCGGGCCTTCAAGGACCGTGTTGTGGCGAAGATGACAGGTGGTCTCGGTCAATTGTCCAAGGCGCGTAAGGTCACCTACGTGCGCGGTCGAGCCCGGTTCACCGGCGCCCAATCGCTGAAAATCGACCTGCACGACGGCGCTGAGCAGAGCTTGACCTTCGAGCAGGCGATCCTGGCGACGGGCTCCCGCCCCGTCATGTTACCCGCCTTCGACATCGGTTCGGACCGTGTCATGGATTCGACGGGTGCGTTGGAATTACAGGACATACCCGAACGACTGCTCGTGGTTGGCGGTGGCATCATCGGCCTGGAACTGGGTCAGGTCTACGCCGCGCTGGGATCGAAGGTCTCCGTCGTCGAAATGACAGACGGTCTCATCCCACCGGCAGACCGTGACCTTGTGCGCGTACTGAGCAAACGTCTGGAGACGCAGTTCGAAGGGGTCCACCTCAACACCAAGGTCACCGGTGTCGTCGACAATGGCGACGCCCTCGACGTCACCTGGGAACCGACCGCCGGAGGCGATCCCTCGACGCTCACCTTCGACCGCATCCTGCTGTCCATCGGTCGGCGACCCAACACCGAGGATCTCGGCCTCGACAACACCAAGGTACGACTCACGGACCATGGCTTCGTCGAGGTCGACGTGCAACGACGCACCGCGGAGCCGTCGATCTTCGCCATCGGCGACGTCATCGGTTCCGCCCTGGCGCATACCGCCTCCCACGAGGGCATCGTCGCCGCCGAGGTCATGGCGGGACAACGTTCCGCCTTCGAGCCGAATGCGATTCCGAGTGTCGTCTACACCGATCCCGAGATCGCCTGGTGCGGGCTCACCGAACACGAGGCCGAAGGACGCGACATCAAGGTCGCCCGTTTCCCCTGGGCGGCATCAGGCCGAGCCACGACGCAGGGACGGAGCGACGGCGTCACGAAACTTATCGTCGATCCGCAGAGCGAACGAGTTCTCGGCGTCGGCATCGCCGGCCCGGGAGCTGGCGAATTGATCGCTGAGGGGGTCCTGGCGGTGGAGATGGCCGCTGTTGTGCAAGATGTGGCGCTGTCCATCCATCCCCATCCGACCCTGTCGGAGACGATCATGGAGGCCGCCGAAGCCTATCACGATCTGAGCCCACACATCACCGCCCCACGCCGCAAATAGACGAACCACACGCCAGCACCATCATACCGACCGCAGAGGGCGGCAAGATTTGCCGCCCTGTGGCGGCATGACGCGGAAGAGCCTTCCCATCAGCCATCGATGTATGGACCGCGGTTTCCGTCATAACCCCCTGTTTATTCTTGTGTTGTTTGCAATTCCCTGAATCCGATTGAGAACGGCACGCGGATTGCATGCAGAAGGTTGCCGGGAGCTTTCTCTTCGGAAGCCTTTTCCGTACACCTATTTGCGCGAGTCGCACCAGGGAACGATGGAGCTCACACCCCTCTCACAGACCCATATCGATCGACGGTTGCAGGATATCGATCGCCAGATCTCTACGGCTCTGCGGGACATCCGTAAGAATCTGCAGGAACTGGAGAAGGCGTCGAATCAGCCGGGAGAGGGTGCCACCTCCACCAGGGGCGGAACTGGCGACAAGGATTTCGCCGCCACCTTGCGCAACGCCATGGGTGGCAACGACAGCGACGGCTGACGCCAACAGGAGACGGCTTTTCTGTGGCCGGTTGCAGTCGGGGTCGCTATCTTTGCCGCCCGATCTCCTCCACGTACGACGATTCACACGGCCCCCGTCATGCCCGTCAAAGCCCCTCTGGCACTCGGCACAATTGCCCTGTGCGCCCTTGTCCTGCTGCCCTTCGTCGCCCGCTTCCTGACCGGGGGACCGACGAGTCGTGCCCGATCCAAGCTCTCCGATGCCGCGCTGCTGATTCGTCGGCAGCAGTTTCAACCGGCCTACGATCTGCTCTCTCGCCAGACGCCAGGGCCTGAGCAGAGCGTTCTCCACCAATATCGCCTCGCTGTCTGCGAACGTGCCCTGAATTTAGCCGACAGCGCCTATGCGCGGCTGCTGCGCCTCGAGGGCACCTCCCCCCTGCTGGAGGGGTACCGTCGGTTATGGCTGGCGCGCAGCCTCGAAATACTGGCAACATCAACTGCTGACAGCAGCGCGGCCATCACCGGCTACCGCGACTTGCTGTCCCTGAGTGTGAGCCCCGCAGTGGCGGACTCTGCGCGGCTCTATCTGGGTGCCATACTGCGTGCGGGCGGACAGTATCGCCAAGCCCTGCAGATGTATCAGGATCAACGCGCCGCCGTGGGGACCTCCCCCGAGATCCTCTTCCGCATCGGCGAAGTCTCTCGTCTGCTCGGTGATGACACCGGCAGCCGCGACGCCAGACTCGAGTTGATGGACCGTTTCCCGGGGCATCCTCTGGCGCTTTCTGCCTCGCGCAGACTGACGCCGAGAGATTGGGACGAGCGTTTCGCGCGGGCCCAGGTCTTCTATCGGCACAAGGACGATCGTCGCGCCATCAACGATCTGCGAAAATTGCTCATCGCCGAACCCCGTCACCAATCAGCACCTCGCGCCGAATACGTGCTCGGCCGCGCCTATGCCCGCTCCGGCCAATTGGCACGCGCACGAGACACCTTCGAGCGACTGCACGAACGTTATGGCTGGGCATCGGCCCTGTATCGGTTGGCGGGATTGCAGGTCAGCGGCAACAAAGATCTGCAGGCGGTGGAGACATACGTCGATTTCTCACGTCGATACCCGCAACACGAACTTGCCGACGACGCTCTGTGGCAGGCTGCAAAGGCGGCAGAACGGCGCGACGCATTTGCCACGGCGGGGCGTATCTACGCCTCTCTGGCCACCGAATATGGCGGCAGCGAGCACGCCGAGGAGGCGGCCTGGGGAGAAGGATTCAGCCGCTACTGTCTTGGGCAACACGCCGACGCCCTGCAGATTTTTTTGCGTGTAGGCCAGCAGGCGAAACAGCCACATATCGTCGATCAAAGTCTGTTCTGGGCCGGGAAATCTGCGTCCCATCTCGGCCGACCGGAGGAGGCGGATAGACTCTTCACCAAGGCGGCGAGTGGGTTCCCACGCTCCTACTACGCAGCACGTGCCATCAGCCTGGGCTACGGCGAACCGCATCTCGCCCTGTCACACCCCGTGCTGCGCGCCCCTCTCGATGTTACCAACCCGGATCTGAGCGCTGTCGCCGGTGCCGACTACGTGCAGCGGGCGATGGCCTTGGGCGAGTTGGGTTTGGCTGCGGCAGCAAAGCGGGAGCTGCGCCTGGCAGAACATCTCAACAAGGGCGATTTTGACGCCATCCTTGTGCTGCGCGACAGTTACGACATCCTCGGCCTGCATGACCGAGCCCTGTTACTGAGCACACGCTCGGCGCGCCAGGACGACGACATCCACCGTCTCTACCCCAGCTACTACTGGGATGAAGTCGCCGACGCCGCCCGCGACGCCAGCGTCGATCCGTATCTGGTGTTGTCCGTAATCCGTCAGGAGAGTTACTTCAACGAGGGCGCCGTCTCCCACGCTGGCGCCGTGGGCCTCATGCAGATCATGCCGCAGACGGGACGCAAGCTGGCCAGAAGCCTGGGCGTCAGTTCCTTCGAGCGGCGTCTGTTGTTTGACCCCGGTGTGTCGATTCAGCTTGGATCGCGCTTCCTCGGCGACCAGGTACGCTCCTTTACCGCAGGCTCAAATGGCCTGCAGTTCCCACTCGGGCTGGCGGCGTACAATGCCGGTCCCAGGGTGGCACGACGCTGGCTCGAACGTTTTCCCATCGAGGATGCCGACACCTTCGTCGAACGCATCCCATACAAAGAGACACGGCTCTACGTGAAAAAAGTATTGAAGAACTATTCGATCTATAAGACGTTAAATGGGAGCAAACCGGACGCGTGAGCTGGCCACCGACCACCGAAGAAGAGGATCAAAACGACGCACCTGTCCCGGGCCGTCGAGTGCGCGTCATGGAAGATGTGTTCATCCTGCTCTGCGTCCTCAGCCTGTGGCCTGTGCTGCTTGGCTGGGACCATATCCTCTACCGCGTCCTGATGTATACCACCCTCGCCGGGCTCGTGTTCATCCTCGTGCGCCGGGTACGACGCTTCTCCCAAGCTCGACGAGACAGCGACAACACATTGGGCTGAATAGTTAGGGGTCACATGGACGCGCTGCGGGCGGCACGTTCGATGACGAGGACGACGACGGCGGCGACCAGCATGAGTCCGAATACAAATAACACCTCACCATTCCAATTGGCAGGCAGCACGCAGCTGAAACCTTCCAGAGGCACATCGTGGGGCTGCCGGAAGGGCCATACTTTGCGCATGGAGCCGGCCATAAGACCCACGAGGAAGGCCATCGTCAGTGAGTGAGCATGGGCCAGCAGCCAGCGCAGGACCCGTGAAAATCCGAGAATTCCAGCAGCGAAACCGACACCGAAAAGCCCGATGATCAGCAGGTCACGCTCGTTCACGGCGCCCAGGACCTGTTGGTATTTACCCATGACGACGAGCAGGAAAGAGCCGCTGATTCCTGGCAGGATCATGGCGACGCTGGCGATGAGACCGGCGCCGATGAATTTGTACCACTCCGTCCCCGTCTCCACCGGTACGAGCAGGGTTACCGTGTAACCGGCAGCAGTGCCGACGAGTGTTGCAACAAGCGTAGGCGCGTTCCAGCCCGTGACTTGCCGCGCCACGACGATGAGGCTCGCCGCAATCAGTCCGGTGAGAGCACCCCAGACGGGAATGGGGTGATACTCAAGTAGCCACATGATGCCCTTGGCGAGTGTGACGATGGCGGTGAAGATCCCCGCCAACAGCGGTAGGAGGAAGCTGAGATTGGCCCGCTGGGCGACCTCTCGGAAGCGGCCACGCGATAACGCCACAAGGAGATCTTGATCGATGCCGGCTACGGTGCCTACCAGTTCATCATAGATGCCGGTAATCAGCGCCATGGTCCCTCCCGAGACCCCGGGAATAACATCCGCCGTGCCCATGGCAACCCCGCGGGTGAACAGACCGACCGCCCGTTGGCGCATGTCAAACCATCCTGATTCTGTCCCTCGCTCCACGTTGCGATTACTCCCTGTTGATGAGAGCTGCCAGACTCGTCCCAGCGACGGCGAGCTCTTCTAAAACACGGTGATCGGCCCGCGGAATGGCGAACTGTTGCAGACGGTCGGTGTCGATCCACTCGAATGCTGAGCAGCCGATGGCACGCACCCGCCCCGAACGATACCGTGCAGAGAAGGCGTGCAGGGTGATGGACAGATGGGTGAATTCGTGGTCCACGCAGGCGACCTCCTCCTCGACGTCGATGAGGATGCCGAGTTCTTCGCCGATTTCACGACGCAGACATTCGACCAGACTTTCGCCAGGTTCCTGCTTGCCACCAGGAAACTCCCACAACCCCGCCAGCATACCGCCTGCGGGACGCTGTGCGATCAGCACCTTGCCCCGTCGTCTGATGATGCCCGCCGTCACCTGCAGATGGGGACGCTTCTTACGTGGCACACGCACGGGCAGCACCGAGGGATCCTCGAGTTCGTTATATGCTCGGCACCAGTTGGCGACAGGACAGCTGCCACAGCCGGGTTGTCTCGGCGTGCAGACCTTGGCCCCCAGCTCGATGAGCGCCTGGTTCAGATCCCCGGTTCCAGTGCGCGGCATCAAGGCCTCGCCGGCACGCACCATCTCGGCCCGCACCGAGGCACGACGGGGATCTTCTTCGACACGCAGCAAGCGACTGAGGGCGCGCATGACATTGCCATCGAGCGCGGGATGTGGTCGGTCAAAGAGGATGGAACTGAGGGCAGCCGCCGTGTACGGTCCAATTCCGGGTAGTCGGATCAGTCCCTCGTAGCTGTCGGGGAGATCACCATCGTGCCGTTCGACGATGGTCTGCGCCGCTCGGTGCAGATTGCGAGCCCTGGAATAATAGCCGAGACCTTCCCACAGTTTGAGAACGTCCGCCTCGTCGGCGACGGCGAGGTCGGTGACCGTGGGAAAGCGCTGCAGAAACCGTTCGTAGTACCCACGGGCCGTCTCGACCCGTGTCTGCTGCAGCATGATCTCCGACAGCCACACGGCATACGGATCCGCCGTGCGCCGCCACGGCAGGTCCCGCTGATTCTTTCCATACCACGCCAACAGTCGACGACGAAATGCGGAGCGTTGACGGCTGTCCTGAATCCAGTCCGCCGTTGACCCTGCACTCATGGAGACGCGGCGCCGCGGAAGGCATCGATGGCCAATCCGGGCACCCCACTTGTGGTGTTTTGAGCATGAGCCGCAACGATGGCATTGAGTACCCCCTCCTCGCCGGCATCGGCAGCGGCTGCGAACAGCGCCGGTAACCCCGCTTCGGGGGTCTGACGTGCCGTGACCGTGCCGGCAGCAAGGCCCGGCATGTCGTCGTCGAGACCGGTGGTCGATACGGCAAGGATCGTCCCCGTCGTCGTCTGTTCATCCACCAGACCGACCCGGATCAGTCCGAAAGCCGCCCGCAGAGCGAGGCGGTTGAGCTGGCCAGGCAGCAGGGGTGCATCCGTCATGATGACGGCGGCGAATGTGCGACGCCGTGACGGGGGCAGGGCGATCTGTCCGGCGAGCCAACGTCCCACGGGAATGCCATTCACCGACAGGCGCTGCGGTTCACCGCCATTGGCGGCGACGAGCACGCCTACAGTACCCCCATCGACACGCCGCGACGCGGTACCGATGCCGGCGCGAACACCGAAGGCAGCCAGCGATTGACCGACGCCGACCTGACCCTCGTCGACAAAACTCGACGTGGCCATCGACAACGCTGCCTCCACCTGAGCCACCCCGAGTGCGGCGTGCAGCGACACAGCTGGCTCCGGCACACCATCGACGGCGATGACCGCCGGGGGCCAACCCTCGTCCTCGCCAAGGCCTGTGTCGTGGCCGAAACCGTAGTCGAGAAATCCATCGTAAACCCGCCCTACCGCCGAGGCTGGTGCCAACGCGATGGGTGTCGACAGGGCGCCGAAATCCTCGAGCATATTCAGGGCCGTCGTCTCGTCACCCCCGTCGAGAGACCAGCGTCCGGCGTAGTATCGTTTTGGTGCGTCAGGGAAAGGCAACACCACCGTGATGCCACCCACGGCCCCGCGAGCATGACCTACACGCACGCCCGGCACGTCGATGATGGCGTTGAGTGGTCCTGTCGGTAGTTCCCCCACGGAGAGACCGAGATCCCGCAGCCGCATCAGCCGATCCGGCCGTACCGGCCCATGACATCGAGCAACCGGTCGAGGGGGAGTGCATGAATCGTGTTGTCATCCCTGCCAATCATCGTCGTCGCCATCGTCAAGGAGTTCAGGATCGCCTCTTCTGTGGCCTCGACTACGGCGGTGTGCATCCAGCTCATGCGTGAGCTATGCAGGACTTGCAGACTATCTGCTGCCGCCGGACCGACTTCGTTGCCGGTAGAGAAGGCGATGGCCAGGTCACCACTGCCGTGGGTCGAGACGGCGCCGGTGCGTCCCATGGCGAGCACGGCGCGCCGACACAGACGCTGCAACTGCACTGGCAGCAGAGGCGCATCCGTGGCGATGACGATGAGTAGAGAATTGCCCGGCGACTCCTGTTTCGGACTGCCCCGCTCGGGCATTAGATCGACGATCTCCCGTCCCACGGGCACACCATTGACGACCATGTGGTGGCGGCTACCAAAGTTGGCCTGTACGAGGACCCCGAGATGCCAGGCGCCATCGGCGTCCTGTCTACCGGCGGGCACGAGCCGCGACGACGTGCCAATCCCC
>DPVW01000494.1:3467-14970 GCA_003529325.1 Candidatus Latescibacterota bacterium | reverse complement strand
GAGATTCGCACGCAGATGCTCAGGCACGTCGGCATACCGGATCCGCCGACAGAAGAGGAACTCATCCGGCACAAGCACGGCGTACCCGCGACGGGCGATCTCATTGGCCCATCCGCGGTCGCTGTAGTGCTCGCGTTGGTGTTCGGCGATCTGGGGATGGCGGCGGCCTGGCAGGCACCCGATCTCCCGGTGGGACGAAATACTTGCGGCCGCCATGATCGTGCAGGGCCAGCATCGCCGGCAGGAGCCCACGAGCGGGCGGGTTTAAGAAACACGGCCTTCGTCCGGGGGCGTGCTTGCGCCAGGCGCTGACACCAACGAATTCGTCGCGGCGGAAGGAGAGCCGCGGCGGTGCGTCACCGAGATGAGCTCCGCCCAGGCCCCATAAGGCCCCCAGCAAGTTTTCAGACATGCAACCTGTCCCCAATTCTGGAGTGAGTGCAGCTGATGCAGATCCATGAGGTACGTACNNAAGTTGTGCCCGCATGAGGGAGGGTGGCATCGCCGACGCCCACATAACCGAGGTCACCGCCGGTGACAACGCGAAGATGGGCTCCGTAACGGCCCACACCGTATTCGCCAAACCGCACGACGGCGATCCAGACGCCGACATCAAGGCGCCAGACGTACAACACCTCGGTTTTGTCGTCGACACGGGCGACATCCGCATCTACATCTCGGGCGATCCAATCAACAATTTCGCCGACCACGAAACGCTGTTGGCGCCGATTCGCGACTTGAAACCGCAAGTTGGCTTTCTCACCAACCACCCCAAAGAAGGGGAGTTCCCTTTCTTCGAAGGATCAGGCAAGATCGCCGGGGCACTGGGGTTACAGACTGCGATCCCCACCCACTACGGCTGCTTCGTCCAGCGTGACTACGACCCACAACAGTGGGCCCAGCACCTACCGCAAGGCGTGAATCCCCTGATCATCCCCTACAATCAGGCCGTCGTCTACCAACCGTAAATTGACGATGCAGCTGGGCGGGTATGGCCAGCAAGTCTTCAGACATGAACCTGTCCCCGATTCTGGAGTGAGTGCAGCCGATGCAGATCCATGAGGTACGTACACACGCCGAGGGTGTGGTGTTACCACGTGAGGAGCAACTTGCGTGGAAGATCGCGTCAATCGCTTCCACGGAAGCTCCCATCCTCGACGAGACCTCGCAGATGGTGGGCAACCGCATCATCGACAATGCTGCGGTCGCCCTCGCCGCACTCAACCGGACACCTGTGACCAACGCCCGGCGTCTTGCCCTGGGCTATCCCCACCCTGCGAACAGAGGTGCCACCCTCTTCGGCCTGCCAGCAGGACGCACCTTCCACTGCGAGTGGGCGGCGTTGGCCAATGGCGTCGCCGTGCGTGAACTCGACTTCCACGATTGTTACCTGGCCGCCGATTATTCGCACCCGGGGGATACGATCCCTGCCCTTGTGGCCGCCGCTCAACAGGCCGGCAAAGGCGGGGCCGAACTGCTGCGCGGTATTCTCATCGCCTACGAAACACAGATGGCCCTTGTCACAGGCATCTGCCTGCACGAACACAAGATCGACCACGTCGCCCATCTTGCCCCTGCTGTAGCGGCTGGCACGGGCACCCTCCTGGGTCTGCCCACGGAGACGATCTATCAGGCCATCAACCAGAGCCTGCACCTGGCCTGCTCCACACGACAGTCACGCAAGGGGGAGATCACCAGTTGGAAGGCCTACGCACCAGGACAATCGGGCAAGACCGCCCTTGAGGCAGTAGGCCGGGCCCTGCTCGGAGAACAGGCGCCGTCACCGATCTACGAAGGTCGAGACGGCGTGATCGCCTGGGTGTTGTCCGGAACCGAGGCCGTCTATCACGTGCCCCTGCCGACGCCTGGTGAGCCGGTGCGTGCCATTCTCGATTCTTACACGAAGGAACATTCCGCCGAATACCAGGCTCAAGCACTGATCGATATCGGCTTCGCCCTGCATAGACGGCAACTCCGACTGGACGACATCCAGAAGGTCGTCATCCGTACCAGCCACCATACCCACTTTGTCATCGGCACCGGGTCAGCGGACCCACAGAAAATGGACCCGAACTCCACACGCGAAACCCTCGACCACAGTGCCATGTACATCCTCGCTGTCGCCTGGGAGGATGGCACCTGGCACCACACCGACAGTTACACTCCCGAGCGTGCCCGTCGCCCCTCGACGATTTCGTTGTGGCACAAGATCAGTACGGAGGAGGTCGAAGAGTGGACAAAGTCATACCACGATCCCGACTTCCATGGAAAAAAATTCGGCGCCGAAGTCGTGGTAACCATGGCGGATGGAACAACCCTCAGCGAAGGACTCGACAATCCGAATGCGCACTCTCTGGGGGCGCGCCCTTTTCAACGGGAAGACTACGTGCGCAAGCTGCTGAGTCTGGGAAAGGACATCGCCGAGGCAGAAGAACTCGACCGCTTTCTAGGGCTGGTGGAGAGACTGTCTGAACTGACACCGGAGGAGGTTGGACAGTTGCACATCGTCGTTCCGAGTGACCGCATCGATGCCGCTGACGAGCTGCGTGTCGGCATCCTGTAACTGGCCCTTCAGCTCGTGGGGCGGCGGTACAGTGCTTCGAAGGTGTCGGTCGCTTGCCAACCGAGCAGACGCCGCGCCTTGTCGACGCGGTACTTCCGGTCGGGCGAGTCGGTGGCGATAAAGAATACCTCATATGGTGTCGGCATCTCTCCCGCCCGCAGTCCGTACAGGAAGGACTCCCCCGAGTCTTCCCAACTGATGGTGAAGGGTCCGATGCCCTTGCCTTTTTCGCCGGGCTGGATCATCCGTGGGCGGAAACCGCAAAACAGGTAGGTGATCACATCGAGGCCCCGTTCTTCGGCGAAGACCCGCGTGATATGGCCACCGAGGTACTTGCTCAAAGCATAGAGATCATCCCCTGGGTGCAGGGGAACGTCATCGGTGACCTGGTGATCCTGCCAGTAATCGGTGCGATGTGACATTCGAGTGTGGAATGGCCCCGTGTGGATGAGCCTTTTCAAGGCGGCGTCCGCCGCCGCCTTGGCGACGTTGTAAGCACCTACCGTATTGACGGCGAACGCTTTGTCGAGCACGTGCCGCAAAACGGTCAGATTGATGGCCGCGTCCATGCCCTCGCACGCCTCGCGCACCTGGTCGTAGTCGGTGACATCGACGACGGTGCGTTCGTGCGGCGCTTCCAGCAATTCGGGAAGGGGGGCCGTGGCACTCTGTCGACGCTGCCCGGCGACGATCTGGTCGAGAGCTACGGCGTCCGTGCAGCGCAGGATGTAGTGGTCCTTGAGTGCGGCGATCGTCGCCGCACCAACAGGTCCCCCGGCGCCGAAAATCACCACCTTGCCACTTGCTACCGTCGCCATCCTTACTGTCCTGCCAATGGTGCGAAGCGCCCGCCGCTGACGACGTGCTGCTGATACCAGTGGTAGCCGGCGCCGAGCACATCGACACGCAGCGCATTTTGCACAGCCGCCACGGCATCATCAGCGCTGGTACCTTCCGCCCCGTCGAGATCACCCATGCGCAGATTCACCGCCTCGATCAACCCGACCCGGGCGATCTCACGACAGGTGAGTTCCGCCAGATAGGGCGCCAGAGAGGATGCCTCCGGCCGCGGTCGGGGTAACCAGCCGGCATTTACCTCATACTCCTCAGGAACAGAATCAAACAGTTGCATCTGGCTGATCAGGATGATGCGACCGATACCGGCTTCGACGGCGGCCTGCACGAGGACGTATGTGCCGCGACTGATCCTCTCAAGCAATTCCGCCTCACTCCCGGCACCCTCGCCGAGGACAGAATCATGCGGCTCTGCGTGAACAACCAGCTCTGCGCCCTGAATCGCGGCCGCCGCCGGCGCTGGCTGCCCCAGATCGGTGCAACGATATACCCCTGCCGTTCCGAGGTCGTGCGCAGGTTCGTCGGCAGCGCCTACAGGGAACACCTCGTGGTCCACTGCCAGACACCGACACAGCATTGCTCCCATAGGCCGATCGGCACCGGTAATTGCGAGCCTCATTCCACCCTTACCATGAAAGTTTTGATGTCAGGTTGCTGAAAAAGTAACCTGGGTCAAAGTACACGAGACGGGCCGTCTTCGGCGACGACACGACCTCGAGATCTACGCCGGGGCGTAGCGTCGTAATGCGCCTCCCGTCGGCGATGAGAATCACCTCGGGCTCACGCGTCTCGCGAGTGATGCTGAGTCGGATTTTGGCTTCCGGCGTGAGGATGAGCGAGCGCGAGCTGAAGTTGTACTCGTTGATGCCATCGAGAACCAGACAACGAACCTCCGGCATGACGATCGGCGCACCGGCGGACAGCAAAAAACCGGTGCTGCCTGTAGGTGTACCCAGAACCACGCCATCGCCTATGATCGTGCGGATCTTGGCATCATCGACGAAAACATCGACGAAGACGAGACGATTACTGGAGCGCACCATAACTTCGTTGACAGCACGCACGATGCCACCGGGATGGTGGCACTCGAGGCATAACCGTTCGCTAAGGAGATAGTCACCGGCGACGAGTCGCTGCAAGATGGCCGCCAGGTCGGTCCGATCGCCGGCGGTCAGAAACCCCACGGTACCGTAGTTGATGGCCAACACGGGGGTTTCGCGACTGATATCGAGAGCCCGCAGTACCGTGCCATCGCCACCCATGGCCATGACGAGGTCGATGTCGCCAGGAGGCGGAGCGTCATCCTCGATGACGGTCATGACGATACCGTGGGCATCGAACAGATTTCGGATCTCTGCCAACGGGAATGGCTGTTCTTCGTCCCGCAGCAATACACCGATATGATTTAGAGAGAGCACGGCATCCCCCGCAACCGATCGCGCGCGACGTCTACGACGCCCGCGCTTCCTTCCCAGCCTGAGCCTCGTATGCTTTGATCAGCGCCTGCGTGCCTTCCTCGGCGCACCCAAGGCGCTCGACGATGTTGAAGTACTGGTGTGCCAGACTCACACCGGGCAGCGCCAACTTGACGTCATTGGCCGCCGCCATGACGAGCTTGAGATCTTTCTGCTGCAGACGCACCATGAATCCAGGGGCAAAATCGCCGGCGACGATCCTTGGCCCCAGGTTGGTAAGTTGCCACGAACCGGCGGCGCCACCACTGATGGCATCGACGACCTTGCCGACATCGAGGTCGGACGCCGCCGCCAGCATCAGCGCCTCCGCCATAGCGATGTTGGCACCCGCCACGGCGATCTGGTTACAGGCCTTCGTCGTCTGACCGGCGCCATTGCCGCCGATGAGATTGATATTTTTGCCCATCGCCTCAAACACCGGCAGACAGGCATCGAACACCTGCTGCTCGCCACCAACCATGATGGACAGTGTCGCGTTCTGCGCCCCAACATCGCCGCCGCTGACGGGCGCATCGAGCATGTCCACACCCTTGTCCCGCAGTGTCGCCGCGATCTCTTGCGTCACACGCGGGGAAATCGTACTCATGTCGATGACGGTGGCGCCCTTCTTGACGCTGTGAATGATGCCCTCTGCCCCAAGGATCACACTCTCCACATCAGGCGTATCGGTAACGATCGTGATGATCACATCGCTGCCTTCAGCCGCTGCTTGTGGCGTGTCCACACGTTGGCCACCCGCTTCTACGACCTGCTGTACGCGCGGCCGATCGGTGCGATTGTAGACCTTCAGTGAAAATCCCGCCTTGATCAGGTGCTCGGCCATGGGTGCACCCATGATCCCCAGGCCGACGAAGCCGATCTGCGTGCTACCGGGTTGGGCTGGCATCGGTTGTATTTCCTCGACTGTCAGAAGGAGTAGAACAGGTGGCGATGGTCCTCGATGTCGGCACTCTCGAAAATCTGCACAAACCAGGTCTGCAGAGCTTCATTGCGGCGCGCCTGTAGCAACTCGGCTTCCACCTCGACGCGTGCCTCGGCGAATGCCGACTCGTCGATAGATGGCCGCTCGGTCAGACGCAACAGATAGGCGCCATTGTTCTGCACCACCACGTCGCTGATCTGGCCGACGGACAGTTCGAAGGCAGCACCGATAAAACGGCTGCCGCGACCCGCTCCAGGGACAAAATCCGTACGCGAAAAGGGACCACCCGTGCGCACTTCCAGCCCCGCATCGTTGGACACGGCGGCAAACTTCGCCCCAGCGACGACGGCTTGACGGACGCTCTGCAACTGCTCGCCTGCAACCTCAGACCGGCGACTGGACCGCACAGCCCATTCCACCTGTTGCCGCGCTTCCTCCAGGGGGGTGACACCCTCTGCACGACGCTCGGCGAGGGCAGCTACAAAATAACCAGCATCGGTGCTACCTACTGGGCTGATCTCACCAACCTCACTGTCGAAGAAGCGACTGACGATCCATTGCGTGCCCGCGCCAAGTCCTTCGAGCCCACCCCCCTCACTGACCCAACCCGGATCGCGTACCTCCAGCGCCTCGATGGCGGCGGCCGCACTCAGGCCCCGATCGAGGGTCAGCTGCTGAAATGCTTCTGCTGCCTCGAGCGCCACCTCTTCCGTCTTAGGCGAAGGGCGGAACTTGAGCAGGATATGGCGAGCCCGAACGCGCTCCTCCGGGGACTCGTCTGTGGCAGGCAAGATCTCTTCCGTCAGGATGAGATGCCAGCCATATACGGTCTTCAGCGGCTCCGACACCTCGCCCGGAGCGAGCGCGAAGGCAACCGCCTCGAACTCAGGAACCATGGAGCCACGGCCAAAGGCGCCGAGTTCGCCCCCGTTGGCGGCAGAGCCCTCATCCTCGGACACGGCGGTGGCCATGTCGGCGAAATCCGCACCCCCGTCAACGATCTCTCGGCGTAGACGATGTGCTTCCTCTTCGATGGCAGTCGAGTCGGCAGCACTTGACACTCGCGGAAACAACACGAACGATACCCGCACCTGGTCAGGGTGCTGCAGTTGCGGCGCCATCTCTTCATATTTCGACTGGATGTCTGCTTCCGTGAGGCTGATGGTGGAATCCTCTACGGTGCTCGCCGCGACGTAGACATAATCGAGGGTGACCTTCTCGTTCTGTTCGATGTAATACTGACGCAGTTCCTGAGGCGTAACCCGCACCGTTTCCAGCAACAAGCCTTGCAGACGCTGATTGAGCAACTGGCTGCGGATCATGCTCTCCACCTGCAAGATGAAGGCACGGTTGCTCTCTTCGGAATGCGTCGTTGGATCCACGAGAAACTGCTGGTAGGACACCGGGTCGAACTCACCCTCCTCGTTGAGGAACACCGACAGTTGCTGCACGGCCTGGGGTGGATCCAGGCGGGTGAAGTAGGCAAGCTCCTCATCGGAAATCTGGATGCCCATCTCTTCGACCTTCTGCCGAATCAGAGATTCGTAGACCATCGAGTCCCAAACTTCACGCACGAGCTGGCCGTCTCCACCACCCGCATCACGACGCTGACGGGCGGCGTTGCTCAGGGCGTCCTGGAACTGGCGCAGAGGGATCTCGTCACCGTTGATCGAACCGACGACGTCGGTTCCACGAGAGCCGGACGTGCCAGAGAAATCGGCTCCCCACTCGACAACGATAAGTCCCACGAAAGCGGCGATAACGAACCACATGATCAGGCCCGTGCTCTCGCGTAATTTGGTCATCATAAGGCGTCAGCTCTCCTGGTGCGTTTGGCAAGGCGCCGGCAGGATACCCCTAAGGGGTACGTAGCAGGCAGGCCACTCGACGCCCGTCCCCGGGGTCGGCCAGTTCGGGTACCTCGCGGCGGCAGGCGTCGATCGCCTCGGGACACCGCGGGTGAAACGGGCACCCCGAAGGGACCCGCGAAGGACTTGGTACATCACCTGTAAGCACAACCCGCTGTCGTCGCGCCATTGGATCGGGCACGGGTACTGCCGACAACAAGGCGCGCGTGTAAGGATGGGACGGGGAACTGAACAGCTGATCCCGACTCGCCAACTCCACGACTCGCCCCAGATACATGACGGCGACGCGGTCGGCAATATGCCGCACCACACTCAGGTCGTGGGCGATGAACAGGTAGGTAAGCCCGAGGTCCCGCTGAATATCCTGCAGCAGGTTGACGATCTGCGCCTGCACGGATACGTCGAGGGCGGACACAGGTTCGTCAGCAACGATGAACTCTGGCTCGACGGCCAGAGCTCTGGCGATGCCGATTCTTTGCCGTTGCCCCCCACTGAATTCGTGCGGGAAACGCGCCGCGGCGCTCACCGGCAAACCGACCATGGTCAGCAGTTGTTCGACCCGGTCCGCAACCTCCCGTCCGCGGGCTATCCGATGGACCTTGAGCCCCTCACCGATCAGGGTACCCACTCTCATCCGCGGATTCAGGGAACTATACGGATCCTGAAATACGATCTGCATGCGACGACGCAGATTGCGAAGTTCACGCGCCTCCAGTTCCCCGAGATTCCGCCCCCTAAAGTACACCTCACCTGATGTTGCGTCGAGGAGTCGCAAGATCAAACGTCCCAAGGTCGTTTTGCCGCAACCACTCTCCCCCACAACTCCCAGGGTTTCTCCTGGAAGGATCTGCAGACTGACAGCCTCTACAGCCCTTACCTGCGCCGTCGGCTTGCCCCAGACGCCACGGTTTACGGGGAAATGCTTGGTCAGTCCCTTGGTCTCGATGATCGGCGCGTCGGGGGTATTTTCAGCCATCGACCGGCGCCCTGCGACAACGGACTTGGTGCCCTGCATCGCAGGTCTCCAGGTGCTGTGCCGTCGCTTTGCAGGCTGCTTCTGCCAGCGAACAGCGAGGATGGAATCGGCAACCTTGGGGGAAAGATGTCGCCTCTGGCACGCGACCTGGGATCACCTCCAACCGTTCCTGGTCCCCATCGAGATGCGGAATCGAGGCCAGCAATCCGCGTGTATACGGATGTTGTGGGGCAGCGAAGAGGTCGGCCGTCGTCGCCGTTTCGACGATCTGGCCGGCGTACATCACTGCCACCCGGTCCGCCACCTCGGCGACGACACCCAGATCGTGGGTAATCATCAGGATGGCCATGTGAAGCTCCTGCTGCAAGTGCGCGAGTAGTTCGAGAATCTGCGCCTGAATCGTCACATCGAGGGCCGTTGTCGGTTCATCGGCGATCAGCACATCAGGGTTGCAGGACAGGGCGATGGCGATCATTACACGCTGACGCATGCCGCCACTGAGTTGATGTGGAAATTCGTCGACCCGCTGTTCGGGGGCTGGAATGCCGACGAGACGCATCATCTCAATCGCTCGCTCCTTGGCCTCCTTTCTGGATCCACCCTGGTGCAACCGAACCGCCTCCTCGATCTGACAGCCACAAGTCAGTACCGGATTCAGACTCGACATGGGCTCCTGGAAAATCATGGCCACCTCGTCACCCCGGACGCGGCGCATGTCCGGCTCCGACAGGGCCAGCAGATCGCGTCCAGACAACAGGATTTGGCCAGAGCCGATACGACCGGGTGGAGCCACCAGACGCAGGATCGACAGCGCCGTAACACTCTTGCCACAGCCACTCTCCCCAACAAGGCCGAGAGTTTCTCCTCGTTTGAGATGGAAACTGACACCATCGACGGCCCGGCCTTCCCCCTCGTCGGTATGGAATGAGGTGCACAGATCACGAACTTCAAGGATAGGAGTCGCCGCTTCGGTCATGCCTGCCTCACACGGGCTGGATGTGCGCGGAGGCGAAAGGTGTACGCGTCGTTGCCGTAGACCTGCTCGACGAGCGTAGCTGCCTGTCCGATTTCCATGTCGGTGAGTGTCCTCTCTTGAGTGGACAGGTCCAGACGATCGGCAAAGGCCTGCGCCAGGCAGGAGGCAAGGGCATCGGTATCCACTGCGCCTGCCACACATTCTGCCAAGTGTGTACTAGCCAGCATAAGCGGGCTCTCTGCCGGTGACGACTCGGGAAGCAGATCCGCCAGTTGCAGATGCTCGGCACCAACGAGAATCGAGCCGTGTTGCAGCAGTGCACCACGCGTGCGCCGCTGGGCGCTGCCGACGAGTTTGCGGCCACCACACGTTAATTCCCAACGGGCCGTGCTGGCGAAACAGGCACCACTACGTCCATGAGCGGGTGAGGAACCCCGCTCGATTTTCGCGTCGACGCCAAAACGCCTCAGGCCATCGGCGAGACACTCTCCCAGAATGCGCGATGACTCGTGCAGGGGATGTGCCGCGGGACCCTCGCCAACGGCGCAATGAAAACTGTAGGTGAGCTCGTTCCAGTGCAGGACGGCACGGCCCCCTGTTGTGCGCCGAACCAGATCGAGACCCAGGGCGCGACAGGCTTCGACATCGATGGCCTCATCGACACGTTGACCATACCCGAGGCTTACGGCGGGAGGCTGCCAATGATAGGTGCGGAGAATCGGTCCGGCACCCGCCCGCGCGGCGTCGAGAAGAACGTCATCGACGGCCATGTTCAGCGCTGCGCTCATTGCGCCGGTGTGCACGAACCGCAGGGATGACATGAGTCCTGGAGGCTAGTGACGTGTCTCGGAAATAGCCTTGTAGAATTCGGGCGTCGCGGCGCCCGGGTCGCAAGGCGCGCGAGGGATGCGTATTGGTGCAATACGCGGAGCGAGCGCAACGCCGCGAGCCGGGATGCCCCGGCGGCCGAATACAAGGATTGTTCCGAGGCACGGCACTAGATCTGGCCAAGCTTCTGCAAAGCGTCGCGAGCTGCCATCTGCTGGGCTTCTTTCTTGGAGCACCCCTGGCCACTGCCCAGGGTCTCACCGGTAACACTGACATCGATACTGAAGACCTTCTCGTGATCTGGGCCCTGCTCGTCCTGAACTAGATACTTCGGATGGCCGGCACCCTGGCCCTGCACATGCTCCAGGAGCTTGCTCTTGAAGTTGATGAAATCCTCGCGACGCCCGAGCTCGTCGATATCATGCAGTACCACGCTCTCGATGAATCGGCGCACCGGGACGAATCCGCCGTCGATGTAGATAGCACCGATAACCGACTCGAAAGCATCACTGAGAATCGAGTCCTGATCGTCACCGCCGGCATCCCGTTCCTCTGAGCTCAGCAGGACGTGGCGACCCAGATCGATCGTGCGTGCTCGACGCGCCAATACGGCACGACTCACAGCGACAGATTTCATCTGCGTCAGATCACCCTCGCGAAGATCAGGGTGACGGCGATAGAGGAAGTCGGCGACGATGACGTCGAGTACGGCGTCACCCAGATATTCGAGACGCTCGTTGGAGTCGATGCCGTCGCCGTCGTTGGCGTAGACCCACGAACGGTGCTTGAGGGCCTGTGCCAGATGCACAGGATCGCGGAAGCGATAGTGCAACCGCCGCTCCACGGCACGGATCTGCTTGCGGTTGAGTTCGGGGATCGACGGCCGGAGAGAGAGCAGCCGGAGGGCGGCGCGAAACCATCCACCGCTGCGGTGGGCGGGAGTCTGAACCACAGGAACCGAGAGGGTTGGTGTCAACGTGTCGCCTCAGGCAGCTCGGCCAAAGAGGAGGGCCGCATTGTGGCCGCCAAATCCGAAGGAG
>DPVW01000494.1:2998-3166 GCA_003529325.1 Candidatus Latescibacterota bacterium | reverse complement strand
TGGCCGCCAAATCCGAAGGAGTTGTTGAGAGCGACATCGATGGTGGTCTCTCGTGCTGAATTGGGCACATAATCGAGATCACAAGCAGCATCGGGCGTCTCGTAGTTGATCGTCGGCGGCAATACACCATGGTGCAGTGCCAGCACGCAAGCAATACTCTCGATGGCG
>DPVW01000494.1:2327-2709 GCA_003529325.1 Candidatus Latescibacterota bacterium | reverse complement strand
TGCAGTGCCAGCACGCAAGCAGTACTCTGGGTGGCGCCTGCCGCTCCGAGCAGATGTCCCGTCATCGACTTGGTGGAACTGACGGCCAGCCTTCCCGCGTGATCGCCAAAGGCGGTTTTCAGTGCCGACGTCTCATTGCTGTCACCCATGACAGTCGATGTGCCATGGGCGTTGACATAGTTCACCTGTTCCGGCTGTAAGCCCGCATCCCGCAGGGCGATCTTCATAGCCCTTACGGCGCCTTCAGCTCCGGGTGGCATATCGGTGATGTGGTAGGCGTCGGCGGTGAACCCGAGTCAGAGGAATTCTGCAAAAATCGTCGCCCGACGAGTTCGCGCGTGTTCGAATTCCTCCAGAATGAAGGCCCCCGCTCCTTCGCCGA
>DPVW01000494.1:963-1993 GCA_003529325.1 Candidatus Latescibacterota bacterium | reverse complement strand
TGATCTTGCCGATCCCAGAGCGCCCGTTGATGAGGGCTTCCCAATAGGCAACGGGGTCGTTGTCGTTGGGTGCCAGTACTCCCAATCCGGTGATCGCGACCCGTCGTCGCGTCCCGGCAGCACCTCCTGCCGCTGGCGACGCCGACGTCAGGACTTGGCGTGCTCCTCGAGATACTTCGTCACATCCGTCACCGACACCATCTTCTCGGCATCCTCATCAGGAATGTCGAGGCCAAACTCCTCCTCGAAAGCCATGACCAGCTCGACCGTGTCGAGCGAGTCTGCACCCAGATCATCGACAAAAGACGCTTCCTTGGTTACCTGATCGGCGTTGACGCCGAGTTGTTCGACGATGAGGTCACGAACCCGTTCCTCGATCGATGGCATGCGCTTCCTCCAGCAAACAGTCCTACGACTGTGATGGGTCCTGAATAGAAAATCGAGGGTCCGAAAGGTTTCCTCGTAGGGCGACGCACAACCTATATATGAAGCCACCCCTCTCGGCGCAACCGCAAAAATCGATGGTTGCGCAGCTACATCGTCATGCCGCCGTCAACCGCCAACACTTGCCCCGTGATGTACGCCGCCCGACTGGAGACCAGAAAGGCGACGGTATCAGCGACCTCCTCGGGGGTCCCGGCACGCTCCAGCGGCACCTGCGACAACAGGTGCTCCACCGCGGCCCCTGGAAGATCCGACGTCATGCCAGTCTCCCGCACGTATCCCGGAGCGACAACATTTACCGTGATGCCGCGAGATGCCAGTTCCCGCGCGAGACTCTTTGACAGACCCAACAGGCCGGCCTTGCTCGCCGCATAGTTTGCCTGGCCGGCGTTGCCGACGAGACCGACGACGGACGAAATTGAGACGATACGCCCCCCTTTGGCGCGCATCATCGGTCGTGCCGCCGCCTTGCAGCAGGCGAAGGCCCCCTTGAGATTCGTGTCGAGCACGGCATCCCAGTCCTCTTCCTTCATGCGCAGAAACAGACTGTCGCGGGTGATGCCGGCATTGTTGACGAGGATGTCGA
>DPVW01000494.1:0-660 GCA_003529325.1 Candidatus Latescibacterota bacterium | reverse complement strand
GCATTGTTGACGAGGATGTCGATTCCCCCCAATTCGGTAACCACCGCGTCGACGACGCTGGCGGCCTGCTCCATGTCGGAGACATCCGCAGAGCGAGCCAACGAACGCACGCCGAGGGCGGAGATCTCATCAGCCGTCTTCTGCGCAGTGCCTTCGGTACGGGCGCAGACAGCGACGGCGGCACCATCTTGGGCCAGGCGCAAGGCGATGGCGCGACCGATACCGCGACTTCCCCCGGTGACGAGGGCAACCTTGCCTTCCAGTTCAGCCATGGGGAGCAGTCCCTTCCTGACTTCCGGCAAGGCCGTCGATTGCATCCGCCGTTCCCGCCAATGTGATCTTGATATTGCGCGTGATACGACGACCCAGACCTCGCAACACCGCTCCTGGCCCCGCTTCGATCGCATTGTCCACCCCCATGCCAGCGAGTGCAAGGATCGACTCGGTCCAACGGACCGGCGCCGTCACCTGGTCCACGAGGAGACGTCGTAGTTTGACTGGATCACTTTCGGGTGCTGCGGTAACGTTGGCGACAACCGGTACCGTTGGTGGGGCAAATTCAGCCGCTTCCAGGCGGCTCGCCAGGGCCCGTGCCGCTGGCTCCATCAGTGGCGAGTGGAAGGCCCCGGTTACCGGCAAAGACACGACCTTCGAGGCACC
>DPVW01000168.1:2548-2846 GCA_003529325.1 Candidatus Latescibacterota bacterium | reverse complement strand
AAACTTCATCGCTACGCCAGGAATGTAATATTTTCCGGCTGAAGCTGTCGAGTAATCGCCAGATATTTTTTCAACCATTACTCTGCCCTCGTTATCACGATTGAGCAATTGAGCCTGCATCATGACAAGGTCAGTTGCGTCGTAGTCAATTTCGTTCTGTTTGATGGCGTATGCCATATCACTTACGTCAGACATGCTCTGGAAATATCAAGGGAATATATAGATTTGCGGTCGACAGACGCCGGAAAAGGAAGCCTGCGCGCTGGTGGGAGCGCTGGGATTTGAACCCAGATCGGCG
>DPVW01000168.1:0-2385 GCA_003529325.1 Candidatus Latescibacterota bacterium | reverse complement strand
CTTGCATCGTAGTCAATTTCGTTCTGCTTGATGGCGTATGCCATATCACTTGGAGTCGACATGCCTGTGAAACGCCAAGGCAATATATGAATTTGTGGTTGACAGACGCCGGAAGAGGAAGCCTGCGCGCTGGTGGGAGCGCTGGGATTTGAACCCAGATCGGCGGGTCTCACCTATGGTGGCGTGCAGGTCAGCGCTCCAGTCATTCATCACTGTTCAGCAGACCTATTGCCATCATTCCTGCATAACTGGAGCCCGCAATGATGCCGAGTTACACCACACTCCCGTTACGCGCAGGCGAGGGCGCATTGTGTGCCGCTCTTAAAGTTCACGGCCCGCGGAGCGTTTATTT
Organism: Candidatus Latescibacterota bacterium; assembly: GCA_003529325.1. Taxonomy (GTDB): domain Bacteria; phylum Latescibacterota; class UBA2968; order UBA8231; family UBA8231; genus UBA8231. The sequence goes on along the minus strand of DPVW01000168.1, from coordinate 2,033 downwards.
ACGGGGGGCCGTCGCGGGCCGCGTGGCGAGCGCCAAACCGCAGCCTTCCGCCAGTCCCGGTGAGCGGGAGCCGGTTGCCGACCCCGACACGGAGAGCGCGGCCGAAGCGGTGGAGGGCGAGGAAGAGGAGCGGCCGGAACACGAGCCGTGCCATCCGCTCGATAAAATCTGGCTGCCGACCTACACCGACGAGAACACGCAGGACGCGAAGCACGACTGGTGCCTGAACACCGGCATCATCCGCAATCAGGGCGGTGAGGAGGCGCGGCCGCGCGGGTTCTGGGTGGCGGTGCTGCATAAGCTCCAGCGGAGACTGGCGAAGGAATCCGACAAGACACGCATGTCGGGGCGGCTGACCGACGCGCAGGAGCGTATCATCCTCCACGAACTCGACGCGCTCGAGGGATTCTACGACCGCTGGTGGCGCACTGAGTCGTCGCAGGTCCACAAGTTTGTGCAGGTGGTCCAGAAGTGGCGGCCTGACGTTTCGGAGCGCGTCATCGTTGATACCATAACCCGGATGTGGTAGCGTGGCGGTTGTCGCCCCCTCGATGCTGGGCGCGGACTTCGGCCGTCTGCGCGAGCTGGCAGAGCTGGTCGCGCCGCACAGCGGCTACCTGCACATGGACGTCATGGACGGCCACTTTGTGCCGAACCTGACTATGGGGCCTGACACCATCGCCGCGCTACGAGGCATCGCTCCTCTGGACGTACACCTGATGGTTACTGACCCACTCAACTTCATCGAGTCGTTTGCTGACGCGGGAGCTGATATCATCACCGTCCACGCCGAGGCGAATGATACGGCGGCGTCAATCGACGCCATCCATGCGCGAGGGCTGAAGGCGGGAGTCGCAATCCGCCCCTCAACCCCACTCAGCGCGCTCGACCCGTGGCTCGACGCGGCAGAGCTGCTACTGCCAATGTCTGTTGAGCCCGGCTTCTGCGGGCAGGTGTTCGACGAAGGAACTTACGACCGCATCCGTTCCCTGCGAGAGGCACGGCCGGACACGCTCATCGAGGTCGACGGCGGCGTCACCTGTGAGAATGCCGCAGCACTGCGCGAGGCGGGTGCGGACATTCTAGTTTCGGGCAGCGCCATCTTCGGGACCGAAGACCCAGTCGTCTCTGCACGCATGATTGCGGGTCTCGAATAACTTTTATATGGTTCACGGTACCCGAGTCAGCATGCGCCCTGCCTTCCTCGCCTGCCTGCTCGCCTGTCTCACGATGCTGCTGCTGCCGGGAAGCGCGGCGGAACGGCCGGTGGAAGACTTTACCCACGCCGTTATCGGCGAGGAGTTCACCACCACCTGGTGTGTCTACTGCCCAAGCGCGGCCGAGAACCTGAACAAGGTCTGGCAGCCCAAGTCGCAATTCCCGGATGACCCTTACTACCACGACCAGTTCTTTTTCGTGGCGCTGATTACCGACAAAAACGACAAGGCGGATGACCGCACCGGTGACTATCCCGACTTCGCCGGCTACCCCACCGTCTATTTTGACGGTGGCGACGAGAAGGTCGAAGGAGGCCAGTCAGACACTTCCAACTATGAAGAAGCCATTGACAGCAGCGGCGGCCGCAGTGACACCGACATCTCGCTGCGCATCGCAATGCAGCACCTGGGTGATGACCGGATAGGGGTACAGGTGTATATCATCTGGAACGAGGATGCCGGCTTCGGCAATCCTACATTTAATGGCTACATCAGGGCGTACATTGTCGAACCAGTCTCGCGCTACGACAACTACGACGGCAACCCGTACCACTTTGGCTTCCTCGACTACGCCTTTGACCAGCAGGTGGAGCTGGACCCCCACGAGGAAGTTGTACTCGAAACTATCTGGATCGGGGGGAATCACAGCGATTCCGACGGTAACGACTTCTCTGACATCAGCTATAATAACCTGAACATTTTCGTTTCCTTCTTTAACGATGAGTCCGCCTCTGCTGATGACTATGCGTTGCAGAGCGCTTTCGCCATCCCGCCACAAACCAGCTTCGAGTTCCCGACAGGAAACCTGAGCGACAC
>DPVW01000280.1:14198-14323 GCA_003529325.1 Candidatus Latescibacterota bacterium | reverse complement strand
TAACAACGATGGATTTCCATAAAATACCCCAAGTGAGCAGCTGATTCTGTGCTCATTCGGGGTATTTTTGGGTAATGAACATTACCCGTCAAACACTACAACTTGTTAATAATCAACAAGTTGTG
>DPVW01000280.1:0-13838 GCA_003529325.1 Candidatus Latescibacterota bacterium | reverse complement strand
CCCCAAACCTCCTGATCCGTAGTCAGGTGCTCTATCCAATTGAGCTATAGGTGCAAAGAACAGAAGATTGAAAATAGGGCCGCTGCATAGATCGTCAACCCATCCACCAACTACTCCCCAAAGTTGTCGAGTGCCTCCAGATACTTGTATCCCGAGCCCGTATTGAACAATACGACACGCTCGTCGGCGCCGATCTGACCAAGTTCCTTGAGCCGCAGCAGGGCGGCCAGCGTCGCCCCTCCTTCCGGTGCCGGGAAGATGCCGGTATGGCGGGCAAAATCGTGGCTCGCAAGGACCAGCTCTCTGTCACTGACGGCGACAGCGGTGCCGCCACTCTGGCGCAGAGCTCGCAACATGAGGAAGTCACCCACGGCGCCCGGGACACGCAAACCGGAGGCGATGGTGCGGGCATTCTCCCAGGGCTCTGCCTTCTCGGCGCCGGCTTCGAAGGCTCGCACGATGGGCGCGCAACCTTCGGCCTGAACCGAAACCATGCGTGGCCGTCGACCGGGCTCGATCCAGCCGAGTTGCTCCATCTCCTCGAAGGCCTTCCACATGCCGATCAGACCGGTGCCACCACCTGTGGGGTAGATGACGACGTCCGGCAACTGCCAGTGCAACTGTTCGGCGAGTTCATACCCCATCGTCTTTTTGCCCTCCACGCGGTATGGTTCTTTCAGCGTGGAAACATCAAACCAGCCCTCCGCCTCCTTGCGTTCGCCGACAATGCGGCCACAGTCGGAGATGAGGCCGTCTACCAGCTCGAGGTGTGCCCCACAGGAGCGAACCTCAATTTGGAAGGCGATGGGTGTGTCGCGGGGCATGAAGACATGGCACTCCAGACCCGCAGCGGCGGCGTAGGCGGCCAGAGCCCCTCCGGCATTGCCGGCGGTGGGGATGGCGAGTTTCGTAGCGCCGCGAGCGGCGGCGGCCGTAACGGCGGCTGAAAGGCCTCGAGCCTTGAAGGATCCCGTGGGATTTACCGATTCGTCTTTGATCAGCAGTCCGGCAACCCCTGCCCACGCACCCAGGCGCGTCGCCCGACGAAGGGGGGTGAAACCTTCCTCCAGCGTGATCTCCTCGTCCCCTTCGCGCAACGGCATGACCTCGCGGTAGCGCCACATGCTGATCGGGCGCCCCAGCAGTTGCTGGCGGGAGAGTTTGGCGGCGACCGCCTCGAGGTCGTAACGGGCGAACAGGGGCGCGCCCGTTGCCGACAGATTGTGCAATCCATCGACATCGTAGTGCTCGCCGGTGTGCGTGCACTCCAGGTGGGTGAAGAAGGTCATGATCCTCTGTAGAGGTTGTGCTGCTGCGCATACCGCTCCACCGCCTCCGGAACCAGGTAGCGGACCGGCAGACCCTGTGACAGGCGTTGGCGGATCTCGGTGGAAGAGATCTCGTAGACGGGTGTCGACAGGTGCTGGATGCGGGCACCGAACCCGGAGGTCGGTGCGTCGGTGGAGTCAACGCGTGTCCCAGAGACGATGGTGGCCAGGGAGAGGATGCCTTCTGGGTCGTACCACGAGGACAACTCAGCGACGTTGTCGGCACCGATGATCAGATATAGTTCGCTGTCGGTAAATCGACGGCGAAGTTCGCGTAGGGTATCCACTGTGTAGGACGGTCCCGTCCGGTCGTGCTCGGCGTGACAGAGCTCAAAGCCATCGAGACCATCGATAGCGAGGCGGACCATCTCGAGTCGGTGCACGGCGCTGGCGCCCTGATCATCCTTGTGTGGCGGATCGGCGGCCGGGACAAACAGGACCCGGTCGAGAGGCAATTGCTCCCGCACCGCCTGTGCCAGCAGCACATGGCCACTGTGAATGGGATCAAAGGTACCGCCGAGTACGCCGAGCCTCACTCCACGTCCAGTTCGGCGACCCACTTGCGGATGTTGGCAAGGAGCTCATCGTCCTCACAGTCGCCCTGTAGGACCTCCTGCCAATGACCGCGAGCTTCCTCCACTTTGCCTTCGGCTCGCGCGACGTCAGCCAGTTGCGCCAGACCATCCCAATACCACGGGGTTGTCGGGTACGCCATCAGCAATTGCTCGTAGGCCATGCGCGCCGCCTCCAGATGTCCCTGTCGGTGATAGAGACGACCTGCCAGATACTGTTTCTTCGCCAATCGGGCACGTCCTTCAGCGATACGGGCCCGGGCGTCGGCGATGAGGGGACTGCCGGCGTTGTCCTCGATGAAGCGGCGAAAGGCACTCAGCGCTTCATAGGTCTCGGTCTGATCGAGCTCGGCCCGATGGCTCTGCTCGAAGTACGACTCCCCGATCATATACTGTGCGTCATCCCGCCACTCGCTGGAAGGGTAGGTGTCGACGAGCCGTTCGTATTCGAAGGCGGCGTTGACGAATTCGTCCATGCCGAAGTAGGACTCGGCCAGATAGTACTGCGCTTCGGCGACCCGCGCGTGACCGGGAAAGTTGCTGACGATACGCTGAAAGCTCTCCACTGCCTCGACGTATCGATGGCGCTTGAAGTCACGGCCGCCCTCATCGAAGTAGTAGTCGGCACCCTTCAGTTCAGGGGGCCCTTTGCTGGCGCAGCCAGCGACAACGAGAATGGCGAGGTAGATGTGCTTGGATTTCATCATCGATTCGAGAAGAAGAGGTAAACGAGACTACCGAGCACGGTCGTGAGGATCACGGGCTCGACAAATTTTCCCCAGGTCCGCTCTTTCAGGTCCGTTTTGGCGAAGCCGAAGCGGGAGTGTTGCAGGGCCTCGATCTGACCCTTGGGAACACGGTCCTGGCGCTCTGCATGACCATCAGCAGACCACACCAATTCACCGGCGTTGTGCAACTCGAGGCGCACCACGACACGGCAGCGTCTGGTTACGGTGCCCCCCAGAAGACCGGTCTGACCGGTGATGCCGAGATCGACGACACGCCACGACATCTTCGTCGTCGCGTCTCCATCGATGGTGACGTCCAGGCCTCGAGACAGTAGATCCGCCACCAGCAGATGCTCGAAAAGCCAGTTGGCGGAATGGGTCGATGCGGAGGCGACGGCGACAGGACCGGCGCCCCCGTCACCGCTCTGTGTCGACAACTGCAGGTCGGCGAGGGCACTGCGGACGGCCTGCTGTGCCGTCTGCGTCACCAGATCGAGGTTGCTCGCCTCGAGTGCGGCCGTCTGGCGGGCGGAGAACAGCCCGACAATGGCGACAGCGATGATCGTGTGTTTCACTTCACTCGCCCTCCACGTAGCGCAATTCCTTGCTCGCAGCCTCGATGTATTCACTGTCCGGGTGTTCGGTCATGAGTCGGCGGAAAGCCGTAATGGCCTGGTCCTTCTCACCAAGAGAGAGGTAGGAACGGGCGATCATGAGTTGTGCATCATCCTCTTTTTCCGTCGTCTCAAAGGCCAGGACCTGGGAAAATGCGGCGAGGGCCTGGCGGAAGCGACCCAGACCATAATACGACTCACCAATCCAGTATTGCGCGTTGTCCGCCAGAGAATGGGTGGGGGCGAGTTTGACGATGTCGGCGAATGCCGCCACAGCCCCTTCGTAGTCGTGCTCCCGATGTCTTTCGTAGGCGGCGCTGTAGGCTGAGGTCACGTCCAGGACCGCCGGCGCAGAAGACCCCGCTGAGGGACGACTCAGACCGTCAACGCGTTCCCCCGTCTCGGCAACCCGAGCCTGGACAACGGCAACATTCTCCTCCATACGGCGCAAGCGCTCGGAGAGGGCCTTTTCGCGGTCGTAGGAGGCCTCCAGGGAACGCTCCAGGGCGGCCACATGGTCGCGCAGGTCGTCATCCGACGCATCGAGTCGCGCAACCACGTCGTCAGTACCCGACGCACAGCCCAGCAGGCCGAAACACAGGGTGAGGGCGGCGGCGGAAAAGGTCATCTGAAGGATTCGATCTCGGGGTAACACGACCCTGTAAGATGCGATGAGAGGGTTGGCTGGTCCAGTCCCGGCCAACCAGCCCATTTACTTGGACTCGGCGCGGAATACGAGGTCCGTAGGTGGATTCTCGACGTAGTCTTCGCAACGATCCGCGTATAGCGCGGCGGGGCCATCGGTGGGGTCTACATCAACGGCCTGCTCAAACAGCCGTTGGGCTTCGGCGAATTCGAAGCGGTCGTAGAATTCGAGGCCCTTGTTGTATAGCTCAACTACGTCCTGCGCGAGTTGTGGCAGCTCGCCCTTCCGTTCGAGGATCTCGTACGCTGTGACGGGTTCTTCCTTACCTACCACCTGAATCACATCGAGGCGTCGCGCTTCCACGAGATCCTCGACAGCCTTGTAGATGGCCTCGTTCACCATGATCGCCGTGCCGTAGATCTTCTGACCACTCTCGAAGCGGGCGGCGAGGTTCACCGTATCTCCCATCATCGTGTAGTCAGTACGTGAGCGCGAGCCCATGTTGCCGACCACCATCGGCCCCGCCGTCAGGCCCATGCGCACATGCGCGAAGGTTCTCCCTTCGCCCTCCCAGCGCTCGCGCAACTGCTGCAGTGCCGGCGGCAAAGACCGATCCTGATCCCAGCGGTCACGCATCTCGGTCAGACGCTTCTGCTGGTCGATACAAGCCATGCAGCCTCGCACCGCGTGATCTTCGTAGTAGACGGGTGCGCCATAGAACGCGAGGATGGCATCCCCCTCAAACTTGTCGATGGTGCCACCATACTCTTCGACGATGTCACACATGTCCGACAGATACTCGTTGATGAAGTTCACCAGTTCGACGGGCGTCAAATTCTCGGAGATTGTCGAAAAACTGGCCACGTCGGAGAAGAAAGCGGTCATGACTCGCTCTTCGCCGCCGAGCTGATCGACCATGCCCGGATTGGTCATGATCTCATTGACCACCGTCGGAGAGAGGTAGTGGCCGAAGGCGCCCTGAACGAACTCCTTTTCCTTCTCCTTCATGACATACCCGTAGATCGTCAACGCCAGATACCCGATGACGAGGGTCATCAGTGGGGCGACGATCTCCAGCCACAGACCCATCTTAATAAACGCGACAAAAGCGACAGCCCCGTAGAGACAGACGAGAGCAGCGATCAGGGCTGCTCCCGAAAGCACTCGCAAACCTGGGATGACGAGGGAGAGCAAGACGCCGAGGGCGATGATGAGCAGTGCGTCCGTCCACGCCGGCATGCGGCTAATGAAGGCGCCCTGGAGGATGGTGTTGAGCACGTTCGGGTAAATACCCACCATCGGGTAGTCGCCTTCTACCGGTGTGACGCTGAGATCGGTCGTGCCCGGCGCGGTGAGGCCATAGAATAGCACTTTGCCGGCCACGTCCTGGGGGGTCACCGAGGCGGAGTAGCCCTTCCGTGGCTGGTATCGCTTATACGGAAAAAAGAACAGCGGGTGGGCGCTGGCGGGCAAACTCCCATTCGCAAGAACGGTCCGTACGAAGTAGGCGCTCTGCTCGACGAGGATGGGGTCGTCATCAGGACGAGCCGCCTGCAGATCGGCGAGTCCCACATCCGGCTCGGCAACAATCAGCGCCGCCACGTGTGTGGTGCGCTGCACCTGCTCGAAGAGCAGGATCTGGTTGTCACTGGGAATGTCGACCTTCTTGGATTTCCAGAAAGACTGGACCGTCAACCCGGGTTCTTTCTCAAGGGCTGCTTCGATGCCCCTGGTCTGTAGAAAGGCTCTCAGGACACCGAGGATGAGGTCGCGGTCGGTGTAACCCGCCTGCGTCAGGGCCCCCAGAAGATTGCGTGGATTGCCCAAAGCGGGGTCGGCGGCGACGAGCTTCTTCATCTCGTCGAGCAGACTCTGGTTCTCTTGCCGCGACCACGCCTGCCTCAGGGTCGAATGCGAGTAGTGATTGAAGGTGTCCTCCCAGCGTCCGGCCCAGTTGACATTCATATTGCCGAGGGCGTCGATCGGGATCTCCAGGTCGACGACACGACCATCGAGCATGTGGGCTTGTGGCAAGCGCACGTGCTGTCCAGGATCGACCTCAATCGAGGCGATGGGCACTTGCAGGATGTCGCAAGCCATGGCGAGGGCCATGGAGGGGAAGAGGACATCTTCATATAGAAACACGAGTGGGTAGCGTCGTCGGGCGCCGTCGATGTCGGTCACCGTCTGCGCGTAGGCGAAACTTCTGGCCGCCTCGCGCAGAGAACGCAGGGGAGGGTCAAAGTCGACGCCTCGTGCGAGGGTGCTCCCCACGGCATCCGTCAGCCGCGGGGAGTGCTCGCGGATGACCTGCAGGGCCAGCTCCTTGTCAGCAGTGCGTGGCTCGCTTTCGCGCACGCTGTCGGGCACGACGACGGTTTGGGCGAGATAGACGTTGCCAGCCTCGGCAATGGCCTGGCGGAACATCTCGTCAAAGTCGGACTGTCTCAGCAACTCCTCGATGGTGGCGCTATCGATGACCTTCTGAGCGTGGATCCGGCTTTCCGACACGGATATTGTGGAGGGTTCGATGAAGAACACATCAAAGCCGACGAGACGCGCACCATACTTGCTGAGCAACCGCACGACGTCGGCATACTTGTCTCGCGTCCAGTCCTGATACCGTCCTTCTGCCTCCACGCTTTCCAGGTCGATGTCGATCGTTCCCAGGTGGGGACTCATCGCTGGTGGTCCGAAGGCGGAATCGCGGACGTTGAAGCGCCAGTCGTAGGTCACCAGCTCAGCCCGTTCATAGATCTGGGTGAGCGAGAACAGAAAGATCAGTACACCGACCAACGGCCCCAGGGCGAGTTGGATGATCTGATCCTGTCTTTTTCCATCGTCTGCCATGTGGCGAAATCTAACAAAAAAGGAGAGGCCGGGCTTTGCCGACCTCTCCGAGTCCTGGTCCCATCAGGGGTAGACTGGTTTACAGCGACGCCAATCGCGTCAGGTCCTTCTTCGCTTTCGCTGCCCACGTCGATTTCGGGTGATCCTTGGCGACGCGACCGTAGTAGGCACGGGCCTCGACATTCTTACCCAACTTCTCATAGCACTGGGCGATGAAATACGTCTGCATGGGCGTATTGGGGCCCTTCGGGGCATCGGCGACGGCCTTCTTCAGCGTCTCGATCGCCTTGGTCAGCTTGTCCTGGCTCGGATAACGTTTGGCCCCCTTGTAGTACAGTTTGTCGAGGATCGAATCCTCAGCTTCGGCACCACGCACACCGGCCACGGTGACCGTCTCTTGCAGCTTGTGCTCCTCGGTCTTGACCATGTCGTCGACCTGGGTCCAGATCGTATTCAGCCACTCTTCGTCGATGGCCTCTTCCGCTTTAGCAGTCTGACTCTGCGTCTGTGCACTGGCCTGCGTGCTGGGCTCCGCCGCCTCTTGCGCCACCACCGGCACGGCCACCAGAGCGAGCAACGCCAGAGCGTAAGTCCATTTCGGCGCGTTCATCATGTGCTCTCCCTGTTCGTGTTCGAAGTTGCAGCGCGGGGTGCGCTGCGTTCCACTACGTAGTCTAAACATCGGCGACTCCTGAGTGCGGCACCATGATCTGTATCACGTTCGGTCACATTGCCGCCGTGATCCGTGTCACACGACTAACTGTTACTCATTCTCCTCGAAGATATCAAGATAACCTTCGTAGGAGGGCTCCATGTCCACCAATTGCCGGTAGATGACGTTGGCCTCGTGGCGTCGTCCCTGCAGGTGCCTGACGATGGCCATGTTCAGGCGGATACCGGCGTCCGTGGGTGCCAGCTCTTCGGCGCGCTCGAAATTCAGGAAGGCCTCATCGTAGTCGCCGAGATGGGTCAGCACGACGCCGCGGGCGTTATAGGCTGTCGCCATCTGCGGATCGGCGCCAAGGGCATCGTCGAGGCGCTCCATCGCCTTGTCCCACAACTGCTGCTGCATGTATCCGGTGGCGATCCGATAACTCTCCTCCGCCGTCTCGGTGGCGGCGAGGAAGTCGTAGAGACCGGCGTAACTGTCGTCCTGCGAGACCACCTGGCGGTAGAGGACGTCGGCGCTCTCGTAATTGCCCATCAGGTGGTGGGCGAGAGCGACATTCAGGCGGAAGCCGAGTTGATCGGGCTGCAACTGCGCCGCGTTCTCAAAGGCGGGCAAAGCCTCGTCGGCACGCCCCTGGCGTGCCAGGACCACGCCACGCGCATTCTGCGCGTCCGCAAACGCCCCGTCCGCGGAGATGGCGAGGTCGAACTGTTCGAGGGCCTGCTCCAGGCGTAACTGGCGCAGATAACTGACGCCGATCTCGTAATACTGTTCCGCATCCCCCACCGAGGCAAGGAAGTCGAAGAGCTCACCATAACTCTCGTCGAGGGAGACGACTTCATCGAAATAGGCATCGGCGCGCTCCCGTTCCCCATTGAGGTAATAGGTGAGGGCGATATTCATGCGCACGCCGGTGTTTTCATCCACCACCAGTGAGCGGCGGTAGAACTCGAGGGCCTCGTCGTAGTCACCCCGGCGGGTGGCGATGACACCCTGGGCATTCAGCGCATCGGCGTGATCCGGTCGCATTCCCAGGGTGCGCTCGAACATGGCCGCCGCCTTCTCCGGATGGTCGGCTCGCAGGTAGGCGACACCCGCATCGTACGCCCCGTCCGGTGTATCCAGAGAGGCCGCCGAACCAAGGGCGATCTCGTCGGTGCGTCGGTCGAAGAACTCGAGATCACGCGCCAGCAGACTATCGACCTTGTCCTGAGCGGGTAAGACGACATCCTGGGCGGGCAACACGGGGGCCTTGTACATCTGCATCCACTGCTGGACATCGACCTCGTCGATCAGTCCGCGGGGTTTCAGCCGTTTGTACTCGTTAACGCCCTGGCGCCAGGCGTCGGCGAAGGTGAAGCCATACATCGTCGTTTCCACCGGAATCCAGATACGCCCTTTCCATTCGACGTATTCGGCGGGGGTGACGAAGTAATCCTCGGCACGATCGAGGGGGACCCGGGAATCGAACATCAGGTAGATATGGCCAGCACCCGGGTCGTTGGCTTCCAGGAAGGCGGTGTCAATGCTCAGATTTTCCAGCAACGAAGCGTAGAGCACGGTGAGATCATCGCAATCGCCGATCTTGACATCGACGCCCTCTGCCTTGGCGAGCAACTCACTCGGATACTGCACCGTGTCGAAGATCGTCTTGTCGTCGGAGATGCTGGCGAAGGGGGTCTTCTGGTCCGCCTGATAGCTGAGCCGATACATACCCAGCGCGTCGAAGAGGATCGCCGCTTTGCCGATGTTCGAATGGTTGAACTTGCTCGACAAGACATCGTCATAACGTTGTACGAGACCGCGAGCGAGACCGGCGACGGCGAGGTCGGAGGGTGTGACGAAGGCGGCAGCCATGCCCTCGACATTCCAGCTGAGCTTGCCCTTGCCGGCGATGTAGACGCGTTCGAGCTGTTTTTCGACGCGCTGATCCCGTCGGTCGCGGGTATAGGTGACGGAGATGACGGGCGTGACGAAGTGATCGTAGTATGCGTCCGGCTGGTTGAACAAGTCACCGTCGAAGGTCACTGAGAAGGCGTATTTCTCGGAGCTCTGCGGAGGCAGGACGATCGACTCGGTGTGGGGCACGCTCATGACCCGCGGCAGGAACAGGCCGACGGTGACTTCGATGGGTTGTGGCGCCGAATTGGTCAAAACAACGTCGAAAAATTCGTTCTGCTCTTGGTAGTGCGGATAAAGGGAGCGGAAGACCGGGTTCGGCCGCACCGTGGCGTCCTTGATGGTAATGACCCGCGGGTTGTAGGCGAGCGACAGCGAGGTGTAGTGGGTGGCGTCGAGCACAGGATGGTGCTCGTAGGCATAGTCGATCTGAGCGAAACGATATTTCACCCCCAGCCCGAAGCTCGTCGTCATCGCATCCGCACCACTGTCGGGACTGTCGAGTTCGGAGCGTAACCCAGCGCGCAGTGCCAACAGACCCTGGACCCAATACTCGGCGCCGAAACGCAGATGGTCGTCGACATCGGTGGCGACGGTGAGTCCATCCACGGGCTTCCAAGCCAGACCGGCGCGCCAGCGGCTGTCGTAGATCGTCTCGTTGAGGCCGCTGTTGTGTTCTACCGATGTGCCACCCACGTCCTGGATGGCGAAGCCGAAGCGCAGACCATGCGGCAGGGGATAGAGCAGGCCCACATCAAAACCCAACCCCGACGCGGACATGACGGAGCGGCCATCGAGTTCAGCGTCCTGGGAGAGCCACTTGGCGGCGATGCCAATGGAGGCATTGCCGAGCAGGGGCTGCAGAGGCGCGATGCCATTGCGATAGCCGTAGGCCAAGCTGAGCATATTCTGCGATGACTGTAATCCCAACCCACCCGTGACATCGTCGAAGCCGCGGTGGAACCAGTCCAGACCGACAGCGTGACGTTCGGTGACAGGCAGGACATAGGCCAGATAGGACTCGCCAAGACCAAGGCCGAAGCGGTCGGCATAGGCACCGTCGATCTCCTGGCGCTGCAGTGCGGCGATGGCGGCAGGATTCCAGCGGATGGCCGTCGCGTCGGAACCGATGGCGGAAAAAGCGCCCCCCATGCCGATGGCGCGCACCCCCACGTCGGTCTGGCGAGAGGCCGCACCAGCATCCATGCTCACAGCCAGCATCAGCACGAGCAGGCACGCTCGCATTCCATGAATTTTACTTACGCCGCAAATCATGGCTCGTCGATGACGACGACGTCGCCCCCTCTGACGTTGGGGCCGATGCCAGCCTGTGCATTGCCCGGAAATAGCACCGAGACGTTGTAGGCCCCAGCCGGTGCGCCAAAAATGATCTCGGCACCACCAGCGGTCACACCGTCGTCGGAGGTCACGGTGCGGGGTACCGCCATGGGCGGCAACACCTGCTGGAAAGCGACGGTGTCGTTCGATACTGCGTCGATCAGGTGTACCCTGGCGCCATAACCGTACAGATTGGCGCCACCGGCGGCGGCGCCCTTGCCACGCACGACGACGCGTAGAAAGAGAGAATCCGCCGCGGTATTCTGATACAGCCGATTGCCCAGACCCCAGCCATCGGTGACATACAGGTCAGGCGTGCCGTTGCTGTCGACGTCAGCAAATGCGGCTGACAGATGGGCGGAGACCGACGTCGGCAGACCGGCGTTGCCAGTCGAATCAGCGAATACGCCAGTCGCCGAACCGGTGACGAGCACATCGGACTGCCGCTGGCGATCGGCGCCGTTGGCCAGATAGAGGTCGAGGTAGCCGTCGCCATTGACATCTGCCCAGGCGACCATGGCGGTGATCCACCCTGAACTTGGTACGGAGACGTCGGCGGTTGCGGCAACATCGACGAAGGTGTCGCCACCGTCGTTGCGATAGAGTGCGTTGGCCCCCACGTTGGCGACATAGAGGTCGAGGTCACCATCGTTGTCGTAATCCGCCCACCGTGGCGACTGGCCGATCTCGGCGTCCGCAAGAGACAGGGCGCAGGCGATCTCGGTGAACAGACCCTGGTCCGAGTTCAGGTCGTTGCGAAACAGCGCATTCTCCTGCTCGCGGTTGACGACAAAGAGGTCGAGATCGCCGTCATTGTCGTAGTCGACCCAGGAGAGGCCATTGCTGTCTCGTCGGTCGCCCACACCGAGGTCGAAGACGGGCTCGAGCAAGCCGTCGCCGGTGTTGTGGTAGAGTTCATTGTCGTGGTAATACTTGCCCAGATAGAGATCGAGGAAGCCGTCGTTGTCGTAGTCACCCCAACCTGCGGCGAAGACGCTACCCAGTTTGATCAGATTCACCATCTGTTGGGCGCGACCGACCTCGGTGAAGGATTGACCACCATCTCCCTGGTAGAGAAAGTCCTGCTCGAAGAAATCGGCGACGTAGAGGTCGAGATCCCCGTCATTGTCGTAATCGGCCCAGGCGGCAGCGACACTGTTGCGGTCGTTGGCGACGCCCAGTTCTGGTGCCACATCCACCATGGCCACGGTTCCGGCGGACGTATCGTTGCGGTAGAGTCGATTTGGTGGCAACTGCTGCGCGGTGCCCCAGTTGGTGGTGTACAGATCGATGTCGCCATCCGCGTCGTAGTCGCCCCAGGCCAGATTTGTGCTATACTGGCCGGAGTTGGTCGCCCCCGCTGCGGTGCTGACATCAACGAATTGCGCCGCCGCCATCGTCGGCAGGCCGGCGACCAGAACCGTCGCGCAGACCGTCTTCGTCAACAGGATTCGCAAAGAGTTTGTTCCCCGGTTCATGTCACCTCACCACCGCCACGATCTTCTCCGCCTGCGCGCTGCCTGCGCTGATGACGACGACGTACAAACCGGAGGCGACCAACTTACTGTCCTCATCGCGGCCATTCCATGGCAACGAGTTGCGACCAGGGGCCATCGGCAGATCTCGGGCGACGATGCGTTCGAGTCGTCCCGCCGCATTGTAGACCCGCACGGTCACATTCGCAGGACCCGAGAGCTCGAAGGAAATATCCGTCGCCTCGCGCAGACTGCCACCGGCAGGGCTGAAGGCCCGTGGTTGGCAGTCGACGTCGCTGAGGCCGGTGCTGCCGACGCCGGCAGCGAGGTCTTCGAAGAGGGCAAAGACGCCCAATTCATCGACCGAGGTCCGGACCGCCTGATCCGCGACAGTTACTGTCCCGCCGATGCGATTCCACCTCTCCCCCTCGAGGGTGAAGATGCCAAGTCGAGACGGATCGGCACCGCCGATTTCGTCGCTGGTGTAACGCAAGGTCAGGGTTGCCGGCTTGCGCAGTCTGTCCTGAGAAGCGTCGATCAGAAATGCGCGACCGACCTGCACGTTGCTCTGCGCCAACGAGGCCGGCTTGCCCGCCCCGTCGGCAGCGACGGGTGCGATACGGATCTCTGGCGCGCTCGAGGTCAGGGCATTCGGCGGCAGGTAGAGTTCGACAGCGCGGTCGGGGCTGGTGACGGTGCCACCCGCGGCGGCATCCTCAAGTCGGGCAGCAGTGCTGAAACGCCAGGAAAAGGCCTCGTCCCCAAGGTCGCCGAAGACCCGGGCGCCGATGGTGACTTCGTATTCGGTGAAGTCATGCAGACCGCCTGCAGGCGCGAAGTTGACCACCGTCAGGCTGGAATCGGTACCGAAGCCTGTGATGGGTACAATTTCGAATGGCACAGGTTCGCCATCGGTGAGCATGTTGGCGAGTCGACGCGCACGCAGGGAAAATCCACGGCTGTCGCGCTGGGCGATCGGTCCGGAGAAGGTTGCCTGCAACGCCGCTTGTGCCGTTGAGATGCCCTCGGTGCCATCCGCAGGAAGCGTACTGAGGACGGCGGGGACCTGGGTCGTAAATGAGATGACGGTCTCGGGATTTGGCGCCCGCGGGCCACCGACGCGGGAAAGAATGACGAGACGATACTCGCTGCCGGAGACCAGGGTGACGGGGGGCAGGCTGACAGTGAAGGATTCGTCATCGTAGAGAAATTCACCCTTATCCAACTGCAGAGGGGTGCCCGCCTGGCTCAAACGGAAGTTGCGTGGGTGGATCGCCGTCGGTGCGACAGCGCTGGTAAAGCGCACCTGCAACCGGCGGCTTTCAACACCGATCGAGGCGCCGTCCGCAGGGTCCGTAGCAGCCACTGTGGGAGCCAAGGTAGCAAAGGTCCAGATCACATCCTCATCGGCAAGCGGGCCAAGCACGTCGGAGGAGATCTGCACGCGGTAGGACGTTCCTGGTCTCAGTCCGTCGGCTGGCATGAAACCAAGGGCATGGGTGCCATTGTCATACAGCAGAGCCGTCAAGGCGGCCTCGGCCCCTTCGACGAAGAGCCGGACACTGCCATCTTCGGCCAGAGCGCGCTCATCAACACCACTACCAAAGGTTATAGAAAGTCCCGCGGTGCTGACGGAAACCATCGTGTCCTGGTCTGCCGGCGCTAGGCTCACGACGCCAGGAATGCTGGTTTCGAACTGCCAGCCGTAGTCGCCGCTG
>DPVW01000229.1 GCA_003529325.1 Candidatus Latescibacterota bacterium | reverse complement strand
GGATCCAGGCACAGACCGCTGCGGCTGTTGGTGACGGGGCCGCTCTTCAGCCCCGTGAAACCCTCGGCACTTTTTCTTCGGCCTGCGCCGCCGCCTCGGGTGTGGCATTGCCGAAGTGGGTGTAGACCTCCACCGCATCGCGGTAGCGACCACCGAGCAGATCGACCACGGGCAGCCCGGCGACTTTGCCCTTGAGATCCCCCACAGGGCCTGGTCGATTCCGCTCAGAGCGCTCATCCACACCTGACCCACCATGCGCCAGATGCCGCTCACGGAGGACTCGTAGAAGAGCTTGTGCCACAGGTTCTCGATGCGGGCGGGATCTTCGCCCACCAACGCCAGCTGCATGTTGTCTACGGCGGCACAGACGATGGGCTCCTTGTTCGAGTAGGTTGGCTCACCGAGGCCGACCAGCCCTTCGTCGGTAAACACGCGGACGATCGTACACTTGCGGCCTGGCGAGTCGATCATGATGGTGTCGATGTCGGTGATCTTCATGTGCGACTCCTTACGGTTAACGAACCGATACCACTCTGTCTCCCAACTTCACTGCCCAGGGTGTGGTCGATCGCTCCGCCGTGAGCAGGCCCGCGTCGCGGCCAGCGCCAGACGGATGTAGACCGCGTCGTACACCGTAGCATCATATTCCAAGGCACACGCCAGAATCCCACTTCGGCCTGGCTCGACAGTGGTCAGTGGCGCCTCCAGGTGAGCGGCGTACGCCTCGTGTGCCAGGTCTTCGGCCAGCTCGCCGCGACGGACGTAGGTCCGCATCACGTTGGCGAATTCCCAGTAGTGGAGCCCTGGCACGACCAACTCCACTTGGCTTGCCAGCAGCTTCTGCTGCCAGACTCGGGCCGCCGGCGTGAACGTTTCCGGCAGGTACCAGGCGATGGCGACACTCGTGTCGAGAACGAATCCATTCACCGCCGCTGCCGTTCCTCCCTCAACAGATCGACACTGCTGCTAGGTAGCGTCAAACCGCCCAGGCGATCCTGTAGCGCGCCTTCACGGCCACGAAGGTCTGCAAGGCTTCTTCGATCAGTGCCCGCTTGGACCGCACCGACGTGTACTGCATTGCCTCCCGGACCAGATCATCTTTCAGCACCACATTCGTACGCGTGGCGTTAACTCCGGAATTGTGTGTATACACACAATTATACACCATACATACATTCTTCCTTCTCGTGCCACGACCTTCTACCGGTTGGGCTCAAGCGGGTTTGCCCATTGTCTGCGTCACGACAATACCCGAGCCCACCAGAGCCATGCTGCCCACAAGACCCAAGGTGACGTCATCCCCCGTGATCCACATACTCAGTACGACACCGACGACGGGGGTGACAAAACCGAATACGCCGAGTTTGCCGGCACTGTGTTTCGACAGCAACGACACGAGGATGATGAAACAGGCGCCAGCGACAACGACGCCCTGATACAGGACACCCGCCGCCGCCCGCCAACTCCACGTGTATTGTTCGATACCCCCCTCCAATGCCCAACTGCCGATGATGAACACGGGCAGACTCATCAATGCCTGCCAAAACAACACCTTGTACGGGTGCGCTCCGGCGACGAGGCGTTTTAGTACGACTTGCCGCAATCCCAGCAGGGCGGCGCTGAGCAGGACGATGGCATCGCCGAACAAGTACTCTGTCGCTGTCCAGGCGAAACTCTCCGCAAACATGAAACCGATGCCGAAAAATGACAGGACCATGCCCGCCACCTGACGACGTGTCAGCAGATCCCCGGGGATCAGCAGATGGGCGAAGGCGGCGGTGAAGAATGGATAGGCGGAGATGAGGACGATGGAGCGACTCGCCGAAGTGTGCAGGGTGCCGATGTTCAGCGTCGCGATCTGCACGATGAAGATGGCACACAGACCGGCGAGGGGGCGCCACTCCCCCGGATCGAGAGCGACACGCTCGCGCGTGATGAGGGCTGCGATGGCGACGACAGACCAGCCGATGGCAAAACGTGCCACCGCCATGGCCAATGGCGGCAGGCCTTCGAGGCCGACCTTGATGGCCACCTGATTGCCGCCCCACAGCACTGCCGTAAACAGTGCCAGCGAGGCGGCACCCGGGCCGATGTGATCGAGGCAATAGGTACGATTTGGTGGCTGGATCAGTCGACGATCTTGGCGCTGAGAATCGTGTCCAGGTTGGGGAATGTCTCGTTCAGGTACGCATTGCCGCCCTCGGCAATCTCGCCCTGCTTGCCTGTGGGTCCGTCTTTGTACTCACCATTGAGAGCCTCCACGACTTCCATGCCTTCACTGACGTGTCCAAAGGGTGGAAAACCCATCTTGTCGAGAAAGGCGTTGTCTTTATAGTTGATGAAGACCTGTGTCGATCGGGCATTCGGCTGCGACGGCTTGGCGAAGGTGATCGTGCCCTTGGCATTCGTCGTCGCCACGGGGTCATCCATGATATTCGACTCACTCCAAATGGCATTGATCTCCGGATCACCGTGCATCCCCCACTGCACGACGAAGCCGTGTACGACTCGGAAAAACTTAACGCCGTCGTAGTAGCCATTGTTGACCAGATTGTAGAATCTGTCGGCGCCGCGTGGGGACAGCTTGCGCTCCACCTCGATGACGAAGGCACCCTTGGCGGTTTCAAAACGGGCCTTGTACTTGTCGGGCCCCTGCTTCTTCATCTCGGGACTGTCTTTGTTCATCAACACGTCGGTTACCTTTTTCGCCTCGGCGGCGGTGGCGGCGGCGTCAGCCGCATTGGCGGAGTCACCATTGCCGCAACCGGCGATCACAACACCGGCGAGCAGGGTCGTTGTCAACCTCTTCAAGATCTTCAATCTTCTCTCCTTGTGCCTGTGTTACAGTTACAGGTTCTGGACGGCCTTCACCAGCGCAGCGCTGGTGATTCCAAAGTGATTCCATGTCTCCATGTGTCCGTCTGCGGGGGCCGTCGTCGGATCGGTGATACCTACATGTGCTACCGGCAGGCAGGCGTCGGCAGCCTTGCTGGCGACCAGGCCGGCAAACCCGCGCACGCCGGTGTATTCAGTGCCGATAAAACCATCTTCAATGGTGACGACACCCGCTGGGTAGGGTGCCAGCAGTTTCTCCAGCTGCTTGGGCTCGAGGGGCAGTCCGTTGATGATGTGCACATCGGTGGGCACACCCTTTTTTGCCAGCTTCGCCGCCGCGTCCTCAGCGAGAAAGACGGGTGCGCCAAAAGCCAGAATGGCACGCTCCGCGCCTGCATAGGTGCGGAAAGTCGTCACTGACTCCCAGCCATCTGTCGCCTCCCACAGCGCACCGGAACCATCCTGCTTTGCCAGCACGGGCAGATTGTCGCGCGGGATGCCGATGATGTGGCCACCGTAGTGCGCTGCCCCATCGACGACGGCAAGAAAGGCTGCCCGAGCGTCGGCGGGGGCGTAGAAACGATGCAGATAGGGCAGATAGGTAAGGCCGATATTGATCCAGTCCAAACCCCATCCGGAAAAGTGATCACGCCCCGTGCAGGCACCGACGTGCGATACGTGGAAGGTGACGTTGAGCCCTTCGTTGACCCCCGTCAAATTGCGCTGGTAGCGCCACAGGTCGTAGCCCTCGCGGGCGATGCCTTCGAAGAAGGCGGCGAAGGTGGAGACCACATTCAGACTCGGTTGGCGCGAACTCATGGCCAGACCATCGGCGATCAGTGCCGCCGCCTGTTCCTCGATGCTCATCTCCAGCGCGTGATCGGCGGCGATCAATGCCCGCGCCTTGCCCAGCTTGGTCGATGCATCCAGATCACAGCTGACGATGAACACCGCATCGGCGTGGGCACCGGCCACCGCCGCATACGCTGCTTCCGATCCCCCACGGGCGCTCGTACTATCCCCGGCATCAGGCAATTTTACCGCTTGCAATTGCGCCGATGTCAACTTCAAGTTGTCACTACCCGTCGCCGGACGCGCCCGGGTCACCACCGTACGTGGCGACGCTTTGCGCAAGCCGTCGAGTACGGCCCGTTGCGCGGCGGACAGCTGCATCATCGGCTCGGCCAGGACCGCCGCCTCGTCGCGATCTTTCATGTGCCCATCGTGGTGACCCGCGCCCCCGGGTAGAGCGTTGACGAGGAACACACATTCCGTCATCGGGCCCTCATCGCCGTAACTCATCAGCGACCCAGGCACCCACACGGGGCGGTCCATGGACACGCCGTTACTGGCCGCCAAGGCCTCGACGCGGGGCCGGATCCCATACTTGTCGGCAAACCAGCTCAGATCGATGACGCCCTGCTGCTGACTCGATCGGTAACCGGTTGGGTAGATCAGATTCGGCGTGCCCTCCTGAGCGAGGCGCCAGCCTTCGCGGTAGGCGGCATAGAGAGCAGCCGTGTCGTGCAACGTCGGGATCTCGAGAATACGTATCCCAAGTGATTCGATGATCGGCCGCGGGTCTTTGTCCATGACGGCGTGCGTAGCGCCGGACAGCTGGATACCATTGCGGTGCATGATGAAGGTCACCGGCGCACGACCCACATCGGCGCCATTGAATCCATTGAGCGCCTGGCCGGAGATCCACCCCGCATCACCGCAGTGGGTGATGACCCAGGCGCCATCGTCACGGCGGGCGCGTTTGCCCAGCGCCTGGCCCACCGACACCGGCACCATGACACCGAGACGTCCACCATTGAGTTGCGTGCCACCTGGCAGCCATGACACGTGTCCGGGCACGTCGAT
>DPVW01000296.1 GCA_003529325.1 Candidatus Latescibacterota bacterium | reverse complement strand
CATCGTGCTTTCTTGACACTTTTTCCCCTCCGGGATAGGTTCGTGCCGCGAATATGATCATCGACGCACACAACCATCCAAACTGGCATGGCCACGACGCCCGGCGTATCCTGGCCAACATGGACGAACATGGGATCGACCAGACCTGGCTGTTCTCGTGGGAGGTCCCTGAGGATGAGTACTCGCCATCCTACCACAATGTGCTGCCGCCGACGGGTGTGGGAATCCCCCTGGCGGATGTGCTCGAAGTGGGGCGCCAGGCGCCCGATCGTTTCGTCCTTGGTTACATGCCGCATCCCAAGCGCCCGGACGCCATCGATCGTCTGCGGGCGGCGGTGGAGATTCACGGCGTTCGACTTGCGAGCGAGTTGAAGGCGCGTGTGACATTCGATGACCCGGATGCACTCGATCTGTATCATGCCTGCGGTGAAATGCGTCTACCCATCACGATTCATCTCGACTATCCCATCGCCCACGGCAGCGGCCGCTACCCACGTCCGCACTACTGGTATGGGGGCAGTCTCGACGCCTTCGAGCGAGCCGTCACCGCATGCCCGGAAACCGTCTTCATCGGGCATGCCCCCGGCTTCTGGGCCCACATCTCGGCTGACGATCGTCATCGCACCGAAGCCTATCCTGAAGGCTCGGTACTACCTGGTGGCCGGGTGTCAGAGATGTTGCGAACCTATCCCAATCTCTATGCCGATCTGTCGGCTGGTTCTGGATTGCGCGCAATTGCCCGTGATCGCGACTTTGGCCGTGATTTTCTGATCGAGTTTTCCGCACGCCTACTCTTTGGACGCGACTACTTCGACAGCCGCCTCATGGACCACCTCACTCAACTGCAGCTGCCGGAAGACGTATTCGCCCGCATCACCTGCAAAAATGCCAGCCGCCTGCTGGATAGTTACCTCGACTAGGCGCATGTAACTTATGGCATGGCTTGTTGCCCAGATGGATTGGCTCGTCTCTCAGGGCGTTGGTGGCGCGCTGATCCTGTTGCTGGTCGCCTTCGCACTGCTGGTGAAGTGCGCTGACTGGATGGTCGATGGCGCCGCCGATCTGGCGCGCAGGCTGCGATTGCCGCCGATTCTCATCGGTATCGTCATCGTCAGCATCGGCACGACGGCACCGGAACTGGCCGTTTCGGTGCGGGCAGCCCTGAGTGGAAATGCGGAGATCGCCCTGGGCAACGCGGTGGGTTCCGTCATCTACGACGACGGCATCGCCCTGCCACTGGTGGCAATGTTGTCGCCGGTGGTCGTCATCATCGATCGCATCATCCTGCGGTCGGCGGCACTCTTTCTCATCTGCGCCCATGTCGGTGCCTACTGGATGTGTGCCGACGGCACGCTCTCTCGGGGTGAAGGTGCAGTGCTGGTGTGCGGGTTCTTCGCTTATCTTGGGTACGCTTACTGCGAACAGCGGCGTGGCCACCCCGTCATGACCGAAGAGGTCGATTTTGACACAGAACCGAGGTCGTGGGCGCAGACGATGGGTTTGCTCGGCATCGGTCTGCTCGGTGTGCTTCTCAGCAGCGAGGCCATCGTCAAGGCTGCACCAGCAGTAGCCGCCGCAGCGGGGGTATCGGATGTCATCATCTCACTCGTCGTCATCGCGCTGGGCACGTCGATCCCGGAAATCGCCACCTGTGTGGTGGCAGCACGAAAGTCGCAAGGTGGCCTGGCGGTGGGCAATATCCTCGGCGCCGACATCCTGAATATCTGCTGGATCGCCGGGGCCTCGGCGATGGTGCAGGATCTGACAGTACCCAAGGACGTCATACACTTCATGTTTCCGTCGATGCTCATCATCGTCTTTACCATGCTCGGGCTGATGCGCTTCAGACACCGATTCGAGCCGTGGAAAGGATACGTGCTCTTGTCCATGTGCATCATCTACATCGTGGCGTTGCTCGTCATCAACCCTGGTGCCCTGTCGCACACTTGATCGCTCGTATCAAACCTATTGAAGGAGACACAACGTGGACCTCGGATTGAATGGCAAGGTGGCGCTGGTGACCGGCGCCAGTCGTGGCATCGGCAACCGTATCGCGCTGGCACTGGCAGCCGAAGGCATGAACCTGAGCATCTGTGGCCGCACGGCAACTACCTTGGAGGCAGCGGCGGAACAGATTCGGGGCCTGGGTGTCGAGGTAGAGAGCTATGTTGGTGATATAACGGCGTCGGCAGGCGCTGAACGATTTGTCGCCACCGCCAAGGCCCGCTTTGGCGAGCAGATTCACGTGCTGGTCAACAATGTGGGCGGTTCCGTCTGGACCCCCTTTGCCGAGATCACCGACGAGGAATGGTTGCATGTTTTCGATCTGAGTTTCTTCTCTGCCGTGCGCGTCTCCCGAGCCGCCTTCTCCGCCCTCGAGGCAGGCGGGGGCAGTATCGTCAATGTGTCCAGTATCTTTGGCCGCGAAAATGGTGGTCCCATCAGTTACAATGCCGCCAAGAGTGCCATGATCAGCATGACATCAAATCTCGCCATCGAAGCCGCAAAAAAGGGGGTGCGGGTCAACAGCGTCGCTCCGGGCTCGATCATCTTCCCCGGGGGCAGCTGGGAGCGTCGGCAGCAGGCCGATCCGGAAGCCATGGCCAAATTTGTCGAGGACAACATCCCCGGCGGCCGCTTTGGCACACCCGAGGAGGTCGCCGCCGCGGTTGCTTTTCTCGCCTCACCAAAGGCGAGCTGGGTGCTTGGCGCCTGTCTGAATGTCGATGGTGGTCAGGCAAAAGCGAACTTCTAGCAAGGAGCGTGTCCGTCGGCTTCGATGCCGATAGATACCGTATGATCTGCTTCTCGATTTTACTCCTCACGTTGTGCTCGCTCATGGCTTCGGGAGCCCAGGAGCGGGTGCCGGGGATCGAATTTCTGAATGAGCGGCTACGCATCCCGGAGTCCGTCCTGTTCAACGAGGGTGTCTATATCGAATCGGGAGTTGGTCTGAGTTTCGGTGTCGACAGACGCCTGTCCTATCTGCCCGGGGAGTATGCGGAGGCATCGCAGCGCTTCGAACTTTCGGTTCGACAATTTCGTTACAAGGCGGAAGTCTGGGTATTTCTGGCGCATTCTCTGGCCCAGAATTACGGGCAGCCGGAATCGAGGTACCCGTCGCACCGCAGCCGGTGCCCCTTGCCGAACCACCGGAGCCTGAGGATAGCGACGAGCAGGAGCGGATCCGCATTCTGCAGTTGCGCATGGATTTCTATCGAGCCAAGCAAGAGGACTACGTGAAGCTGTTTCAGGCCTACGTGGATCTCGCCGATTCTGTCAGAGCTCGATCGGTGCTGGCTTCTCTGCAACGCCACATAGGGGACCTGGGGGTTCGAGCCTCTGTGGCGCCAACGGTGAGTGCGCAGGTTGATATCGAGGATCGAATCGACCAGCTCAAGGTGCTACACAACGACATGAACAAACGGGTCCCCAAGGTCGAGGTGCCGATCGGCGGCGCAACCGGTGGCGCCCAGGATGGTGTCCCCTGAGGCTTTTCGTTCATCTGCTGAGTCTGCTGGCTGCAGTGGCGGTGCTTGAGGCCCAGCCAGCCGCCCTTGCCCTGCGACGGGAGTACAACGAGGTCGCCGCCAGGATCGACACCCTCGTGCGACTCTATTCCGCAGAACGGCTGACGCGCCTGGCGGATCCATCGATTACGCCAGGCGTCATCCTGCCACAAGGCATGCGACTCGTATTGCTGATCTGGGCCGATGACGAGGCCAAGCTCTTTCTCAACGGCGCGCCTGTGGGTGAGACACGGCTGACGCCGACACGAATTGAGATCCCCGAACTCTATCTACAGTCGGAGAATCTGCTGACGGCGAGGTGTTGGGACACGGATCGTGTGGAGAGTGGCTTTATGGCGGGGCTCTACGTCGAGGATGGTGCCGGGCTGAGACCGGTGCTGACGACGGCAGAGGGGCAAGGCTGGGAAGTGGCCTCCGGAACGCAACAGGGCACTGCAGCGACGGAGATCTTCTACGCTCACACACAACCCGATATGCCCGGGGCCCAGGTCATGTGGGGTTCGCAGCTGTTTGGCAATGTCGACCTCCAGGTTCAGTTCTCTGCCGCCGATGTCTCTCGTGCGGTCCGGCAGACGCCCGAGACAGCCATGCTGACTCGGGTGCAGGATCGGAAGATGGAATTCCACGAATCCATCGCTCGCCTCGTGGGTCTGCAGGAGCGTCGCCGCGAACTTTCGACCCGTCTGTCTGCAGGGGCCCAGCGGTTGGACGTTCATCTGCGCTTCCATAACGGTGCGTTCTTCTCCGGACTCGGTTATACCCTGGGCCAGGCGAGCCCTCTCGAGGAGGAAACGGATCTCGCCATCGAAACGGCGCTGCAGAGCTGGACGCGACAACTTCCGGCGTCACACCAGGAACTCGTTCTGCAAGAGGCCAGAGCACTACGAGGCATGGCCGCCGCCACTGCCGCTGCCCCTCTGCGCGAGGCGGCGGGCAAGATGGCTGACCGGCATGCCGATCGTCAAGCCGACTACCGTCCTCCTGATGAGCAGGGGGCGGTCGGGGTTGGTGAAGGTGGAGAGGCGGGAGAGTCCGCGGGATCGGGCGGCAGCCGCGGATCGGCAGTGACAATAATTCCCTCCACGTCATTTCTTTTTATGGCAGGACTCGTCATCCTGCTGGCGTCGTGGACGGGGATTCATGGCTGGCGTGGGTGGCTTCTCTGGCATGCCGTAGATTGGGTGGAGGAGGCTTAGAGAACCTATGGATGTATTGTCTATTGTCGTGGCGGTATTGTTCACCCTTGCCTGCGGTGCCACGGGCGGTGTGGGCTTTCTCTGGCGGGCACGGAAACTCCGTGAGGCGGAGTCCGCCTACGGAATTTCAACCCCGAGACTGCCGCACATGGCCGTCATCTGCGGTGCCCTTACCGGTGCCGTCGTCGGCTTTCTGGTGTTGTACTTCCTCTCTTATGCGGGGCGCTTTCATCCCGTGGAATGGGTCGGCCGAGCCTCCTACCTGCTGGTTGCGGCCAGTGTGGGCCTGCAGATCTTTTCTCTGTTACGACTGTTTCTCCTCATCCGACGTGAAGAGAAGGCTTGGGGGGCACGCCCACCAGCCGACTCACTCGGCGCGCGTCGTCTGGAGCGGCTCGCCGACCTGCGATCCGGCTTCCGACATTACGTCGATTTGAAGACGCGGGACGACGAACTGCTCACCGAAATCGTCGGCGTCATTGGCACGCCACTACTGACCACACGTCGAGACCAGTCACGCTTGCCGTTCTACGGCTACCTCGGCACGGTCGCTGGGATTCTGTTGATGGCCGAAGAACTCGGACGTATCAACGAGGCGACGGAGACCTTCAAGGTTCTGGCTTCGATGGCGACAGGTCTCGTACTCGCCTTCCGCACGACCCTTGTCGCACTCGTCGCCTTCCTGCCATTACGCAAGGTCGCCGATCACCTCGTACAACGGTTGGGAGCCCTTGAGTCGAGTTGGCTCGCCGCACGCCACGAGCCAGGCGAGTAGGGGGAGAAGAAGAGATGGGTTTTCTACAGAAGGTCGATGAGGAGCCGGAGGAGCACGATGTCAGCAAGGAGCTGTTTCTGGGCATCATGATGCTCATGCTCTGCCTGGGGATCCTCATCCTCAATGTCGCCAGTCCCGTGTGGCGTGTGCACCAGCACGACCCCGAAGAGGGAGCTCTCGTCGTCGTTTACACCGAGCACGGTTTCGGTCTCTCCGTGGATGGCATCGCGGTGGATTTCGAACTCAACGAATGGAGCTTGCGGCGGCGGCTGGCGGGATTGGTTGCCGAGCCTGAGACCGAGTTGCACCTGATCAACAAGGGGGGGAGCCGCGAAACCGTCGTGCGCCACGCAGCCCTTGCCGATTCGCTGCTATCGACAGACGGGGCGGGCAACAAGGTTCGTACCGCGGTCTATATGCATGGTTGGTGAGCAGATTGCGAGAAATAGGGGGCTCCCAATTCGGGAGCCCCCTATTTCTTTGATCGGTATTCTATTCGTGTAGTGGGTTGAGTTGTTACTCCTTCAGCACCACCAGGACGTCGGAGCCGCCGAGCAGGTCGTCGGTGAAGATTACTTCGACACCGCCTTCGCTTTTGCTCGAGGTGTAGCTCTTGCCCTTTTTGAGTGTTCCAAAGCGGTCCACGTAGGTGTCGACTTCGCCCTCCAGGCGTAGTGGTTCACCGAGTGGGGCCAGTTGTACGCGTGGATCGGTGGGGTCGAGGCGTTTTATGAGTTTGTAGGATTTTCTGAAGGCACGGCCAAAAATACGGTCCGTGTCGAGGTAGCCATTTTCCTTCAGGAAGTCTTCCGTGGCGGCATAGACACGAACAGAGGTCTCCGCCTGACGCAGGGCGGCGACCTCGTCCAGCGACTGGCTCAGATCGAGCTCCATGCGCTTGATGTGGTCTTCCTGACGGCGGATGCTGGTGTGGGCGTCGAGCAGCGCTGTGTTGATGCTGTCCGCCTGTCCGCGCAAGCGGGCAATCGAGCGCTGGTCGCTCTGCTTGTCGCGCTTCATACGCTCGATCTCGTCGGTGAGCTGGGCATTCATCCGCTTCTGCTCGCCCGCCAATTCCTGCCACTGTCGGACCTCGCGATTCAGCCGTTGCACCGACTCGAGGAGCTTCTGATCAACGTATTGCAGTGAATCGACACGGGAGCGCATCTCGTCGATGAGCAGATTCGACGACTCGACGGTGTAGTTCAACGAGTCGATGGCCGTATTCGCTGACGCCAGGTCTTCGGTCAAGGCTACCAGTGCCAACTCTTCCTCGGTGGGGCCACAGGCGCTGGTAAATAGAACAGCGCAGGCGGCGGCAAATGTCGCCAGCGAGGTGAGCGGGGTTGGGCGCAGAACCCGATTCCGGGTCTGGGTGATTCTTTGGGGCATGCGACTACATTCTCCTTCCACTACTTCTTCTTCCATGAGTAAAGACTGTCGACCTGCGCCATCGTGCGCACGAGATCGTCGTAGAGAGCGGCCTGGCTGCGGGCGAGGGCCTCGATCTGCTGCGCGTTTACATCGCTGACGGCGCGGGCCGCCGTCACTTGACTGAGCAGTTTGGTCTGGCTCGAGGCGATCTCACCAGCCTTTATGTTGGCCTTTGTTATATCATCCTGGACGCTTGCTAATCGTTTCAGGATCCCCTGCACGGCACGCTGATGGACGTCGAGAAAGTCGCGAATGGCCAGCTGGCGTTCGTCTTGTTGAGCGAAACGCTCGTCAAGCTTGCGATCTGTCGCCTCCTGGTAGGCCAGCCGAGACTTGCGTTCCCGGTCGAGGGTGGCGCGTGTCTGGCCCTTTTCGCGTTCGGTTTCGGCCAGCTGCCGACGCGTATTTTCGTGGTTTGCCCGCTCCGTCTGCAGGTTGGCGCGAATCTCAAACTCGCTCGCCGTCAGATCCGCCTTTTCGGCCAATTGACTGATGAGACGTTCACTGAGGTCTGACAGCCGCTTGCTGAAGGCTGTCATCTGATCCTGCAGGACACGCTGATGTTCCTTCTGCCGTTCGTGGGAGTTGAACAGCACCAGACCCATCACCAGGCCCGCCACAAGCGTGGTGTAAGCGCCGAGGGCGATCACGTGTTTGCGCTCGAAGAGTTCGACGAGATGCAAGAGGCCGGCGATTCCACCCCAGAGCAGAAACAAGGCAACGGCGATGGCTGCGATAATGGTCGTCAAGGAGGCTGGCAGTCTGCTGCTGGAGGGAAGGATGCCGGCAGCCAAAGATAACGAAACCCGTCTGTCCGGCAACCATCAAGAGAAGACGGATTAGTCCCTGGCCGACGATCCACGGTGCGGTTAGCTTCGGGGCTTCTCAAAAGCCAAGAAACAGGAGTGCTGGCAATGGCAAAGCGACGGGTGGCAGGTATCGATGGAGCGGGTGTAGGCGTGCTGATCGAGGAGGAACTGCTTCCCCCTGGCCCGGGTCAGGTCCAGGTCGAGGTGCGCGCCTCGTTGATCAGCCCGGGAACGGAACTGGGACGTGTCGGGGCGCAGCGGGAAGCACCACAGGACAGGCCGCCACGGCCCTTCGGTTATGCCAATGCCGGCGTCGTCACCACCGTGGGAGAGGGCGTAGAAGATGTGAGCGTCACCGACCCTGTCGCCTGTATGGGTGGTGGTTATGCACAGCACGCGGATCTCGTCAACGTGCCCGTCAACCTGACGGCGCCGATCCCTGATGGTGTGGAGTTCGAGTCCGCCGCCTTCGCGCATCTGGCGGCGACAGCCCTCCATGCGATCCGTCGGGCAGCACCCGTTTTCGGCGAAAATGGCATGGTTGTCGGCCTCGGCCTGGTTGGCCAACTCACCGCCCAGTTCGGTCAGCTGTCAGGTTGTCACATGATGGGTGTCGATCGGCTCGCAGATCGCAGAGACCGGGCCACGGCCTGTGGCGTCGAAGCCGTTGTCGGCGCCGAGGGGGAAGACCCCGTCGCCCAGGCAGCATCGGTATCAGGCGGGTTCGGTATGGATTTCGGTGTCATCGCCTTCGGTGGGGATGGGACCTCCGCCTTCAAACAGATTGCCGCAAGTCTGAAGAAAACACCCGACACTCACAGTATGGGGCGCATCGTCATCGTTGGGGGCGCCCGCATCGAACACGGATTTGCCGCCGCCCTCGGCAACGTCGACGTGCGTAGCGCCGCGCGCACAGGACCAGGATACCATGATGAGGCCTGGGAACACGGCGCCGCCTATCCTCCCGTCTTCGTCGAATGGCCGACACGCCGAAATCTGACAGAGTCTCTGCGCGCCGTCGCTGACGGTCGTCTCCATGTCGCCGAGTTGATCACCCATCGTCTGCCACTACAGGAGATCGCGACGGCGGTGGACGAACTCGTGGAGCGCCCTCAGGAGGCCCTAGGTGTCGTACTGATCCCCTGAGGTAGATTTCTTATCCCTCAGACCTCCTCACCCGAGATCATATGTAAGCGGCCCTCGGAGCGGAACGTCACCGGTGGTTGATCTATTTTTTCACCAGCGATCATCTTTTCCAGCACGGCCGCGACACCGTCCACGGCGGGCTCCATGAGGCGATCGCCCTTGGCCTTGGTCCCCAGCGCAGCTGAGTCGTTGTCGATGTCTGCTGCATGCACCCGTTCCGGGGCGAGCACGAGCATCGTCGATGTTTCATACTCGTCGGCGTGACCGGGCAGGCGACCATTGTCCATCGTCTCCCGCACCAGGGCGGGATCGTAGACATCCCAATATGATTGGAAACGGATATTCACATCGCTGCCGAGGCGATCGCGGAATTCGTAAATGCGGCGCATCAGTGGCTTCACGTTGCCGCCATGGCCATTGAGGATGAGCACATTCTTTACGCCTGCCCGCACCATCGAATTGCACACATCGAAGACATATTCGCAGAAGATTTCAGGGCGTACCGTCAGAGTCCCGATCTGCGCCATCCAGTGTTCGGAAACGCCGACGGAGACCGGGGAGGTGACGACGACGCGAGGAAACAGACGCAGTGCTGCCTGCTCCGCCATCCAGGTAGCGTGCAGGGTGTCGTGAATCATCTCCAGATGTTCGTTGTGCTGTTCCGTCGCCGCCGTAGGTACGATGGCGGCGTCGATGGTACCGGCCTCGATCTTTTCGCGGAACTCCTTACGCGTGTGATCGCCGACAAAGACGCGGCGGTCGCGGTCGCCACTGGTAACGAGGTTCATGAGATCTGGTCCTTTCGGGGGGTGGGTGTGATGAGAAAACGCACGGGGCCGAACAAACCGGATGGCAACTGCGCGCCTTCGTATTCGTTCGCCATGCTGTTGGTTACATGAATCTCTAGCTCATGCTCCCCCTCGCCAATACAAGGCAGGGGAATCAGGTGGGGAGCCCACAGGCTGACGCCGACGACGGCACCGTCGAGGCGACACTCAGCGATGTCGCCGACACGGCCGAGATCGAGCGCGAAAGTCCCCGCCGGCATGTTGACGGAGGCCCGATACGACAGTGTCCCGGAGAATAACGCGCAACCGTCATGCTGCGACCAATCTCCAAGACCGAGTTCTTCATGACATGCACCATCTTGGGCGTAGACGGACCAGAGATCATCGCTGATATCGATGATCTGTGCAGGCTCCAGGTCACGTGCGGTCTCAAGGGGCCGGCCAGTGGGATCCACGGCGAAAACCAGGCTCTCCCGTCGCGGCAGTCGGAGGGGGATCTCAACTCCGTCACCGGCTGCAGTCGCTGATACCGGTGTGCGCAGTTGCTGCACCAGATCCCACGCTTCGACAGCGCCGAAGGCAGGCAGCCCCATGGTGGCCTCGATTTCCTCTTCCCCTTCGTTGACGACGTAGAACAGGTCTCGGCCGCCGCGTCGCAGGTGACAGACTCTCAAGCTGTCGTTGGCTGGTGACAGCGTCACGTTGGCTGGCACGGCATGCAGTTGCGTGCCCAGATCATCACCGTCACCCCACGTGCGGACAACGACGACCCCCGCCGCCATAAGTTCGTCGAGTCGCGCCGCCAAGGGCCCTGGCTCGCCGCCAACAACGCCATCGACGACGACGGCGCGATAGCCGGCGCCACCGACGAGCAGACGTCCATTCTGCAGGCGCCCAGTCAGGAGATCGTCAATGGCCAAGTAGGCGAAGTCACGCTGCTGCTGCAACAGGGCGCCTGCTGCTCGCCAAGGCAGATACTTGTCATCACCGAGGATGGCGATGTGACAGACGCTCTCCGCATCCGCCAACAAGCCACTGATACGCCCGGCGTAGCGCAGCAGGTGGCTGATGTGGGGCCACCAGACATTGTGCAGTCCGAGATCCGGTTCACTTTCCCAGGCTCGTCGACCATCGATGGAGTAGAAGAAAGCATGGGGGTTGAGCAGATTGTTGCCACGCACCAGATGCCAGTCGAATAACCACTTTACCTCGTCTGAGTCTCGACGAGGTAAAGTGGTTATTCGAC
>DPVW01000033.1:2130-3375 GCA_003529325.1 Candidatus Latescibacterota bacterium | reverse complement strand
ATCGCCGTGACCAGCGCCAGGGAGACACCCAGGGTGGCGACCTGGACAACGATGGCTGTCAACGTGAGCACATGCGGCAATGGATTGCTGTATTGGTCAGGATCGATCGTGGGCGATTCGGACTGAACCGCGTCGGTTCCCTGCAGAATGGGAACCGTTGCCTGGCTCTTAGCGCTGATCGTGACAAGC
This sequence comes from Candidatus Latescibacterota bacterium, assembly GCA_003529325.1. Lineage (GTDB taxonomy): Bacteria > Latescibacterota > UBA2968 > UBA8231 > UBA8231 > UBA8231. Next base: position 3,186 of record DPVW01000033.1, on the reverse strand, counting down.
AGGAAGATCACGCTGGCCTGAACCAGGTACATTCCAATGAGCTTTTTCACCAGGTTCGCGTGGGCGACCATGATGAACATGCCCCAGAGGAAGAGAATCACAAAGGCGATGAAGTTGGGCCTTTCAAGCCAGGCCACGATGTGCTCAATCATCTGGCTGCTCGCTTTCGTCGCTTGACGACAAACTGAAGACGATTGAGATTGCGGTCACGGCGACATCGACAGCGACGCCGATCTGTGTCATCAGGATCCCCAGAAAACGCCGGCGTGAATCGGTCGTGACCCATGGGATCTCGAGGTCCGAGTAGTTCAGGAACTCGCCGCCCCCGATCAGGCACAGGCCGCCGACCCCGGCGAAGATCATCAAGCCGATCCCGTCACCGTGCACCACCTTATTCGCCAGCCGGCACGGAGACTCCTCGGGGCCGAACACGAGAATCCCCAGGATCAGGCTTGTGCCGAGCATGACACCGCCGACAAACCCGCCACCGGGTCCGTATTGACCAAAGACCAGGACGTACACCGCAAATAACTGGATCAGCGGAATCAGCAACCGGGCCATCGTCCGAACGATGAGACTGTCGTGGGCAGCGATCATTCGCGTTTCCTCCCCAACAGCAACACGCAGGCGACACCGGCAGTGAAGATGACGGCGGTTTCGATCAGGGTGTCGAATGCGCGATAGTCCATCAGGACCGCTGTCACGACATTGGGTGTTTCGGTGTCCTCCAGGCTGTTTCTGAGATAGTCGGGGGAAACATGGACGCTGGCCGGCGAAGCCGGATCGTTGAATCTGGGAAGATCCTCCGCAGCGTACAGCAACAACAGCCCGAGCACGGGCAGACCGAGCAACGCAAGGCGGGGAGGAGCGGAACGTCTTAGGTGAGTGTCCTTCGGCGCGGTGCCGAAGAGGGTCAGTAGAAAAAAGATCGTCGCCAATCCCGACCCCACGACAGCCTCGACAAAGGCCACGTCCACGGCCCCAAGCCACGCCCAGACCAGTGCAAGCAGGAAGCTGTAGGAGCCGAGGATAAGCACCGCGCTGATCAGGTCCTTG
>DPVW01000033.1:0-1773 GCA_003529325.1 Candidatus Latescibacterota bacterium | reverse complement strand
CAAAATCAACAGCAGTATCTCGAACCAAAGAGTCATGAGTCCTCTCGTGTCCAGGCTTCGACGCCAGACCGCATTGCGGATCGAACCGTCGCGTGAGCGATCACCGGGTTGAGCAGACACAGGAGAATCATGACGATCACGATCCTGACCAGATTGGTGCTGAACCCCTGGTACAGAGCCAGGCCGCTCAACAGGAACAAAGCACCCAGCGAATCCGTCAGCGAAACCGCGTGGGCCCTGTTAAACACGTCGGGCAGGCGGAGTACGCCGAGCGCCGCCACGAACAGGAAAAACAGGCCGGCCAATATCAACCCAGCCGCCAGGGTTGAAATCAGCAGTTGTGCCACCTCGGGGTATTCACTCAGCGACATCAACACACTCCCCTCTTTTCTCCAGGAACTTTGCGATGGCCAGTGATCCCAGCAAGTTCACAAGCGCATAGCCGGTTGCTATGTCGACGAACACCTCCACTCGGTTGAATACGGTCCCAATCACAACCAGCAGAATGATGGCCTTGGTGGAGATTCCGTTCAGTCCCAACACCCGGTCAAAAACTGTTGGACCCCGAAGAACCCGGTACAGGTACGCGCCGATCAGCAGCGTGATTGAGATCAGGACGACCAGAAAGAACTCGTTCATTGCATGCCTTCCCTGTCGCCAAACACGCGTGCAATCTTCCGGTCGAAGTGCAGCCCGCGGAGGTCTTCGGCCGACTTGTCATCGATGGCATGCACCAGCAGATTCTGGCCATCCACTTCCACGGTCAGGGTGCCGGGGGTCAGCGTGATGGAATTCCCCAGCAGGACGATGCCAGAGTCTCCTCGCAGGTTCGTACGATGGCGAATCATCCGGGGGTCGATGGGAAGGGCCGGATGCAGAATCAGGGCAGACAGATGGAGGCCGCTCTTGAGCATGCGGCCGATCAGCCATGGGAAATACCAGGCAAGTCGCAACGGGTGGATCGAGGTGCAGGATGCGGAACGGTCGGTGTTGAGCCAGGCGACTCCCAGGGCCGCAACAAGCCCCACGGCCACATGCGGCCACTCGAAACTCGAGGTCAGAAGCAGCCAGGTGAGGAACAACCCAAGCGTCTTGATCATCAGCGGGTGATAGAAGCTGTGCTTCATGGCTGTGCCTGACAATTCGGGGTTTGCCGGGGGGCTCGTGCGCGGATCGAGCCACGGCTACGACCGATGCGGTTCCCAGGTGGAGTCGGGGAGATATCGGAGAAACTCGCCAGTATCGGGATGGACGCTGACAAGCGTGACCCACTGGTTATGAAACAGGTGCTGCAGAAGCGTGTGCTTCTGGATGATGTTGGAGATTCGAGTCGTGGGAGCCTCGATGATCGCCAGCAGGCGTACGGGTTCATGGAAGTGTCTGCCGCCATCGTTCACGCTCTGCAATGGCAGCCCGCTCTGCAGGTCACCGTGGCTTCCGTGCATCACGCCCACACCCGCAACCACGTTGTGTGTGACTTTACTCCCGCTCCCGTAGACCTGGGGATCAACGGCGGAGAAGTAGTACTCCATGCTGATCCACTGGGCCACGACCAGCGGGGCATTCATCAGGGCTTCGAGAATGTCACCGCTTGTGTCTGCCCGCGGATCGTAGGAATGCAAGAAAACGCGTCCGCCCAGATCGAGGCCCCTGGTCAGCGTCCGTCTTCCCAGGATGAAAGCGGAGTTGCTGGATAGCCCCCATTCGGGACGAACATTTCCCCAGTCCACACTCCGAGTGACCACGTGTCTTGCTGCTGCTGCAGGGGAGACA
>DPVW01000061.1 GCA_003529325.1 Candidatus Latescibacterota bacterium | reverse complement strand
ACCATGGTCATCACATTGTTCAGGGGTCGCTTGCCACCTGCCACTGAGTTGGCCCCCCCGGGGCGTGGATCGAGCCGACACATGCCATGCCCGAGAATGATCCCCCATCCTGGTACCGTGAAGACGGAACCAAATCCACCACCCTGAGTGATCGTTGCCGAGACCAGGTTGCCATCGCTGTCGGCAGTCGATACATGACTGGTTTCGGGCACACCACCCCCTGCGGCAAAGGGCTGGGTGTCGACGTGATCCGGGAAGCTGAGCAGCTCCTCCACCCGTCCTCTTGCATAGTCGGGGTGCAGCAGGCGCTCGATGGGCACATCGGTATAGTCGGGATCTCCGAGATAGGTCAGACGATCACGCCAGACCCGTTTCAGGACTTCCGTCATCCGGTGCCACCAGCGAACGTCGTCCACGTCAACGGGGTCAAAGCAGTCGAGCATGTTCAACGCCTGCAACACCGAGATCGGTCCATTCGGCAGGATCGCACCGAGAACCTCAGCATCGCGATAGATGGCTACGTATGGCTCGGTGATACGCGGGTGGAATGTTGCCATGTCCTGCCGCGTCAGGATACCACCCGCGGCGCCCACCGCATCGACGATGGCGGCGGCGACATCACCCTCGTAGAAGTCCCGCCAACCCGCTGTTGCCAGCCGTTCGAGGGTGCGTTCCATATCCGGCCGGTGCCACACAGAGTCCGGCGTCGGCAGGGCGTCGTGCGGCAGCAGATGTGCCGCCGTTGCCGGAAAACGCCGGATTACCTGTTCCATTGCGCACACCGAATTGGCCAGTCCTTCACCGAATCGAATCCCATCGGCGAGCAGATCCAAGGAGGGCTGCACAACCTGCGCCCAGGGCAACTGCCCCCATCGATCGTGCAGTGTACCGATGCCGGCCAGTTGCCCGGGCACACCGACGGCGAGGGGCCCATGCACATTGGCGTCATCACACACATCACAGTCGTATTCCCTGGCGTTGAGACTCGGTGACTGTCCGGCGACTATGGGGCGCACGTCGTACATCTCAGCATGCGCTGCCGCCGGTGCGCGAGAATTGGCATCGAGTGACCAGGCCTGCCCGGTGGCACCGTCGATGACGACACCCGTCAGCAGATAACCACCGACACCGCACTTGTCGGGGTGCACCATGCTGCACGCCAGACAGGCGGCTGCGGCGGCATCATACGCATTTCCGCCCTGTTGCAGAATGCCACTGCCGGCACGTGCTACGAGTTCGGATTCGGCGACGACGACACCGCGTGCACCCTCCGCACGATGTGCATCGACCACCTGTTCTTCTTGCATAAGTGGCATTGTTGCTGTCCTTAACGGAGTAGAGTCATGCGTTGCGTCTGATTCTGAATCCATCGACTCCCCACACGGACGCGCAGGCGCGCCAGGTAGACGCCACTGGCGACAGCTCTGCCGCCCTGATCCAGTCCCTCCCAGGTGGCACTGTGCTCTCCGGCGATCCGCTCCTGCCGTAACAGCCTTGCCACGAGCGCCCCACGCACATCGAAGATGGACAGATCGACCATGGCCGCCGTCGCCAGCTGGAAGCGGATCGTCGTCGTTGGATTGAAGGGATTCGGATAACTGCCGAGCAATTCGTAGGTCGCCGGTGTGGTGGCGCCTTCGTGCGTCTGCCCCACCGAGGTCGTGGGATCCTCTTCGTCGGCGATGACGAGCCAGTTCGGAATCTTCGCACCTGTCAGAAACACCTGCTCCTCGCCGGCGGCGCGCAGATGACTCTCATCCAGCGGAATGCGCGCCACCACGTCCGCACCGAACCGATCTCGACGCTGATAGATCAACTCCGTGTCGTCTGCCGAGAAGGTGGGAAAGGCGATAGCGGAGCCTGTGCTGACGATCATCCCTTTATCACCTGTGACCAGATCGTATACCCACACCTCGTTGCTTTTGACACCTTCGCGACTGTCGAAACGATCGAAGACGACGTGCCGTCCGGAGGCGCGTGCAATCGTCGGATTCCCCAGCTGCACCCCTTCGATCTGTGGTGGGAAGAGGGGGACAAAAAACTCCTCCTCTGGTTCCAGCAGGGTCACATCCCAGAATGAGAGGGAATCCCCCGTCCCCCGCGGGATGGCGTTGTAAGCGTCATAGATGAGAAACTCCCCAGCCGGGTCCCAGTCGAGGGCGTCGGCAAAGCGCACGACGCTCGTCGTCACTCCCTCTTGTGTCGTGGGGCGCTTGAGTGGGATCGCTTTGCTCTGCTCCGAATCGACAAGGTCGAGCAAAACGATCATGCCCTCCTGGAACATCGTCGTCGCCGCCAGTTTCGAGCCATCTGGGGAAAGGGAGATACTCTTCCAGTCTCGCGTGTCACTGAGCACCCTTTCATCGCTGCCGTCGATGTTGACAACGCGCAGATTGTTGGCGGCGTCGACGAAGAGCACAAAGGCGCCATCGGCACTGACGGAGACCGAGTTGCCGGTACGATCGTATACGGGTGTCGGTGTGAGGAGCACGATGTCCTCCTCCGATTGCAGCTCTGTCCGCACCAGATATAATCCGCGGTCACCGGCCTGGGCACCGACGACGAGCAGCCATTCTTCGCCCGGCACGACTGCACGCCGTTCGGGTGGCTGATACCCTTCCTCGCCGATGATGCCCACAGTGGCGAAGGCTGTCTCCACCGCCGTCACCTCCTGGTCACCATACAACTCCGTCGCGGCCTGCAGGGCGGCATTGCGCATATCGACGAAGTTGCCCCGCTGATTGATCAGACGGGAGGCGAGGATGTGATAGTAGATCCGCTCCGTCTTCTCGCGCCCGATCGCCTCGGCAAGAAGAAAGCAGGCCCGATTTGGAATACCACTGTTGACGTGCACGCCACCATTGTCGGTCGCCAGTGGCAGCTCTCGAAACTCGGCCATGTGCGACGGTTGCCAGCCATTGCCACCCGGTGCGGCCCCATTGTGGGGGTCTGCCATGTCGCGCAACGCACCGGAGGCAAAAATGCGGGTCGACGTCACGACGTCCTCGCCAAGAAGCCAGTTCCGGCGGTCCACCATGGCGCCAAATACATCGGCGAGGGACTCGTTGAGTGCCCCCGATTGATTGCGATATTCGAGATTGACCGTGTGCTGGATGACACCATGCGTCATCTCGTGGGCCGCCACATCCAGCCCACCTGCGAGCGGCGAAAAGGCCTCCCGGCCGTCACCGTAGGCCATGAACGTCCCACTCCAGAAGGCATTGTCCATCGCCAGCCCTTTATCGGTAACATGGATGATGGAGTACATCGAGCCACCAACACCATCGATAGACAGCCTGCCATGGGTCTGTAAGAAGTAGTCGAAGACGATACCCATGTTGGTGTGTGCCGACACCGCCACCGGGTCATCCCAACTGTTGTCGCCACTGATCACCAGGTCGACCTGAGTGGTCCGCGACAGATCCTGTCGGCCTGCCGAAAGCGTGACCAGTGCCCCTTGGGGGTTGCCGAGCAGATCGGGCTGTATCAGGGCGAATATCGGTCGCGAGCCGTCGATGAGTACGAAGGAATCCGCCACGGCATGGACTTGGAGCTGGCGTGCCACGCCGGCAAGATCGACTGCCGTCGCCGTTGCCGGGCCGTCCCAGGGTGTCGCGTTGTAGCGCTCGACGATCTCCCCTGAGTGCGCGTCGACGGCGTAGACCCACAGATCCCGGAGGCTGGGCCGGATTTCGACACGCCATACCGGTTGGTAACGCCCCACCGCATCTGGGCGCTGCATGAGTTCCACCGTTGGCCCTTCATAGTTGAGCAGCCCAGACCATGGATCGGTGAGCGGTTCGAGGGATTGACGAGCGCCAAGATGTTCACGCACTTGCCGCAACGCCTCTGCCGCCGTGATCTGCGGCGTCCTGACAGCCTTTGACTGAGTGCCGGAGTAGACCCCATTGAAGGCAAACATCTGGCCGTTAGCATCGAGATGCACGACCAGATCTTCCCCCCATACGGGTACGCCCTGCTCGCGCCGGGCGAAGCGGACGCGCAGACGACCATCTGTCCCTCTCACGGTTTCCAGGTGGCGCAATTCGTCACGGGGATGCTGCAGACCGAAGATCTCGGGATGTGCCACCAGCACGTCGAGGGCCATCGCCGACGGTGCGCGCACCGATCTCGAAGGCATTGGTTTTGATGCCGGCACGTTTACCGAGGCCATGGACGTCTGAATGAAGGCCGGTGTATTGCGTTCGTTGCGCCAGTGCAACCGCCATGAGTCCGGCGTCGTTGCCTTCGCAGCTGGCTGTGCAGACGTAGCCAATCGGCGTGCGAGCTTCGCCCCCAACGCCGACAGATCTGTCTGCACCAACGTCGACATACCAGGACGGTGAGCGGTTCTTTTGCGTTGCCAGCCATCGTCGGCGCGTATGACCGAATTGCCCGCCAGTATCGACAACATCAACAGCAGGCGCATGGTGGCGATGACGGTCACTTTGCCCCGCCACCCCGTGTTAGCCGATCGAAGTCGCTCAACCAGTCGCTCAACGACTGCGGTGCGCCGGCGGGGGCTTGATTTCCCGGCCATGTCCAGGTCCAGATTGAATCACACAAAGTGAATTCGAGATGGGTCGTCATATTTCCCAGCTGGTCGCTACGCCAGCTGCCGACAGCATGACGCAGACCTTCGGCCCGAAGCCTGGCGTCCTCTTTCGTGTGCTGCACCGTCCATTCGATCTGCTCATCCTGTGCGAGCCCACGCCGCCACGCCGTCAGCGTGCCATCCGATCGCAGGTGATGGCCGCTGGTCATGCCCGTAAACCCACCGCCGTGGGACAGAGTGATACGAAATTCGGGCTGCGCCCGTTGGGGTTCCGTGTGCCTGCAGGCCGACAACACAACGAGCGTCAGCAGCACGGATCTCATCACAAAAAGTATTGTATTAGATACATATTTATGTATACTAAAGTAGTATACTTTGACTGTGCTGGGAAACATGCGAGAACTGACCATGGCTCAGATCAACCTGAAGCTGGATGAAGAGCAACTGACACGAACCAATTACTTGGCTGCGAGAGTGCACAGCACGCGTACCGCCTATATCCGCGAGGCCATCCGGGAATACAACGTGCGAACCGAGCGTCAACTTCTCGCCTCGCGGTTGCAGGAGGTCTCGGAAAAGGTGCGGGATGAAAGCCTCTCCGTCAGTCGGGAAATGGAAGTGGCAGACAGTCCCTTGCCAAAAGAGGACGATTGATGTCTCCACAGAGAGGGGGCATATATCTGGCAGACCTCAACCCGCGCCGTGGTACGGAGCCTGGCAAGACGCGTCCCGTTCTCGTATTGCAGACAGATCTGCTCAATGGCGCCGGCCACCCCTCCACAGTTGTATTTCCATTGACGAGTCGCATCATCGATGACG
>DPVW01000370.1:12439-12637 GCA_003529325.1 Candidatus Latescibacterota bacterium | reverse complement strand
CGTCTGGGTAGGGTGCACGACATCCAGATGCAGGCAACGATCCTGACGCCGTGGAATCTGTGGGGATTTATCGAAACCGAAGAACGGGTCGAGATCCTCTATCACAGTATCCATTATCTCGATGCGATTCGCGCCCTCGCCGGTGATCCCCAGGGGGTCTATTCACGAACCGTGCGGTTTGCGGAATATGAGCGGCTC
>DPVW01000370.1:475-12127 GCA_003529325.1 Candidatus Latescibacterota bacterium | reverse complement strand
AGGAATATGAGCGGCTCGCCGATGTGAAGTCGGCGACGATCCTCGATTATGGCGACACCCTACGGGCCATCGTCTCGGTCAATCACTGCCATCGTGGTGGTCTCACTCACCAGGAGTCCTATCTGCGCGTCGAGGGGGATCGTGGCATCGTGCACCTTACATTGGGACTCTGTCTCGACTATCCGCGGGGGCAGCCGGATCGTTTCGATCTCTGCCTATTCGAGGAGGGTGCTGAGCCGACATGGCAGAGCGTACCCATCGAGGGGACCTGGTTTCCCCACGCCTTCATCGGCACCATGGCGAGTGTCATGCGCGTCGCCGAGGATCCGGCGCGCCAACTACCGACCGTGGTGGATGATGCGGTGCATACGATGGCCCTCGTCGAAGCGGCCTACGACTCAAGCGCCCATGGTGCTACACCTATCCCGTACGAGGAGTAGGTGACCGTGCCCGAAGCCCCGAATATTCTGCTCGTCATGACCGACCAACAGCGCTGGGACACACTCCGTTGTTACGGCTACGAACACATGATCACGCCAAATGTTGATGCCCTGGCCGCCCGTGGGGTCGCCTTTTCACGAGCATTCGTACAGGGCGCCGTCTGTGGTCCTTCGCGCAACAGTATCGTCTCGTCGCAGTATGTGCATACCCATGGCGTCTATGGCAACGAGCAATGGTTGCGCCCCGATCAGCCCAATTGGATCGAGGCACTACGCGAGGGTGGGTATCACACGGTCAATATCGGCAAGATGCATACAGCGCCGATTCGTCTGGCTGCCGGATTCAATCATCGCACCGTTGTCGAGAACAAGAACTATCGCCAGGGCATCGAGAATGGCACGCAGACCCCCCTCGGCCACGGCGCGTCGCACCATGGGCCGAATGTGACGGGCGTAGGCCAATCTGCTGTGGGTGTCGATGGGCGCTGGTAGCGCCGGGTCATCGGAGCGCACGATCGACACGAGGGGAGCCTGTGCCGCTGCCGGTGTCTGCAGGCAGGCCAGCAGCAGCACGTACAGCAAGGGACGCCGACCCGAAGGCCACCATCCCTGACGTGGCTTCTCAGCCGGCGTCATAACCGGCGAGAGACCGGACCCAGATGTTGCGAAAACGCACCGCGTCGCCATGGTCCTGCAAGCGCAGACCACCGACATCGGGATCGGGCGTCGAGTAGGTGGCGACATTCTTGTGCCCTGTAGGACCCATCGCCTCCTGACGGTGGTGGAGCAGCACGCCATTCTGTATTACCGTGACAGCCGCCGGTACGACGAGCCAGCCCTCATCCCAAGTGGGGGCTTCGAAGATGATATCGTAGCTCTGCCATTCACCCGGTTTGCGGCAGGCGTTGACGAGGGGGGGGAACTGTCCATAGATGGCGCCCGCCGTGCCGTCGGCGTAGGTGGGATTGTCGTAACAATCCAGCACCTGGATCTCGTAGCCGGGATACCCCTCGCTGGAGTGCAGGAACACACCGCTGTTGCCGCGGCCCTGGCTGTCTCCTTCGACCTTTTCCGGTGCCGACCATTCCACGTGTAGCTGACAGTCCCCCCACTGTTTGAGGGTGCGAATGTCGCCACTACCTTTAACGGCCTCCATATAGCCATTTTCTAACTTCCAACCGGCGTCCTCCCCGGGCGTCTTGACGCTTTCCCATTCCGACAGATCGCTGCCGTCGAACAGCATGATGCCATCAGAAGGGGGAGCGCCGGGGTCTTCACCTGGCGTCACCACCGGTGGTTGCGGGCGTGTGCTGTCGTGCACCCGGTATGGCTGTCCCGGGATGAAGTCGGTGTCGTCGTAACCTAGACTGGCCACGTGATCTGTCCTGTGTTCGAAGAGTCAGGCCGTGCGGCGCACGATGCGCCCTGAGCGGCTGTCTGTGAGTCGGCCATCGTCAACGGCGGCAATGCCATTGACGAGGACCGTGTCAATTCCGTGAGGATAACGGTATGGATTGTCGAAGTCGGCGCCCTCGGCGATGGTCTCCGGGTCGAAGATGACGACATCCGCCCACGCTCCTTCGCGCAGAACGCCACGGTCGGTGAGGCGGAAGCGCGCCGCCGCGTGGCCGGTGAGCTTGTGGATTGCCTGTTCCCAGGTAAGGGCCCCCTGGTCACGGATGAAGTGACGCAGGAAGTAGGGAAAGGCGGCGTACGAACGCGGGTGATGTTTGCCTTCCGCCAGCACGCCTTCGGGAATCAGACTGAAGCCATCGGAGATGATGCCACCCGTCTCGTGACGGGCGATATTGAGGAAATCTTCCTCTGACACATCCTCGGCGAGCATCCATGGTCGGGCGTTCTCCTCGAGGAGGACATCGAGGACGGCATCATGCGGATCCTGGTGCCGGATCTGTCCGATTTCGGCGAAGGACTTACCCGTGAGGTGCTCGTTGCGTTCGGCGCTGCCCAACCAGATACGATCCCAGCTGCCCTCTTTGACCAGATTGCGCTTGCGGCTGCCACCACTCTCGGCACCATGGGTCATGGTGTCGGCCTTGATCTTGTCGCGCATCGCAGGATCCTGCAGACGGCGCAACAGGGCTTCGTCGCCGCCGTCGAGTGACCACGGTGGCAGCAGGGACTTGAGGGTTGTGGAGCCGATCGTATAGGGGATGGCATCGCAGCTGACATCGACCCCGCGTGCGCGGACGCTGTCGATGGTCTGCAGCAGGTCGGCCGTGGCGCCGAGCATGGGCGAACCGGGTTGCATGTGGGACACGTGGGCGGTAATGCCGGCACGCTCACCGACGGCGATGACCTCGCCCACAGCAGCGGCGATGCCCAGCGTCTGGTTGCGGATGTGGCTGGTGTAGAGCCCCCCATAACGGCCCACGACGCGTCCCAGTTCGACCAGTTCCTCGAGGGGTGCATAGGGTCCCGGGGCATAGGCAAGACCACTGGAGAGGCCGAGCGAACCGTGTTCCATCGCCTGCGCCGTGAGCTGTCGCATGCGTTCGAGTTCGGTGGGTGTCGCCTCACGGTCCTCCCACCCCATGGCGGCGACGCGGATGTTGCCGTGTCCCACAAGGGTTGCAAGGTTGGTGCCCAAGCCCTGGTTGGTGAGGCGATCGAAATAGTCGTCAAAGTCGATCCAGTCGCAGACCATGCCCCTGGTCATGGCCGGATCAAGGGGGCCGTAGTATGGGACGTGATCGAGGGTTGGCGCCGCCGACACACCGCAGTTGCCGGCGATCTGCGTCGTGATGCCCTGGGCTACCGACGAGGACGCCTGGCCGGCGATGACGAGGGTCAGGTCGGAGTGACTGTGGATGTCGATGAATCCGGGGGTGACGAACTTTCCCGTGGCGTCGATGCTGTCGGTTGCCGTAGCGGTGGACAGATCGCCGATGGCGACGATGCGGCCAGCCTCGATGGCGATATCGACGGAACGTGCGGGGGCGCCGGTGCCGTCAAGGACCCGGCCATTGAGCAGAAGGATATCGTACATACCAGGTACAATAGAAGCGGGGGTGTACGGCGGCAAGGTTGTCATCGGCGTGCAGATACGCGATTTTTTTTAAAGCGACCGATGAAAAAGATCCTGCTCGACATCCACATCTACCTGAGCCTGCTCTGTGCCGGCTACATGGTGATCTACGGCATCAGCGGCATCTCCTTCAATCACCACTGGCAACCTTCGGACAGTGAAGGAGTGCGCTGGGAGGCTACGGTGGTGGTGCCTGACGCCGACGAGGATCAGAGGCTGGCCGAAGCCGTGCGCGATCGGTTGGACCTGATGGGGTGGGTGCCATTCTGGCGCCTGTCGCACCCGCAGCCAGATGAGTTCGTCTTTTTCGTCAATCGACCCGCACGGGAGTATCGCGTACACCTCAATCAGCTTACCGGTGTTGTCCAGGTCCGCGAGACGAACCGCCCATTCGGGGCCATCATGGGTCTGCACGGGCTGCGGAATATGCCCAACTCGCTGTGGGGGGTCACCTGGGGTATCTACACCGAGATCTCCATCTGGGCCCTCATGTTCTCCGTCCTCAGTGGCATCTGGTTCTGGTGGTTGCGACCCGCCTCTCGTCGTAGTGGCTGGTGGCTACTCGGGTTGGGTTCTGGTGGCTCTCTCATTCTCATGCTTCTCGTCGTCGCCTGAAATTCGATGTACATCCTGATCCGCACGGTGCATTTGTTCTCCGGTCTGGTTCTGGCGGCGGGTCTGTTCATGTACGGATTCACCGGCTTCGTCATCTCCCATCAGGACTGGTTCCCCGGTGGCAAGAGCGACAAGACCACGCACAAACTCAGTTCTGAGGTCGCCGCGCGTATGCCAGCCGAATTGTCCCCGGAGCAGGCGAAGGACTGGCAGAGGCAGTTGGCTGGTGAGTTGGCACTGCGTGGGCGTCCCGGCAACCGGTCGGCCGATGATGGCACCTGGATTTTCGAGTATGGCCGCCCAGGCACGAACGAAAAGCTGCGAGTCCGCCCCGGTTCAGCGGCGGTGACCCTGACGGTGCAGTCCGCCGGTTTTGCGGGAATCATGAACCGGCTGCACCACTTTCACGGGTATGGCGGGGCGCCACGATACTTTCTCTGGGGACTGTTCGTCGATCTGGCAAGTCTGGCGATGATCTTCTTTCCACTCACGGGCATCTATCTGTGGTATCAACTGAAGAAGGACCATCGTCTCGGTTGGTTGATACTGGGTGCAAGCACAGCCTACGGTGCCGGCTCCGTGCTCTACATGATTTTCGGACGATGACCACTGTCCATCACGTCGGTAACGATGTGATCGATCTGCGTGACCCGGCGATCGCTGACCATCATCAGCGCAGTCGCTTCGTCGAACGTGTCTGCACCCCGGAGGAAGTGGCTCGTGTGGCGGCTAGTGACGATGCCAATCGCCTGTTGTGGACGCTGTTCGCGGCGAAAGAGGCGGGCTTCAAGGTGGTTGCCAAACTCACGCCTGGGATCGCATTCTCGCCACGCCGGTTTGTTGTGGATGCACAGTGCACCGACGTCACCCACGACGACGTGCGACTTTGGCTAGAGGTGACCCAGGAGCAGGACTGGGTCCACGCCATCGCCGGCCAGGGGACGGGGGCACCACTGTGGGCGGTGGAACGTCGCCAACCCAGTATCGGGGAGAGTGCCGCCGCACGGGATCTGGCGGTGCGGGTCGCTGCCGATCATCTGGGTCTCGACCGGCGGGCACTGATCGTGGAGCGTGTCACCGACGAGCGCTTTCGCGACGATCTCGGTCCACCACGCCTGCTGCATGAAGGCGAGCCCCTGGAACTCGATCTGAGTCTGTCTCACGACGGTCCGTGGGTGGCCTGCGCGCTACTGGGTCAGGAGACCCCGGCGGCGTCCGACTGAAGTTGTGCGCGCACCTGTTTTTCCTGCTGCGCCAATGCAGCCACATCCTGCAATACACGCCGACCGACCTTGACCTGATTGCGCAATAGTCGTGGGTTTTCGTCGTCGAAGTCGGACAGATCCACGGGATCGCCAAAAAGGATGATAACGGGATCCCCGCCGCTGAAGTTGCGTTTCACCTCCGTGACGATGTCGTTGCTGAGGCCACCGATGAAAACGGGAACGACGATGGGGCGTGCCTGCAACACGACGCGGCCGAAGCCGGGTTCGGCAGGCAACAATTCGTAGGGGTCGGGTCCCTTGCCGCGCGTTCCCTCCGGATGGATGCCACACAATGTCGATGGTGATTGCAGCTGTTGTGCCAGGAAGTTGAGTCCGGCGCGGGTCACACCCCGTTTGAGTCGCGGCCGAAAGATGGGAGGGAACATGGTGCAGGAGGTGAGGGCGATGTTGAGGGCGATGCCGAACAGACTGTCATAAAAAAATTCGGAGCGCACGGGGAAATAGAATCGTGGCCACGTGTCTACATGTTTGTAGAGGTAGGTGGTGATGACGATCTGATCGAAGAAACTGCGGTGGTTGGAAGCGAGCAATACGCCCCGGTCGGGGCGCATTGCCGACATCCTGTCGATACCCACAAGGTGCACGCGCCGGCCGGTAAACAACTGCACCCAGCGGCGGTGAATCCTGGTGTTGAGCCAATGCGACAGTCGTTGCAGCCGCGAGGCGTTGAGCCAACGGGCAACCAACAGGGCCCGTCGTTCGATGCCACTCAGGCTGGCAAGATCCTCAGCTGGGATCTCCATCCTGGCGGCTGTTGTCACGCTGTGGCGGCGACGATCAATTTGACGGCGTCACCGACGGTGCTGACCTGGTCGGCGTCGTCATCGGAGACTTCGATGTCGAAGTTGTCCTCGATCTCGAGAACGATATCCACAAGACGGGCAGAATTGACTTCGAGATCTTTCTGCAGGGACGTGTCGAGGGAAATGCTGCCGAGAGCCTCTTCATTCTTGGCAAAGGGCTTGAGGATTTCGACGACCTTGTCGAAAACTTCCTGATTCTCCATGCGGGACATCCTTGTAAGTAGGTGCGGTTTTGCAAGTAGATAGGGAATAAATTTAGGCAAATTTCTTTAGGATGACGCAACCATTCACGTCACCGAAGCCAAAACTCGCCTTGGCAACGATCTGCAGGTCGGGGACATCGACCGTCTCATGCACGATGGCGCCGGCAAATTCGTCCAGTTCCGGGTGCAGATCCTCGCAATTGAGGGAGCCATGGATGAAACCTTTGTGCAGCTCGAGGACGGCGGCGACGCACTCCAGTCCACCCGCGGCGCCAAGGGCGTGGCCGATGAGGGACTTGGTCGAATGAATATGCGGCATGTCACCCGGTGCGACCTCGAGGGCTTTCGACCAGTTGTTGACCTCGTGGGGGTCGGCGAAGGTGGCGGTGAGATGGCCATTGATGGCGTCTACGTCACCACCGGCGATGCCGGCGTCGGCCAGGGCGCCGCGGATGCATCGTTGCACACTGTTGGGGTTGGGCGCCGTCATGCTGCCGCCCTGCCGGTGGCCACCGCAGTTGAGGGCACCGCCCAGCACCTCGGCGTAGATACGGGCACCGCGGGCCTGCGCTGACTCGAGTTCCTCGAGCATCAAGACGCCAGCCCCGGAACCCGGAATGAAGCCGGCTGCGGAGGCACTCAAGGGTCGGGAGGCAGCAGCGGGGTCGTCGTTCTTGCTACGATTGAGCACACGCATCGCATCGAAGCCAGCCCAGATGTAGTGTGAGTGGCCTTCGGAACCACCGGCGAGCATGCGTACCGACTGGCCATTACGAATGCGCTGGGTCGCCTGGATGATCGCTTCCGTGCCGGTATTGCAGGCGCTGGAATTGGTGCTCACCTGATTGCCGAGTGCGAGTTTGCCCGCGATCCGGGCGCTGTTGCCGCTGGACATGATCTGCTCGACCATGGTGCTCCCCAGACGTCGCACCTTGCCGGCATCGACGCGTGGTCCCAGGGTCTCGCTGATGGTGTCGATACCACCGATACCGGTGCCGATGATGGCCCCCGTATCCCAATCGGCCTCGACATCGGGGCCAGGCACTTCGAAGCCGGCATCCTGCCATGCATCGATGGCGCCGATGGCGGCATAGATCATGTTGGCATTCATGGCAAACAGTTCCTCATCGGTCAGATACTGACCCTGGAACTGCTCCACATCCTGCGGAATGCCACCGACCTGACAAGCGAACTTCAACTCCTCAAGATGTGCATGGTGCCGAATGCCACTGCGGCCTTCGCGCAATGCAGTCTCGAATTCGTCGAGACCGTGACCATTTGGCGCCAACACGCCGAGGCCGGTGATGACGACGCGTCGTTCAGTTTTGCTCACGAGAGACTCCCATACCGGAAACAGTGCCACCCGCCACGTAGGTGCCGTCAGCGAGGGTCAACACGACCTTGGATTTCAGTTTGCGCCGGCGCCAGAACAGCTTTTGTGCCCTGACCCGCACGGTGGTTTCCGGCGGCACGACGCGGGCAAATTCGACTTCGGCATCGGTGAATAATGTGATCGTCTTCGCCACTTCTTCAAGTGGCAGCTCCAACCCCAGCAGGTGGATGCCCAGCGCGACCAGACCGGTCTGGCACATGGCCTCCACAAGGATGACACCGGGGGTCACCGGGTTGCCAGGGAAATGCCCCTTGTAGAAGTTTTCGTCGACGCGGAAGGTGTATTCCCCCACCGCTGTGGATTCGCTGAGTTCCACGAGGCGATCAATAAATCGGAAGGGTCGCTGTTGGGGGATGAGGGCGAGAACCTGCTCCGGTGTCAGCATGTGGTCAGCCACGATCCATAATGCCGCCGACGCTGTTGGCGGAGCGTTCCGGGTAGTCGGGGTAACCGATGCCGAGAAACATTCCCACCTTGGCGTCTTTGATGGTGTAGATGTGCTCGTCATCGACGAAAACTTTGCCCGTGCCGATGGAAACCGCCGAGCCCGATTCCTTGAGCTGAGAGAAGCGGCGGATGTCGACCTCGTAGCGTACCACCTTGTTATACGGACGGATCTGACCGGCGAATTCGACCTCTTTGCAGCCGAGAGCACGACCCGAGCCTGGTGCGCCACAGGCCGAGGTATACAGGCCGACAAGTTGCCAGATGGCATCGACCCCCAGGCAACCGGGTTGCACCGGGTCATCGCGGAAGTGGCAATGGAAAAACCAGTCTGCCAGGTTGATGTCCTGCTCACCGACGATGCGTCCCCGCGCGCCACGCCGGGTTAGTTCGGTTACCCGCGACAGCATCAGCATGGGTGGTGCCGGCAGGCGCATGAACTCCTGCGGCGCATCCTCAACGAGATTTCCCTGTGAGAGGCCGAGAAGTTCTTCGTAGGTGAAGTGGTCGCGCTCGATGTAGTCCGAATACAACATTATCGATTACCCCACGTCGATACAGAGGCTCGACCAGGTCAGCCCCGACCCGACAACGACCATGATGACGCTGTCGCCGTCGGCCAGATCGTCCCAGTGCTGGGAAAGAACACATGGGGCACCTGCGGCCCCGGTGTTGCCATGGTTGTCCACGTTGAACCAGTGATCTCCGTCCCCAAGGTCGAGTCGGCCCGCCACGCCCTGCAGCATCATCAAGTTTGCCTGATGGCCGATGAAACGTACCGAACCGCCATGTTGTGCGGCGTACACACTTGCGCTCTCGTGCAGGGCCCGCGCACAGGAGACCGTGGTCTTGATGGCAAAACGTTGCACCGCATTGCCATCCTGATAGAAGTGGCCGAAGCGCGGAATGCATACCGCCTCCCAACGCTGCGAGTCGGCGGCGATGCTCGTATCGCGCAGACGCATTCGGGAAGGCACATCTATAGACACCACAGCCGCACTGGTTCCATCACCCCAAAGTACCGCCGAGCTACGATCGGCATAATTGATGGCGGGTGTCGTGTTCTCCGGGTTGACGACGAGGACATACGGTGGCAGCCCCGACATGGAGGAGAGAAAGTGCATCTGGGCGCCAAAGGTGGAGCAGGCGGAGTTGATGTCGATGCCTGGTGCCGAAATGCCCAACGAGCCAGCGATGCGTGACGCCTCAGAGGGGATCGCCATGTCGGGATAACAACCGCCGGCGATGACCATACCTATGTCCTGGCGGCTGATGTTGGCGCGTTCGAGGGCCATGTCGGTGGCGGCGGCGGCGGTCTGCCGGCTGTCGAATTCGGCTGCCTCCTGCCCCTGGCGTGGATCGCTGTTCTTGGTCTGCCGGATGTAGTCCAATGGCAACACCGTACGCCGGGCATGGATACCGACACGCTCGAGAATCCACGAATCGTTGGTGCCGATATCGAGATCTTCGAGAAAGGTGTTGTCGATGACGTTCCCAGGATGGAAGTGTCCCATCCCGTGGATGTAGAGAGTGCCCAATGAAGATCAGCCCGCGATGTGCTCGCCGCCGTCGACGCGGATCACGGTGCCATTTACCCAGCGCGCCTCGTCGGTGCACAACAGGCAGATGAAATCGGCGACCTCGGCAGCGGTGGTCAAACGTCCGAAGGGGTTGCGCAGGGCGGCGGCGGCCTTCATATGGGCGCTGCCAGGAATGAGGCGCAGGGCCGCGGAGTCGGTGACGCCCGCCTGCACCACATTGGCGCGAATCCCGTATGGGGCGTATTCGACGGCGATGGCGCGGGAGACCGATTCGAGAGCACACTTGGCGGCGGCAACGGCGGCATAACCACGCAAAGCGACCTCGTTGCCTTCGCTGGTCATGGACAACACGCGAGCGTCATCGGCAAAAAGCCGCGCCGCGAAGACGGCGTGTGTCCAGGTGGACAGACTCGTGCCCATGCTGTAGACGGTGCGGGCGAAGTCTTCATCCTCGAGGCGGACATCGGTGTTGTATGTCGGTGCCGGCGCCAGGCTGGCGAGGGCGCCGATGTCGCTCTCGTCACCCTCCTCAAAGGTGGACTGCAGAGCCTCGGTGAGTTGCTCGGCGCTTATACCGAGTCGATCGGCAAGTAGCTGCCGGGCTCTTTGACTCGCCGCACCATGGGCATCGTCGAGGGGGGCGAGTAGTCGCAGGTTGCCGAAGGCGATGGAGTGCATCAGCATGCGGACGCGGCCACTATCGCCAAGACGCTCGCGCAGATCGCCGATCACGGTTTCACGCCCCTCGTCGGAGAGGGCGTCGAGGTTGAATGAGACAAAGTCGACGTCACAGGCGCGAATCTCATCGAACCCAGGCTCGATATTTTTCATGGCGCCGCGACGATCACGATGGACGATGGCGATGGACATGCCGTGGCGGGCGAGTTTTTTGCCCGTCGCCAAGCCGAAGCCACTGGAGCCACCCAGGATCAGGGCCCATTGCTGGCTGTCGTAACGGATACTCACGGTAGGCTGCTCAGTCCCTTGGGAGGTTGCGGCAGGGGCGCACGAATCCGTTAAAATGTGGCTCTGGCAAGGGACTGTCAAAAGGAAGGCGTCCCGGAAGGACGCCTCCCGTATTCGTTACCTGCGGGCGATCAGATCTTCGACCACGGCTGGGTCGGCGAGTGTACTGGTGTCGCCGATGGTGCTCATGTCATTCTCGGCGATCTTGCGCAGGATGCGACGCATGATCTTGCCGGAGCGCGTCTTGGGCAGACCGGGTGCCCAGTGGATGACATCCGGTGTGGCAATGGGGCCGATGGCGGTGCGCACCTGTTTCTTGAGCTCGTCTTTCAACTCGTCCGTGTACTGCTCGCCGTCATTGAGGGTGACGTAGGCGTAGATGCCCTGGCCTTTCACCTCGTGTGGAAAGCCGACAACGGCCGCCTCAGCGACGCTGCCATGCAACACCAGAGCACTTTCCACCTCGGCCGTGCCCATGCGGTGGCCGGAAACGTTGATGACGTCGTCGACACGACCGGTGATCCAGTAGTAGCCGTCTTCGTCACGCCGGCAGCCATCCCCGGTGAAATAAAACCCTTTGTATTGCTGGAAGTAGGTCTCTTCGAAGCGTTTGTGGTCACCGTAGATGGTGCGCATCTGACCCGGCCACGGGGCTTTCATGGCGAGTACGCCGGCGACGTCATCACCCTCGACAACCGTGCCTTTTTCCGGTTCAAGGACGACGGGCTCGATCCCGAAGAAGGGAAAGGTCGCCGAACCGGGTTTCAGATTTGTTGCACCGGGCAAGGGTGTGATCAGGATGCCCCCGGTTTCGGTCTGCCACCACGTATCGACGATGGGGCAACGTTCTTTGCCGGCATTGCGGTGATACCAGCGCCAGGCCTCGGGGTTGATCGGTTCCCCCACGGTGCC
>DPVW01000370.1:0-171 GCA_003529325.1 Candidatus Latescibacterota bacterium | reverse complement strand
GTTGATCGGTTCCCCCACGGTGCCGAGCACCTTCAGTGAGGGCATCTGGTATTTGGCCGGCCACTCTTCGCCGGAGGCCGCGATGGCACGAATGGCGGTGGGCGCCGTGTAGAACTGGTTGACCTGCCACTTTTCGATGATCTGCCAGTAACGATCCGGGTTCGGGAAGGT
>DPVW01000228.1 GCA_003529325.1 Candidatus Latescibacterota bacterium | reverse complement strand
GGGATCCTGAGGTTCGATCTGCCGAGCAACTGGAAGCGGCGAAGATCGTCGGTGCCCGGGATGTCTTTTTTGCTGGCTATCAGGATACGCAGTTCGAGTGTCATCGCGAATCGATCACGAAGATCGAGGATGTCGTGCGTCAGGTGGAACCGGATACGGTGTACACCCACTTTGGCGAGGATACCCATCAGGATCACCGGCATATCGCCCGGGCCGTTGTACCGGCGGCGCGCTCCGTGCCGAATCTGTTGTTCTTTGAAGGCTATTCCTCGCAAGAGTTTCTGCCGACGATTTTTGTCGACATCAGCACCGTCATAGACCAGAAACTGGCTGCCCTCGAAGCACATGCTTCCCAGGTTCCTAAGACGAATATTCAGTCTATGAGTATCGTCGACATCGCCCAGTCCGCGGCAAATTTTCGCGGCATCCAGGGGCGCGTAACCTACGCGGAGGGATTTGTTCCCCTGCGGCACTTCATTCTGTAAAGGGAGATCTGATGACCGCTCCAGCCGTATCTGCCGCAGTGCAGGTACCGATGAATGACCTGTCGTTACAGCATGCCACGATCCGTGAACAGATGGACACCGCCCTGGCCGAGGTCGTGGCCTCCTGCGGTTTTATCCTTGGGCCGAGAGTTGCCGCATTCGAAGAGGCCTTTGCCCGCTATTGCGGTGTCGACCACTGCGTCGGTGTCAGCAATGGCACGGATGCCCTCGTATTGACCTTGCGCGCACTCGGTGTCGGCGCTGGGGACGAGGTCATCACGACGCCGTATACCTTCGGGGCCACGGCGGAGGCGATCTGTCAAGTGGGTGCGCGACCGGTCTTTGTCGATGTCGAAGATCGGCAGTTGTGTCTGGATCCCAGCCTCGTAGAGGCAGCGATCACGGCGCGCACGAAAGTGATCATGCCCGTGCATATCTACGGGCATCCCGCTGACATGACGCCATTGCTGGCCACGGCGGGTGTGCACAACATCGATGTCGTCGAGGATGCTGCCCAGGCGCAGGGTGCCCGGCGTGGTGCCGCCACGAGTGGCTCCATGGGCCGCGCGGGGTGCTTCTCGTTCTACCCTGGGAAGAATCTTGGCGCCTACGGCGACGCCGGTGGCATCACGACAAACGACCAAGCCCTGGCGCAGCGATTGCGCTCGCTACGCAATCACGGCATGCCTCTCTCGGGGCCGAAATTCCATTATGACCTGTTGGGCCACAACAACCGCATGGATGGAATTCAGGGAGCGGTCCTGGAGGTGAAGCTACCCTATCTGGAGGACTGGAATGAGAGCCGGCGGCGAATCGCTGATCGCTACCGGGAACAACTCGGTGATGTAGGGGATCTACAACTGCCCACCGAGGCGGAAGATGCCCGCCATGTCTACCACCTCTTTACCATACGCACCCAGCAACGTGATGGGCTGGCGGCACACCTGCGGGCAGCCGGGGTGAGTTCGGCGGTGATGTATCCCCTGCCCCTGCATCTGACGGACGCCTATGCTTTCCTCGGCCACGCCGAAGGGTCATTCCCCGTCAGCGAGCAGGCCTGTCGGGAAATTCTCAGCATACCCATTTTCCCGGAGCTGGCCGACGATCTCGTCGATCACGTAAGCGAGCAAGTGCGCGCTTTCTTCGGCACCTCAGCCCGAGGCCGCTCTTGATCGCACACTCACGGCCCGATCTGGGAACCGAGGAAGCCGACGCCGCTCACCAGATCATCGCCCGTGGTCAGGTCGCCTAGGGACCGGTTGTTGCGGCTTTCGAAGAGGACGTAGCTGGCGTGGTGGGACGGCGACATGGTGTAGCCGTCTCTTCCGGAACAGCCGCCCTGCAGTTGCTTCTGCAGGTGCTTGATGTACAGCAGCGCAGGGTCCTGATGCCCAGCTACGTGTGTACCGCCCTGGTGCACGCAACGCGCGCGGTGGGGGCGATTCCAACGTTGACTGATGTTGATCCGTCCACGGGGAATATCGACGTTGTGCCAGCCGATGAAGGCGTATTCGACGATTGCGCTGTCGCCATTCTGCCACACATGTTTGGGCGTCTGGCGTCGGCGGCAGGGGAGTTGTCGACACGAATGCCGGTCATCGAGGACCTGGCCATGGCCCTGGGCGCAGTCGGAGCCGGGGGGAGTGGGGTTGCCGCTGTCTGTTCTTTCTATGCGACCAAGGTGATAACATCCGGGGGGGAGGGTGGCATGGTTGTAACCGACGATGCAGCGCTCGCACAAGCCGTGCGCGAATTGCGCGACTACGACGGCCGGGTACCGGATCGACCGCGGTGGAATTTCAAACTCACCGATGTGGGCGCCGCCGTTGGACGCGTGCAACTGCGACGGCTGCCACAACTGCTGGAACGCCGTCGAATGTTGGCTGCGCGTTACGACGAGGCCAGTCGGAACTGGACGGCGGTACGTCCAGATTCCCGCAAGGGCGATATCGACTATCGCTACGTCGTGGCTGTCGAGTCAGGCCGACTGGATTCAGCCCTGACAGCCTTTGGCGAACATGGTGTCGTCGCTCGTCGCCCGGTGGACGCGCCATTACACGAGTTGTTGTGTGAGGAAGGCTCTTTTCCCGGGGCAGATGAGATGAAGGACAGGGCCTTATCATTGCCGTTGTATCCAGCTTTGTCCGATGCTGACGCCGAGCGGGTCGTCACCGTCGCCGACCGTGTTCTGGCGCCGCCCACTGGCCCTGAGTTTGCGCGTTGAACGAACGTCACGAAACCCTAAGTCCGTGGTCCGCCGACAAGCTCGCCGTCACTCTGTTCGTGTTATTTATGTTCAGTGGTGAGGCACGCGATCTACTGAGTCAGTCGGGACTTCGCTGGGCGTATCTCCTTTTGTTGTCTTTCGGTGTCGGCTTCGTTGTGACCCCCATCATCTATGTGTTGGCGCCGCGTCTAGGCGCTGTAGATATGCCGGCGGGGCGCAAGGACCATGGCGTGCCGACCGCATTACTCGGCGGTGTCGCCCTCTACATCGCCTTCGCCGTGACGGTGCTGCGAAATTTTGCTTTCACCGATGAACTCAAGGGCATCGCCGTCGCCGGCACGCTGATCCTGGCAGTCGGCGTGGCGGACGATCTACTCGATCTGCCGGCGCGCTGGAAACTTCTCGCACAGG
>DPVW01000327.1 GCA_003529325.1 Candidatus Latescibacterota bacterium | reverse complement strand
AGGATGTAACAGGCCTCGATGATGACGTGCGCCGATTGCTACGCAGCTATGCCTTCCCGGGCAACGTGCGCGAACTGCGCAATCTCGTCGAACGGGGCGTCATCCTTGGCGACGGTCCGACACTGACGACGCGGGAGCTTTCCGACCTTACCTCGACACCCTCCTCCCTACCGGCCGCCGAAGAGCTCGAGCTTGCAATTTTGGAAGAACGGGCCATTCGTGCCGTCTTTGAGCAGTCCGGGGGTAACCAGGCCGAGACGGCTCGCCTGCTTGGCATCGGCACCGACGCCTTACGCTACCGTCTGCGAAAACACGCGCTGCGCTAAAGACTCAGCGCTACTTACGCCGCACTGTCGCCTTGCTCACGACGCAGCTGCCGCAAGAGGCTGTCTGCCGGTAACTCGACGTCTGCATATCGTACAGCCACTCCGCGGCTGACAGCCAACGTCAACCGTGCGCCTGTTGACAGACCCAGTGGCAACAACCCTTCCCGCAACGCTACATCGGCCTTCTCGATCACACCGTTGACTGTGTAACCGCCCCCGCCATCGATTGTTTCGCCAGCCTGCAGATCGCGCTTGGCGATGGTGATCGTGTCCGCCGTCGGCTCCGGCAGTGGCGTTCCCGTGGGCCGGTTATAGAGTGCAGCGCAGGCGATCGACAAGGGCGCTTCCACAGCGACGAGATGATAGGGTCGCCACAACAGCATGTTGTGGCCGTCACCGCCTACATGACAGCCGTATCCGGCCAGATCCTCCATGATGAACGGATGTTCGGCGCGAACCACGCAGAACACACCCATCTTCAACGGCTCGGCTAACATACTCTGACCATCGCCGGCAACACTGTTGGCCAACTCCACGACACCCGAGCGGGTCAACAGACCGCCCTCCTGCTGCAGACTGAACTGCTGCGGAATGTCCTCGAGATTGACCGATGGTTCGTGCATGCCACGCACATCTGGCGGCAGACCAGCCATATTTGCCAGCGCCGTCATCTCCACCTGCGCCTTGGTACCGTCGCGGAAGGAGTTGTACATCTTCGTGTTGATCGTGCGCCGACGCATCACCTCGTCGCTGAAGCCAAAGCGCTCCTGCACCGAGTCCGGCGTGCCATCCCGATCGGTGGCAAAGTAGATCGTCCCACGGCCGGCGGCGACGATCTCGAACCCCAGGGTCCGTGCCCATTCGACCATGTGCATCGTGCAGCCCGGCTGGTCACCATCGACGAGGGTATAGACCACACCCGCCGCGTCTGCCCGACGTCGTAGCGCTGCCCCCACGGTGACATCTGCCTCGACGTTGACCATGACGACATGCCTGCCCGCCTCGATCGCTGTCACCGCGTGCAGCGCACCAGCCTCTGGGACGCCTGTGGCATCGACGACGACATCGACGACCTCACAGGCGGCGGCCAGCAGCGGATCCCCGGTGATCGCCAGCCCCCCTGCCACCACGACATCAGCGATGGCGTCGGCCGTTTCGGCGATGACGACACGATCGGCCAGTCCACAGGAGTCGAATACAGCACGGGCGCGCTCAGGATCGAGGTCGGCGACGACGGCCGCTTCCATACCCGGACACTGAGCCAGCTGCACGATCAGCCCGCCGCCGAACTTGCCAGCACCGATGATGGCAGCACGGACAGGATTGTTGGACTGCTGACGCTCGGCCAGCAAGGGGGTGAACAGTTGCATGGTCTTGACCTCGGGTGGGAGCCTTCACAGCGACAGAAACGTTGAGCATAGCCCTTCGACAGCCCGGGACCAAGCTCTGCTTGCTGCAATGTGCAGACCATTGGTATACTTATGATCCAGTGCTCATTCGATCCCTATTGCCGCCAGGACCACCGTGATCAAGCGCATGTCACCCGACGATTTCCTCGACGAGGACGACCCCCAACTCACTCAACCCACCGACGACGAGTTGCTCGACTTCCCCACAACCGCCAGCGGCGACCGTGTGTCAGGCGCTGCAGGACGCACCGGCACCCCGGAGCCGGCGGACGGCAAATACACTACCAACCCAGAACCTGCCGCAGGATGCGGCACCAGCTGCAATCCCGACACAGGAGTTTGCCGCAGTTCAGCAAACTCCGAGCGACAGGAAGTCGCCAAATTCATCAGCCATCTCGAGCACGGCATGTTATCCGATACCATCGTGCACCGGCAGACGATCCCGCCGCACCCCGAGAAGCGAGTCATCGACCCCTCTCCTCTTGGTCCCCGAGTAGCCCGCATCATGGAAGCTGCCGGCATCGACGGGTTATGGTCGCACCAGGAAGAGGGCATCCACCATCTGCAGCAAGGTCACAACGTCGTCGTCGCCACGCCGACATCCTCGGGCAAGACACTGATCTACAACACCGCCGTCCTCGACGACCTGATGCAGAATCCCGCCGGTTGCGCCATCTACATCTTCCCCCTCAAGGCGCTGGAACAAGACCAACTCGGAGAACTGCGCGACCTACTGGGCAACCTCAGCTGCGGTCTCACAGCCGAGATCTACGACGGCGACACAAAACCCCATCTGCGCGAGAAGATCCGCAAGCACCCACCCAATATCCTCATCACCACGCCCGACATGCTGCACGCCGGGTTGCTCGGCTTCCACGAAGCCTGGGAGGAGGTCCTGAAGAATCTGCGTTGGATCGTCGTCGATGAACTGCACACCTACAATGGCATCTTCGGCTCGCACGTCCTGCACCTGTTCCGCCGACTCAACCGCCTGTGTGGTTGTTATGACGCGGCGCCGCGCATCGTCACCTGTTCGGCCACCATCGGCAATCCACTGCAACTCGCGGAGCGCCTTTTCGGGCGACCTTTCGTCGCCGTCACCGATTCCGGCGCACCGGCGGCGGCGAAGCACTTTCTCTTCGTCGATCCCGTCGACAGCCCCAACACCGTCGCCTCGCGTCTGCTACAGGCCGGCGTCCTGCGCCAGTTGCGCACCATCGTCTTCACCCGGGCGCGCACGATCACCGAACTCGTCTTCCGCTGGGCGACACAACATCGTAACGACCTGCGCCGCAAGATCAGTTCATACCGCGCCGGTTATCTGCCCGAGGAACGCCGGCAGATCGAGAGCCAGCTTATCTCCGGTGAGCTGCTCGGCGTCGTCACCACATCGGCGCTGGAACTTGGCATCGACATCGGCGGCCTCGACATCTGTGTTCTTGTCGGCTACCCGGGATCGATCGTCAACACCTGGCAACGCGCCGGCCGCGTGGGCCGACGGGGACGTGAATCCCTCGTCATCCTGCTGGCCAGTCGCGACGCCCTGGATCAGTACTTCATGAAACATCCGGAGCAGTTTTTCGGGCGCGATGTCGAGGACGCCGTCGCCGACCCCTCGAACCACTACATCCTGGAGCAACACCTGCCCTGCGCCGCGCGCGAACTGCCGCTGACGCTGGACGAACCGGAATATGCCGAGATCACCGGATACCAAAAGGCCCTCCACACTCTCACGGAACGCGGCGAATTGCTGCAAAGCGCTGACGGTGACGTCTGGTTTGCCTCTCGCAAGCAACCCCATCGTCTCGTCAACATGCGCGCCATCGGTGACAACTGGTCCATCGTCAGCAGCAGAGGCCGGAAAGCAACCACGCAAGAGACCGATCCCGAGCCCATCACGGACAACTCCGTTGCGGTCGCAGAGAGCGTATCACCTGATCTATTCCCCGCAGACCCGGACAAGGGCCACGCCACACCCGTCGTGAGCGACGGCAACATCGACCCACCTGTTCCGACCGGTGGTCGACGCTACACCATCGGCACCGTCTCCGGTGGCCAGTTGTACTCGGAGTGCTACGAGGGTGCCGTCTACCTCCATCGTGGCAAACAGTATCTCATCGGCGAACGCAACCCGGTGAAACGACAGATCGACGCCCACCTCGTCGACGTGCCGTACTACACACGTCCCAAGAAGGAGAAAGAGACCGAGATCCTCGAGGAGTTGGCGAGCAAACCAATGCACGGCTACCAGGCCAAGCTCGGACGCCTGCGCGTCGAGTCCCAGGTCATCGCATTCGAGAAGGTGCGTGTCGGCGATGGCGCCGTAATCTCCTTACATCCCCTCGACTGCCCCGTGGAAGTCTTCGAAACCGTCGGTTTCTGGATTGAGATGGATGCCCCCTTCAAAAAGCATCTCAAGCGCCGAGGCCATCACCATATGGGCTCGCTCCATGCCACCGAGCACGCCACCAAATCGTTGTTCCCTCTGCTGGCATTGAGCAAGGGTACCGATGTGGGCGGCATCTGTTACCCCATGCATCCACAGCTACGCAAAGGGGCGATATTCATCTACGATCAATACCCGGGCGGCATCGGGTTGGCGGAGAAGGGCTTCGAGATGCTCGACCGCTTGCTGCAAATGACCCTGGGCATGGTCGAGGGCTGTGACTGCGAGGATGGCTGCCCATCCTGTATCCACTTCCCCACATGCGGCGCCGGCAACCACCCTCTGGACAAGGCAGGTTGCATCCACCTGCTCGAGTTGCTCAGCGGTCGCGCTCAGCTCGACCCCGAGGCTCTCGACGTAAGCGATATCGATGACGAGCCGCCCCTGTTCGCCGATTGGGAGTCGGTAGACGAGAGTGCACCACTCGCGCCAGAGGAGGAGGCTGAGCAACACGTCGTCGTCTTTGATCTCGAAACACAGCTGAGTGCTGCCGAGGTGGGGGGTTGGGGCAAGACCTATCTGATGAGAGTCAGCTGCGGTATCGTCTGGGACAGTCGCACCGACGAGTTCACGACGTACTTCGAAGACCGCGTGCAGGACTTGATCGAACATCTCAAGCAGGCCGATCTCGTCGTCGGCTTCAACTGTATCGGCTTCGACTACTCCGTCCTTCGTGGATACTCTCGTTACGACTTTCGCAACCTCGAAACCCTCGACATGCTACGCGAGATCAAAGAACAGCTCAATTTTCGCGTCAGCCTCAACAGCCTGGCACAGTCCACGCTGGACAAAGAGAAGTCTGCAGACGGCCTACAGGCCCTGCGCTGGTTCAAGCAAGGGAGGATGGATCTGATCGAACGTTACTGCCGCGATGACGTCGCCATCACCCGCGACATCTGGCGCTATGGCCGCGACCGGGGATACCTGCTGTTCGACCGCAAGAATGAGGGCCGCATGCGAATCCCAGTGGATTTCAGCGAGAAGATCGTGGCATTGGATTGAGAGGCGCGTCGTCCTTGTTATTGAGCGACCTGCGCGCCCGGGCTCCGACCCGCCGGAGGCAATGCCGTTCGCCCTGACGAATCGCAGGCAATGCCGCAGTTTGGCATTGCCGTGGCGAGGCGCTTGAACAACCGGCATTCTTGATTACGCGACCTGCGCCGCCGCCGGCTCATTCTCCAGCCGAGACAGCCAGTACCCGACGTCATATGTGTCATCACCGATAAGATGCCGCCACAGCTTGATGCGGTTGACGATCTCCAGACGCACTTCATTGCCATACCACCGATGGTTTGCATTCAACTCACCATTCACATCGGCGTCGTCCATGTCGTCCGTGTTCCACAGCTTCAACTGACGCACCGTCGGATTGAGACGGAGCTTGAACATGTAACGGGTGCGGTCTGTAAGGTTGGGCTGGGCACAGTGCCAGATGCCGTGGTGGGCGACCATCACCGTGCCCGCCTTGCATACCATCGGTGCCTGGCCGAGGAAGTTCTGATAACGGGCGATGTCAGATTCACTGATGCGGCGGTAGTGACTGCCGGGCAGCACCATGGTACCCCCCATCTCGCGGGGGGTGTCATGTGGAAAGTAGAAGAACTGAATGTCGAAAGGGGTGCGTAAATCGATGATGGCATCGGCGTGCCAGATCTGCCCTTCCTCCCGGTTCGGCTGCACGATATGCACGGCGTGGTGGTCATAGAGCGGCTCTGCACCCACAAGACTCGCCATGATCCCCTGGATCTTCGGCAGATTCACCACCTCACCAATGGCATTGCCGGCCCACACCCCCTTCAGCGGATCACCTCCACGGGGGCGTTCGATACCGGCTTCCATCTGTGCCTGAGCGCGCTCGTTGAGTTCGGCAGGCACGACATCGTCGAACCGCAGAAACCCGTCTGCGACAAACTTCGCCACCTGTTTTGTGGTCAGCAGATCTTCCTTGTTCGGCACTGTCATTCTCCCGCCTCTTCGAGAAGCTCCAAGATGTATTCGTATTTGAGATACGCCGTGTTGTATTCCATGCCGGGATAGGCCGGATGTTGTTGAGGAAACTGAATCACACGCCAGCCGTCCCGCATGGCGGCCACGACCGATGCATAGGGCGGCTCTTCGCTGTCTCCGGTGGTGTGCTTCTCCTTGCCAGTACCGTCATAAATAGACCAAGCGACGGTGGCGGAGTTCAGATCCGGCGAGTGCGCGTAAAGGACAAGGAGTTTCTGGCGAAGCGCCACGAGGTAGAGACCTTTCAAGTAAGAGACAGCGTGAATCGAATCGAACCGACACCTGAAACCAGGCATTTTCCGGGTAATTGCCGTATCGACGGACCAAAGATATCTGCACCTGCCCGTCTGGACCAGCATCATCATTGATGCATGACCGAAAGTGCAGGCGGTTGCACGATCAACGCCGCCGGAGTTAGGCTTGTCCCATGATCAACATCGACTTTACC
>DPVW01000127.1:535-3018 GCA_003529325.1 Candidatus Latescibacterota bacterium | reverse complement strand
CCTGACGGTTCAGGGGGCTTCAATCCGAATCTGGATCCCGAGTCCATCGTCAGCCTCGAGTTGGGCGCCCGGGGGTATTGGCTGCCCGCGAGGCTCGCCTGGGACGTCGCTCTCTACCGTATGGCCGTGGAGGACATGTTGTTGCCCTTCCAGGTCGATGACCCCGAAAGCGAAGTCATCTACTTCCGCAACGCCGGCCGCGCCCAGTCTGTCGGCGCCGAGGCCACTCTCCGCACCCAGGCGACAGAAAATGTCGATCTGCGACTGTCGGCGACATGGCTGGATTTCACCTTCGACGACTATGTCGTCGTCACCGACAATGGCCCACTGCAGTTGTCTGGAAACGAACTGCCTGGTGTACCCCCAGCGCACATTGCCCTGTCGGCCAATATCGATCTACCACGGGCTACGTGGGCTGAAATCGAGACCGAATGGACCGACGGGTACTGGGCCAATGACTTCAACGGGCCACCACCCGGCAGCACCGCCGTGGCACGCGACTTCTTCAACGACGGCTACGCCACGGTCGCGGTGCGACTCGGTGGCGCGGTGAATCTGGCACGTTATCGGGCGCAGCTGTTTGCTGGCGTCGACAACCTGCTCGACAAACGCTACAATGGCTCCGTCACCCCCAACGCCTTTGGCAACCGCTTCTTCGAACCCGCCGCAGGTCGTACGTGGCATGCGGGCATCACCCTTGAGTGAAAATTCAATGCGCGTCATCGACGCCCACGTCCACACCCTCGACAACTACCAGCCCATGGCGCCATTTGAGGATATGGGACGTGTCGATCGCCTGTTGCACTGGATGGATGATGCCGGCGTCGACAAGGCGGTGATGCTGCCAGTGGTGGCCGACTTCTCTCCTGAAAACAACGAGGAGTGCGCCAATTGGGCGCGGAACCATCCCGAACGTCTGGCCGCCATGACGGACGTTCCATTACACGAGGCCAACGCGGCGGAGCGGGTGCGCGCCGCCCGCGAGCAGTATGGCGCCGTCGCCATCAGTTGTTACCCCTCCACACCCGACCTGGCCTGGTTGACGGAGCCTGACGCCGAACCTCTGTGGGACGCTTTCAAGGAGAGTGGCCTGCCCTGCAACTTGCACGTCACCCAACCGAACTACAGCCACATCATCACCGCAGCTCGACAGCACCCGGAGGTGCCCATCCTGCTCAATCACTTCGCCTTGCCCAAAGGCGGGGGGGTGACGAGCGACGATCCCTCCTACGGCGGCCTTGCGAGTGCGGCTGATGTACCGAATCTGTTCGTCAAGGTCTCGGCCTTTTATGCCGCTGCCGACACCCCCTGGGATCCGGCGTGCCCTGTGCCACTCGCCTACCTGCAGCGGCTGCTGGGAATTTTCGGTGCTGCGCGGCTGCTATTCGGCACCGACTGGCCACCGGCGGGAAAACACCTCTCCTACCGTCAGGGCGTCGAGATCGTACGCACCTACGCTGAGTTGAGCCCGCAGGACCGGGACCTCATTCTCAGTGGCACGGCGGCACGGCTCTTCGGCATCTGATGCCAGTCCTGGATATCCGCGCCTTGCAGCGTGTGATGACGCGGCGCAATGTCCTGTTCAAGCATCAACTCGCCAATCTGGTGGGAATCAGCTACGGGAGGCTGACACAGATCATCGCAAATGGCGAAAGTGATGTGGAGCAGGATATTCTCGATCGCCTGTGCACCGGGCTCGACTGCGAACCCGGCGATATCCTGACCCAAGACATGACAGAAAAGCGCCCCGCCAGCGGAGAAGGCTGACAGGGCCGCCGCAGTGGCACGGCGCGCCCTCAGACTTCTCGAACCAGATGCATCATCGGTGGCTGCCCTGCGCGACCGGCTGCAGCGATACGTGGATACTGCCCAGCAATGACGTCCGCTCCCAGCTACCCCACGCCACCCATCTTGCAGACCTCGGTCCACTCCTTCTCCGTCACCGGCTGAATCGACAGGCGCTGACCCTTCTGGACAACCTTCATGTCCGTCAACTTCTTGTTCCCCTTCAAGTGTGCGAGGGGCACGAAAGTCTTGAACTTCTTCTTCCATTTCACATCGAATGAATACCAGCGTGGCTCGTCCTTGTTGGACTTTTCATCGTAATACCTCTCCTTCTTGTCGAACTGGCTGGGATCGGGATATCCTGCCGCCACGATCGTGACGATGCCGGCGACTCCCGGTTCGTCACAGTTGGAGTGGTAGAACAAGGCAAGGTCCCCCTTTGACATGACATCACGAATCGAATTTCGTGCCTGGTAATTGCGCACACCACGCCAGTAACCCGTGCTCTTGGGTCGTGTCTTCAACTCATCGAAAGAACACTCATGCGGTTCGCACTTGACCAGCCAGTAGGCCATGGATCTCTCCTGCGTTGGAACGTGGGCGCGGATTGGGTGTCAAGTTTAGGTGTCAGGATGTGATTCGTGAAGCTCTTTACCACACGGCTGAAATTGCGGGAGTTTAAGCTGAAGGATATCGGT
>DPVW01000127.1:0-224 GCA_003529325.1 Candidatus Latescibacterota bacterium | reverse complement strand
TTTAAGCTGAAGGATATCGGTCTCGGCGATCGAATTGGCAGCCTCCGGCGAACTGATCGGCTGTGGTGTCCGTCGTGCCACCGATGTGGCCCCCACGGCGGACACCGGCTATGAGCTGAACCCCGACTTCTGGGGCCAGGAGTACGCCACCGAGAGCGATGCGTTGCCTGATCGGCTTCGCCTTCGATGAGATCGGTCTGTGTGAACTGACAGCCCAGGTCGCG
>DPVW01000412.1 GCA_003529325.1 Candidatus Latescibacterota bacterium | reverse complement strand
AGGCCAGGCGCTCTGAGGTGGGTTGATAAAATGTCGGTAATATCATATTTTTCCACACTTTAGGCCAATTAAAGGAGTTCGGATTCGATGTCCATCAACAAGGCGGTTTTGCCGGTGGCGGGGATGGGGACCCGCCTGTTGCCGGCGACCAAGTCCCAGCCAAAAGAGATGCTGCCCGTGGGCCACAAGCCCGTCGTGCAGTACGTTGTCGAGGAGATGATCGATCAGGGTGTGGACAAGTTTCTGTTTGTCACAGGCCGCAAGAAGCGCTCCATTGAGGACCACTTCGACGACGACCCCGAACTCGAGCGCCGCTTTCGTAACAAGGAAGAGATGGGTGAGGTCGATTACGCTGGCCGAGGTGTCGATTTCTTCTATGTGCGCCAACGTCGCCCACAAGGCAATGCCGACGCGGTGCGTCTCGCTAAGGAGTTCGTCGCCGGCGAGTCCTTCGTCGTCGGTTTCGGCGACACGATCGTCACATCCTCGCCGAAGCAGGGCGTGGTCGCCCGACTCATTCAAGATCATGAGGCCTCCGGTGCCGCCGCGACCATCGCGGTCTGGGAGGTGCCACCCGAAGAGGCCTCCAAGTATGGCGTCATCCGTCCCGCAGTACAGGATCCAGTGGGCGCCTTTCCCATCGACGACATCGTGGAGAAACCTGCCTTCGGTACCGCACCAAGTCATCTCGCTGTGGCGGCACGGTATGTCTTCACGCCGCGCATCTTCGATGCCATCGCCGCCACCGAACCAGGGGTGAAAGGGGAACTGTGGCTCACCGATGCGATTCGCCGACTGCTGGAATGGGGTGACGGTGTGCGTTGCGTCCGTCTGCAGGATGGAGAACGACGCTACGATATCGGCACGCCACTGACCTACTATCGGGCCTTCGCCGACTTCGCCCTCGCCGACCCCGAACATGGTCCCGCTTTCAAAGAGTATCTGCGTGGTTGTCTACAGGATACCGACGAGCAGGACGCATGAAACTCACACTTGATTATGGCGCCCATGGCCTCGAAGCAGAGGTCCCCGATGATGCCCACGTCCTGCACATGGCGGATGCACCGGAGCTTGAAGCCATGGACGAGCGCATTGAGCAGGCACTGTGCCATCCCATCGGCACGCCGTCGCTGGCGGCGCTGGCCCAAGGCCGGCGCAATGCGTGCGTCGTGATTGCCGATATCACCCGGCCCGTGCCAAATGCCACTATCCTGCCGCCGATTCTGCGCATCCTGGAACAGGCCGGTATCGCCCGCCAGGACATCACCATCCTGGTGGGCACCGGGCTGCACCGACCCAATGAGGGCGAAGAGCTCGTACGACTCGTTGGGGAGCACGTGGCCAGCAATTACCACATCGTCAATCACAAAGCGCGTGAACGGGATACGCTGGTCTATCTTGGCGACACCTCCGGTGGTGCACCGATCTGGATCGACCGCATTTATGTTGAAGCGGACTTGAAGATCGCCACCTCCCTCATCGAGCCCCATCTTATGGCCGGTTATTCGGGTGGGCGCAAGGCGATCTGTCCCGGCATCATGGGTGTGGACACGATGAAAGTGCTCCACGGGCCGAAGCTGATGGGAGAACCCCGTTGCGCCGAGGGCATCATAGATGACAATCCCTTCCATCGCCAGGCACTCGAAGTGGCACAGAAAGTGGGCGTCGATTTTACCTTCAACGTCGCCATGAATGACCGTCGTGAGGTGACGGGAATCTTCGCAGGAGAACTCGAGAAAGCGCATGCGGAGGGGGTCTCTTTCGTCGAAAAACAGGCCAGCGCCTGGCTCGAGACTCCCGTGCCCATCGTCGTCACGACCAGTGCTGGTTATCCTCTCGATCTCACGTTTTACCAGGCGGTGAAGGGATTGACGGCGGTGTTACCGATCATCGAGCCCGGCGGTACGATCATTCTTGTGGCGCGTTGTGCCGAGGGCCTGGGTGGTCCCGAGTTTACCCGATTGCTGGCCGAGACCGAGAGTGCCGAGTCCTTCGAGACGCGCTTGCAGGACCCCGATTTTTTTGTCGTCGACCAGTGGCAATTACAGGAGTTATGCAAGGTGCTACGCAAGGCTCGAGTGCTGTTGTGCAGTACGGGTGTCGCCGATGGTGGCCCGCACCTGAAAGGTCTCCTCTCCACGGTAGCGTCGGTGGAGAGGGGTATCACCGAGGCGCGCCGAGTGCACGGCGAGGCTGCTGCCGTCGCCGTGATTCCCCGGGGACCGTATGTCCTGGCCCGGTCGGGGAGGGCGGCATGACGATCCATAAGTTGTTTCGATGTGCGCTGCTACTGGGGGCCTTTGGGGCCTGGGGCGGTTGCGCCTCCAGCGCCGTGAAATCGGTGCTGATGATGCCGGAAGAGTCTGAGGTGCGGCCCGAGGCGGCAGATTCCACTGCAAGGCAGATACCACGTCCGGCGCGACCCATGATGCCAGCAGACAGCACCAACGCCCTTGGGCAGGTCCTGCTCATGTTGCCATTCTCCAATAGCTCCGACTATGACGGTCCCTGGCCGGTGCATATGGGCATGGCGCAGATACTGGCAGATAGCCTGCAGTTCAACCGCTTCTTGCGCATCGTGCCAGTAGATTCGGTGGTCGCATTTCTTTCCGAGGAGGAACTGCAGGGCAAGATCGACCCTGACCGCGCCGCTGATCTGGCTCGTTTCCTGGGTGCGGACTGGGCCGTGCTCGGCGATATCGACGAACTGACGATGAATAAATTTCAAGCGACCGTGCCTCTGGGTGGATACCGCAACTACGAGGGTATCGTCTCCGCCAACTTGGTTCTCGTCAATGCCATCGACGGTCGGCCAACCGGCGAAGTCAGCGCCGAGGGTATGGAGGAGAGTCGGCGCACGGGAATCACCAACCCCGCCGCCTTCGTTCCCCTGGATAAGCAGTTTATTTTTCTGCACGAATTGGAGTGGAATTCCGAGGAGTTTCGTGAGTCTCTGATCGGTAAAGGGCTGGCGATATGGGCCGCCAAGGCAGCCGCTGGCGTCGGTGAGGATATTCGGCCGCCCCCGTCGCTGCAGGTTCTGGAACCCAAGGTCATAGATGTCGATGGTACCGTGGCGTATATTAACATCGGACTCGTCGAAGGTATTCGGCATGGCGACAAGTACGGGGTCTGGGATCACGGGCGGCAACTGCGTGACCCCGATACCGGCGCCATTCTCGGCGAGGCGCCACCGCGACGAGTCGGCGTAGTGCAAGTAGAGCAGGTTATTGCTGACCATCTGACGCAGGCTCGTGTCATCGAGGGCGCCGGGTCGATCGCCATCGGCTATCTGCTACGAGCCGAGTGAATCACGAATCGAACTGTTTACCAATGAGATATAACGGCGGGGCACGGCACACCTCGAGACATCACTTCACATTCCATCCCATGTTGTTGCTCGCCGCCCTCGTTGTGTTGCCCGCGTACTCCACGGCTGGACATATAAGACAGGACGTCGCCTACGACGTGTACTACCTTTTCGACCCGGCAGATGACATGCAACTAGAGCGCGCCACGGACGCATATCGCAGTATGTTGAGCCGTGACGAGGTGGAGTGGATCGGCATACGTGAAACATCGGCGTCGCCTGTCTCCTTCGCGCCACTGGTTCTCGTCGATCTGCTCTCAGCCGCCGATCAGTTGTCCGAACCGGTGCTTCAATGGCTGCACACGGTGTCACTGGCGGAGGAATCACAGGACCAGATCCTGGTGCAGAACAGGCTCACACGACACGTCTATGCAGGCACCGATATGCAACGTGTTGCCGCCGCCTCCGGGTTGCTCGCCGGAATTCGTACCGACGTCGGGGTGACCACCTGGGGAAAAGTGAAGGAGCTGTTCCGCTGATTGGGTTCGGCGGACTCGGAGGGTTCGTGAAAAGGAGCGATCGACTGTTGAAGCGGTTACTTTCTCTGATGGCAGGACTGCTGTGGCTGAGCGCCTGCGGCTCTAATGAAGTCACGGTGGAGATAAGTGGTGGCGACGGTCAGCTGCTGCGCCTGGATGCAAACGATCTCCGCTACCATCACAATCGTCTGAACCGAGCCGGGGCGACGACCTTCAGCGACCTCAAGGCTGGCCAATACGTGGTCTCGATTGTCGCCGGCTCCTACATCGACACTCGGGTCCTCGAGGTCGAATCGGCGCCGATGACGGGTGTCAGTCAGTACCCGGTCAAGTTCAGTGTACCTGCGGGTGCCAATGCCGCCTTCGGTCGAGAGGGGACCATCGTCTACGCGTCCACCCTGACACGTCAGCGCAATTGGGATCTCTTCACCGTCGATGTCGCCACGGGAACCATCACCCAACTGACGGACACCCGCGATTTCGAACAGCAACCGAGTTGGTCTCCCGATGGCGAGCGCATCCTGTTCACCATGGGTGAGGTCATGACTAACTTCGACGTCTGGGTGATGAACGCAGACGGTACGGGTCGCATCCGCCTCACCGAACACCCCGAGCGAGACGCGGATGCCGACTGGTCGCCGGATGGTTCCAGCATCGCCTGGGTCAGCCAACGGGATGGCGACGTCAGTGTCTGGATCATGGACTCCGAGGGTGGCAACAAACGCAAGCTGGTACAGGGGCGTGAGCCTGCATGGAGTCCGGATGGGGACCGCATCGCCTTTACATCAAGCGCTTTCGAGGGCAACGACGAGATCTACGTTATCGATGTCGATGGGGGCAATATGCGGCAACTGACGGCGGACAAACGCTTTGACTGGCACCCCGCCTGGTCGCCGGATGGCAAGCGTCTGGCCATGGCCTCAGAGCGTTTCGGCGGCCAGGAACTGATGGTTGCCGGCGGTGATTTCACGCGCCAGGTCCGCGTCACCATCGCCGAAAATACCTTTGAAGTTGAGCCCAAGTGGTCACCGGACGGCCGGGCTCTGGCGTACTCCGGCAAGATGACCATCGGTGCCGACGGCGAACTGGCGGCCGACGACAAGGGCCGACCTCTGGGCAGTTACGATATTTACCTCGTCCCCGCTTCCGGTTTCGACTGGGACGACACGACGGAGCGGCCGGTGAGACCGATCAATTTGACGCAGACGGAGGATCGTGACGAACGGTCGCCCAGCTGGCGGACGTTCTGAACCACGGGCCAGCCGCGCCCGCTATGACGGGGCGTGTCGATCCCTGGTTGCCCGCCCTCCTCGTCGGGGGGTTCGCCCTGCGCTGTATCGGTTTCGATGAACCACTGATCGATCACCAGGCCTGGCGCCAGGCGGACACCGCCGCCATGGCCCGAAACTTTTTCACCGAGGGGTATGACCTGCTGCGTCCCCGCGTCGACTGGCGTGGGACGAGTTCGGGTGTTGTCGAGACGAACTTCCCCTTGTATCCGTATCTGCTGGGATCTCTCTACGCTCTGGCCGGTGGTGTGCACGACGGCTTGGGGCGACTGTTGTCCGCCCTCTTCTCCTGTCTGGCGGCGGTTCCCTTATATGCACTGGGCCGTCGACTCAGCCCCGGTCCCTGGTTGGCTCGCTGGGCGGCGGCACTCTACCTGATCCTGCCCCTCAGCTGGTTCTTTGGGCGAGCCGTCATGCCCGAAGCGCTGATGATCCTGTTGAGTGTTTCCGCCTTGTGGTTGTTCCAACGCTGGCTGGAACAGCCGGGGGCACGACGCTTTGCCCTGGCGGCCCTCACAGCAGGGCTTTGTTTCGCCGTCAAGATTCCGACGCTGTATCTCGGTTTTCCACTCGTCGCCCTGGCCATGGCACGCCACGAGTTGGGATTTCTTCGCCGCCCTTTGATGTGGCTTTATCTGCTACTGGCTCTGGTGCCGGCCATTGCCTGGTATAGCCACGGTTTGAGCCTCTTTCAAGAGTCGGGGCTCACCTTCGGCATTTTCGGCAATACCGGTTATGACAAGTGGTCGCACGGCCTGCTGCTGACATCGACGTTCTGGTCGAGTCTGATGAGCCGCTTCTTCCTCGTTGTGCTCACGCCAGTTGGGGGTGTGCTCACGATCGCCGGCATCGCTGGACTGTGGCCGCGTGACGAACAGGGGCGGCAACGATGGTATCTGTACGCCTGGCTTGGTGGGCTGCTGGCGTATCTCCTGCTGGTGCCAGAGGGCAATCGCAAGTTGCACTACTACCAGTTGCCTTTCGTACCATTGGCGGCACTGTTTGCCGCCGCCCCACTGGCGGCTTTGCTTGGGGAACCGGTGATGGGTGGGTGGGTGGGTGCCCGGTGGACGAAGACTCATGGCAGTGGCCGTTGGTGGGTCGCCGCTGCCTTTGCCGGGGTTCTGGCGGCTTCCGCGCACGAAGTGTCCGACTATCACCGACCACCTACGTATGGCTTCTACCAGGCCTGTCTGGCGGCGGGGCAGGCGCTTGAGCAGAAATTGCCAACTGAGGCACTGATTCTGGTAGGAGATCTCGACGATAACGCGGCAACACCCTTTCGGGCGCAGTGCCCCACGTTGCTGTACTACATGAATCGTAAAGGGTGGCAGATTACGCCGGACGAGTTTTCCTCGGCCAAACTCGATAGCTTCACCGCTCTCGGTGCCGAGTTTTTCGTCGTACCCGGTGGCTTCGTTGTCGACAAACCAGAGCTCTGGGCGAACCTGCTGACCCGAGGTGTCGCCACAGCAGCATCCTTCCCGGAGAGCTGGTATGACGATGCGACATTCCTTATGGGGGCCAACCGGCATCCCGGACCGGAACGCCATGTG
Source organism: Candidatus Latescibacterota bacterium (assembly GCA_003529325.1). GTDB lineage: Bacteria > Latescibacterota > UBA2968 > UBA8231 > UBA8231 > UBA8231. The sequence continues at coordinate 11,501 of DPVW01000412.1, read as the reverse complement.
CTCGTGGTGCGTCTGGAGAAATGAGCCCACATGTACGGAGACCGCGTTGACAGCCCCGTGCCCATCTATTACCTAAACAACCTAGCTCACAAGCTCGCTGGTACATCTTAAACATGACGAAGGAGTCTGCACGGTGAATGGATCGAGATTGATCGCAATGGCCCTAACGGCGGTGTGGCTCTCCGCCTGCGCCTCGACCAGTGGCTCGGGCAGTGCCTACATGCCACCACCGATCACGGAGGGCAAGGGGCGCATGAGCCTACAGGCGGCCGGTATCAACCAGTTGAATTTTTACGTCGTCGATGATGCTACCGGGGAGGAAGTCTACGAGGATATGCCGCGCGTTTCCTCCCGTTCGCCAAGTGCATATGACTCCGGTGCGGAGAAGAATCGACTGACAGTGGACCTTGATCCCGGCACCTATACGGTGGTCGTCAACACCGATATAGAGGATGATGTCGTCGTCGAGGATGTAGTCGTGCAGATGGGCCAGGAGGTGTATGTCAACGTACGTGTCGGTCGCTTCCAAGTGAACTTTCAAGGCGGTGAAGGCCTGTCCGGTATCCAGATGCCCTTTCTGATCTGGGACTGGAATATGTCTACCGTCCTGGGGCGTGGCATGACGTCCAGCGAGGTCCGTCGTGTCATCGTGCCCGAAGGGCGTTACAAGATTCGCATGGAGAACAGTTCCTCTGGCTTCGATATCATCAAGCCCGTGGAGGTGAACTACGGGCGCATCACGCAGGTCTTTATCAGCACCGAGAGCCAGCAACAGCCAGAGCCGGAACTAGAGCAGCAGAATTGATCTGAGAGGAAGGTTGCCATGTCGCCATTTTCGTTGTCCCGCCTGTCGCTATGCGCTCTCCTGTTATTGGGAGGGTCCATGGCGCTGCAGGCGGCGGTCGTGGAAGGTACCGTCATCAATCGCAAGGGGGCACGCTACGCCGTTCGCAAGATAGAGATTCGGGGCTCGACGAACCTCGAGTACTATGTGAAAGGGAAGCGCCGGTTGCTGGCTCTGACTCGCATCGAGCGCATCCACCTTGGCGGCACAGCGCAGGATCAGGAGGTGCCGATCACGGTAACGCTGCGCACGGGACGCGTCTCGGAAGGCACGATCGTCATCAACGGAGATTCGTCAACCGACGATGCCATCTCTGGCGGCAGCCATGTCAGCGACCGGCTTACGGGCAGTACGGAGCTTGGACCGTTGTTTATCCCTCTCGGAGACGTACAGGAAATTCTGCTCGTCCACGACCAATCAATACCAATTGTGCCCGATATGGTGGGAGGATCGATCGTCGATGAACGGGGCCGACGATTCACCGTCAGCGACATCCGTTTCCGCGATGACGACGCCTTCCGCTTCCGACAGGGGCGAAAGAAGCGGCGCGTCGCATTACGTCATCTGACCCGATTGCAGTTTGAGGATTCACCAGGGGGCGAAATGCGCCCTGTGAAGATTACCTACCGGACCGGAAAGTTGGTGCAGGGAGAGGTGGATGCGAGCGCGGTGCGTTTTGCCGGGGAGGGTGACCACGTCTTCCGCACGCGAGTCGATTCCGCTTTTACCGGCAGCCTCACGTCGGGTGGCATTTTCGGCATCGGTCTGGACCGGGTGAAACTCGTCCTCATCGAACATGAGGAAGAGGCTGCAGAAGCGGACACCACGGAGAAGAAGGCCAGCGCGGAGTCGGATGCCACCCATACGGATGACGCCAAGGAGGAAGAGGAAGCAGCCGGGCGGCCTTAACGTTCGATGCCGGCGTAAAGCGTGATAAAGCCGCGTGTCCGCGTCACCGTGTCCTGTTTCTCCCGCATCTGCCTGGCAACCTCAAAGCCGGCGACGGTGGTGATTCGGTAGCCCTGGTAGTCGGATAGGTTCGTCAGCTGCAACAGATAGACCAGGCCGCGAAAATCGTCGTCCTTCCCGGGGGGCACCGGGTCCCGCATCTGGTTGAACCATTCGTACTCGATGCCCCCCTCCAGCAGACTTCGGCGTAACACGGGTCTGCGCGCCACCAACATCAGCAACTCCGTCAGCTGTTTTTCTTTCGGTATGGATCGGGCCACGGGAACGCGGCTGAGGAATTCGCTTTTCCAACGGGGTACGAGACTCATCGATCCCAGTTGCATCGTGTATTCTGCTTTGTGAATCAAGCCCAGAAATCGGCCCTCCTCACGCACGCCCCGTAGTTCGATCTCGTCCGCTGAGCCAAACTGACGGTACACTTCCCACTTGAGCCGCTGCGCGACGTAGAAGCCTCGTGTCGAACGCAGGTCGTGGCCCATCCAAAGCGAATGCACGAAGGTGTCCTGTGCCGGCAGGATATCGGTGACGAGTCGCTGGGAGCCGCGGGTATTCTTCTGCTGCACCCACTGCAGCAGGTCGTCCTCGATCGAGTCGCGGACCTTGCGCACATCACCGTAGAGACGGAACCTGCCCGCGGCGGAAAATTCGTGCTCCGCCGTGAGCAGGGCATAGTCGGCGTGGTTGCGCCGGTCCTGCGAAATCTGTTCGATCCGTTGGCGGCCTAGATGGATGCGGATGTCGGGGGTCAGGAACAGGCCGCTATAGGTGTTGTATCCGCGCTGATCGACGCGATAGGGGTAGTCGGCTCGTTCGTCGTTCTCGAAGCGGTCGATCCACTGATTGTGGTTCATGTCGACGCCGTACAGAAACTCCGGTCGATCGACGTCGAAGCGCAGGAATGACTCCTCGTAATCGGGGAGGAGATTGGGGCTCTGCTCGTTGTCATTCTGGTTGAAATCTGAGATGAAGTCGTTGTTCTCGTCCCAACCGGGAAAGACTTCGCGGTCGGCATTCCCCGACCCACGGCGTTGCCAGTCGACAAATTGGTCCTGGTCATCGTTGTCGTCGACGAACTCATAACGCCAGAAGTCACTGGTGTATCTGGGTTCCCCATCACGGTCGACGACGGTGACGCTGGTGTTGTACCCTGGATCGATGTTGAAGCCCTCGGCAAAAGCAAACCAAGGATACGCTGTCTGCGATAGATTACCGATCCACGCGTCGGAGGACTCGTTCGACGTGAAATGCTCGTCAAAACCCAGATTCGGATACTGGTGATAGCGACGGTTGCGGACAAACTCGAGATACCCCTCGAAACCGGCCAGATCCGTGAGTTCGAGGGTAAACCCCGCGACTTGTGTCGCCGTAGGCAGTCCGTAATCGAAGGTGATCACTCTCTGATTGGAGCTGTCCTTCACATTCCCCGCCGCGCGGGCAATTGGAAAAAAGACACCACTCTGGCGATCGGATGAAACTTCTACCAGGTAGTCATTGGCGATGACGAGTTCGATCTCGACCCGACGGATCCGGGATGGATCGGGGCCGGAATAGGTCCGGTCGTTGAAATCGTAGCGCAGCACGATGTGTTCGTTGCCATCGGCGGAAAGGAATCCGGAGCGTTGGAAGCCACCCTCGATCTGCGCCCGGAAGCCGATCTCGGTACCGCGCGTGACATTGCCCTCGAGGTCGTGGATGAGAATATCGGACGCGAACAGCGCGCCACCGTCGCCCCCATCGACAGGGGAGTCGTCACTGATGCGGACCTCGATACGGGTGACATTTGTGAAGTTCTGCGGTGCGGAGAGCTCGCCGCGGAACATGTCCCCATTGAATGCGCCGGACTGCGTGTTCGACTGGTAGGCGGAGACGAATGTGCCGCCGACCTTGACGAAATCCCCGACCTGAGCCACGAGGCGCCCCCCGGCGAGGTTGGTGATATCGGAGCGCGTGTCCGGACCGCCGAAGTCGCCGCTGCTGAATTCCTGGTTCGGAGCACTGATGCGGGACAACAGCACCGTTGCTTGATGTCGATCGGAGGCGAAATCCCATTGCAGACCGTTGTAGTTCGGCTTGGAAAAGGTCATGGGCGTCATGGTTGTGCGGATGGCATCGCCAAGGGTAAGGGCGTAGTGATACTGCCCCTTGTGATCAGCAGCGATGACGAGTCGATTGAACCACTGGCCGAAGGTTCGGGTCTTTTCGAGACTGCTGCCGAAGGGCAGAGGTGCCTCTTCGCGCCAATCGTAGACGAGCCACCCACGGGTCAGAAAATTGCCATACACATCGTAGAAATAGTTGCCTTCAATGGCGGTGTTGACGAAGCGTTGATAGTTGTCGCGGGCGTAATTGCCATACTGCCACTGGCGCCAGCCGTATTCGGCATACAACTCCTGCGGCACGTACCACTTGCGCACAACCGGGTCGAGGGCGTCAAACAGCACACCCGGACCCTTGGGTTCGAAGGTGACCTTGCCACCTCGTTGCACGGTTCCCAGACGGGCGCCATAATCCTGCGACAGACCAACCGACACAGTTGCGGCCAACAACAAAGCGGCATGGAGGCCGATGCGCGGCGAGATTTTCATCAGTATGCCACCCCCAAGACGCCAGTATGACGCTCCTCGAAGGCGTCGGCGCGCACGCGCAGCAACCACAGATAGTGGCCAGGGGGTACGAGGCTACCATCGTCGAGTCTGCCATCCCAGGTGTGGGTTGCTGGCCCGATGATCTTCTCCTCGTCGAATACGGTGTGCAGACGGCGTCCGGACAGGTCGTATATCTCCATCGTTACAGGGGTTGGTTTGGTCAGCTGTAGCAGGTTGAAGAAGACCTCAAAGAGGTCATTCTCCAGGTCACCATTCGGTGTGATGATTTTGCTATCGATGACGATTTCGCCAATCAGCTGGCCAACCTGTTCACGGGGGATAACGACGGACAGGTCAGACAGTTCAGCGAAGTCTCCCGGTCCAAAATCTGTCGCTTCCCCCGGTTCCAACCGCTGTGGTACGTTACCAGAGGGTGTGTGGTAGGCACGTGACGAAAATGTCGTGCCGAAGCGAAATATGGGGATGTCAAAGGTGAATTCGAGGATGGTACTGTCACGGAGAATCGGCTCGAAGGTGATGGCAAAACCATCCCGTCGCACATAGTCGATGTCGAATGGGGCGGCGACCCCGTCGATCGTCAGCTCCCTGATATCCTCGACCACGGCATTGGCATCGATCTCAAGGCGGTCATAACCGCGGATCGGACCGTTGCCACGAAGTAGTGCCGCATACCGAAAAGTCGCCCTCACTTCGGCTGGAACACGTCGCGGAAAGACCTCTGCACGCAGCGTATCGCCGAGGGGTGGTTGCAGGTAGTCGAATTCGACCCAGTTTACCTGCCTCGTGTCGAACAGGCCGCCCTCAATGTCAATCTGAAACTGTAGATATTGCCGCTGTCCGGGGGCGGTGATCAAGGCGTTGTTCTCGGCAGCCTTCCATGGGCTCCAATTCTCTTCATCATCGATGATCACCCCTCGCTGTCGACGATTCAATCCGACCCAGGTTGTCTGATCGATGATTTCCGTGTCGCCAAGCCAGACGCCGACGCTATCCAGGATCCGGGCTTCGTAGATCAACGGCGTGTCGTCTGTCCCGGTGCGTACACGGACCGACGCCGAAGAGCGGATTTCGCGCCCGATGGCCGTATCCCGCCAACGGATCTCACCGAGGGTTGCTCGATCCCCCAGGTCGATCAGATCCGACAGATAGGTCGCACGCTGCAGGAAGCCGGACGCATAGACCTCGATCTCGTCAATTTCCCACGGGACCTGCGACAGGGACTTGAGTTTTACCAGCCGCGTGTACTGGTGTGGTACTTCGATATCGACGATGGCGGTCTCGTTGGCTGTATCTCTGGTCACGAGTATGTCGGGCGAACGCTGCAAACTCGTCCGCGTTGGATTGATGAATAACTCATAGGCACGCAAGAAATCGTTGTGGAAAGGGGTGCGCGGTGTTGCAACGACGGTGTTGCGTGGGTAGAACCGGACGCGATGTACGCCGATGGGGACACCAAAGTCGAGAATTACCCATATCCCCTGTGGATTCAGCGGTACGACCTGTGTTGGTTTGCGCTCGAAGGCGATATCGTGATTGCCATTGACCGACTCTGCCAGTTGTGCCCGCACGACCTTTTTTTCCTCGACGGAATTGGGCGACTTGATCGAACCGGCCTCTTCCAACACGCGGCTGGCGACATTGACCTCGCCATCGAAAGCCAGCGGGCTGATCCAGCCCGAGCGGTAGGTGAAGTCGACGGCTTCGTCGGGTGTGTTCGTCGTGTCGAGTTTGGGGCTGAACAGCGTGCCACCCAGAATCAAGGGATCCGTGCCACCGCCACCGGTGATCCAGGAAGAGGCACTGCCGCCGACGCGCAACGTGCGGACCCTGTTCTGGGCCTCTGACCCGGTGCAACAGAGCATCGACGTTGCGACGACGACGAGCGCACAGCGTACCCCACGACCCATCATCGCAACCCCGCATGGACTGTGAGGAAGAATGCGCTGACCCGTTGGGAACGCTCGTTGTCGAAGCGCTTGCGGCCGATCTGCAGGCCGATGCGGGTAACGAGCCGATATCCCAGATACACAGATTGGTTCGACAACTGGGCGACCCCCGTCCAACTGCGGTAGTTATCATCCACCTCTTCCAACCGACCATCGAGCAACCATAGGCGCGACAGTTCCAGTCCCAGTTGCAGTTCGGTACTGAAGACCTGGCGGCCGTATCGTGGGAAGTAGGCGACGGTAGCGTTCTCCGCCATCAACGGCTGCGTCCAGATGAGGAAGGCCATCTGCTCGAGGGTTGTTCCCGTCGGCAGACGGCGACTCGGTGGCCGGTGCTCGCGCCACTCGCTTTTCCACCGAGTCTCGAGCACGGACAGACCCACAGGGACGCGCCATTCGGCCCGGTCCACCCAGCCACGAAAGCCGGAGCTACGGCGCAATTCGCGTTCGAGCAGGGCTTGATCGTCGTCCCGCTGGCGCATCAGTTGCCAGCGGCCACGGTGCTCGATCCGGACCGCATCCCCAAGTTGGTGTTCAAGATCGACATAGGCGGAATGCATCCATGCGTCGTCACCGGCCAGTGGATCAAGGACGTCACGCATGCGCCCCGCTGAGCCAAATGGCTGCGTCCACATGCGCAGCGGATCGGCGATGTTGTCACGCACCAACGCGGCGTGCTCGAGTAGACGGAAGCGGAAGGACGGACGGAAATGTTGCCAGCGGAGTACGGCATAATCGGCATCAGTATGTCCAGAGCCTGAGATCTGACCGATTCTCTGGCTGCCCAACGTCAGACTCAAGTCGGGCCCGATAAAGGCTCTGCCGTAGGTGTTGACGCCGCGCTGGTCATTGCGATACGGGTAATCGGGCAGAATGTCGTTTTCGAATCGATCGACGGTGCCATTGTAGTTCATATCCATTCCTGGAAGGAACTCCGGTCGGTCGGAACGGAATCGCAGAAAGGGCTCCTCGTAGTCCGGAATCAGATTGTCATTCTGATTGTGGTCGTGCAAGAAATCGGCATTTTCGTCGAGACCAGGCCAGGCTCGGTCATTGCCAAAATGCAATGGGCGGTCCCACTCGGGTACGCCATTGAAGTCGTCGTCATCCTCGACGAATTCATAGCGGGACTCGGTAAAATCATCGTAGTGAATGTTGTTGGAGGAGCCGATGAGCCAGGCACTGGTGTCGTAGCCATCCTCGATGGCGAAGACCTCGGCGTACAGTTCCCACGGATGTCGTTCGTAGCGAGCCTGCCCGTAGGTGGCCAGATCTCGGTCGACGGCACTGTGATGGGTGTCGGTGCCCGGATTGGGGTATTGACGATGACGTCGATTGGCGACCAGTTCGCCCTGAAACGAAATACCATGCCAGTCGATGATGTTCCAATCGATACCGATGACCTCCGTCGCCGTGGGCAGTCCATAATCGACGGAGACGACGGTGGCATTGCTGTTGTCCTGCACATTGCCCGCAGCTCGGCGCACGGTCAGAAAGACCGGTGCCGCACGGCGTTGCTTCCCATCGGTCTGCAGATCTGATGTCGACTCTATGTGGTAGTCGTTGGCTACCGACAATTCGACCTGAACCCGGCGTAAATCCTCGGTCTCCACGCCATGTGTGACCGCAAGGTCGTCGAGATTCCAGGCCAGAACAATCGCCTCGGAACCGTCGGCAGCCAGGGAACTGCCACGCACGCTACCCCCTTCGACTGTGGGCAGGAAATCAATCTCTCGGCCACGCAGCTGTGTGCCTGCCGTATCTGTGAGGACGATGTCGTAGTCGAACAGCAGGGCGCCGCCGACGCCATCTTCCGGTGAGTCGTCGCGCAAGCGGACCCACAAGGTTTTCAGATTCTTGTCCTGTATCGTCGGCAGGGCGCCGGCGAAGGGACTGCCGGAGCCGAAGGTCTCCCGCGTGTTGCCGAAATGGGCATTCACATAGGTCGCTCCCAGTGCCATCCTGGGGGCGGCCGTCCACTCGACATGGCCACCGAAGAGATTGACGAAGTCCGTTCGATCCGAAGGACTGGTAAAGCCGAAGATGCTATCCTGGTTGGGCATGGATGGCCGCGCCAGAATGAAGGAACCTTTGATAGAATCCCCCGCACCGTCGAGGCGAAGGCCGTTGAAACGCGGTTTGACGAAGGTAAGAGGGGTGAATACGGTCTCGAGTTGGTCACCGAGCATCAATCGCAGTTCCAGACCACCGCTACCCTCTGAGGCCACCACGAGCCTGCGAAACAGGCTGTTATATTGATTGCCTTTCCAGATCGAACTGCCCTTGGCGTGCTCCTGTTCCTGTTGCCACTCATAGAGCAACCAACCGCGTTCCACCGGTTGACCGAGCTGGTCATACCAGACGAAGCCTTCCAATTCGGCGGAGACATAGTACCTATAGGCGTCGACTGCGTAGTTCGACTGGGTCCGATACCAGGTCGGATCGAAGGTCACCGGTAGATGGCGGGGCACGTACCATTTGTGTATTTCGGGGCGCACCACGTCCAGCTCGAATCGAGGGCTGATAGGGCTCGGAGCCAACTGGGCCCGTCCACCTCCCAGGCCCGTCACCCCCGGTTGGGCCTCTGCCAGGGCTGGTGTCAGCCACAGAGCGGCGGCAAATGCCAAGCCGCCGATCGACAACGTCTGCTGCAATCGCATCAGTAGACGACCGAGAGGGTGCGCACCGCTGATGTGCCGGAGGCATTGGCATCGGTGGGGACGGCGACGCGCAGCACATACATCCCAGGTACGACAAGCTCACCGGTATCGTCACGTCCATCCCAGGTGAGGTGGTGCTCGCCGCTGAGAGCGGGTGGCGTGAAGCTGAGTTCGCGCAGACTGCGGCCCGTCAGATCGTGAATATGCACGCCCAGCGGTCGTTGTCCCTGCAACTGGAATACTGTGATCAGGACCCGGATCTCGTCGTTGATGCCATCACCATTGGGTGTTAACACGGGGGACTCGATCTGCAGGGGGGCGAGCAGGGGCAAACCCTCCAACTCGGAAACCACAACAAGCTGATTGCTCGGCACCAGGGAGGTCGCGTCGCCCCCATCGACCTGCTGGATGCGGGCGCCGTCAGCGCTGACCAGATCGAGGGCAAAGGTCGTGCTCGGCAGGAATACGGATGTGCGGAAACGGAACTCCAGGACCTTGCCAGACGGATCCAATTCGTCGGGCAAGGTCAGGGCGACACCACCCTCGAAAGGCGTGACCGTCAGCGGACCGGGCCACAGCCTCTCGGCAAGATTGAAGCGCAACTCGTCATCCGATCCAAAGCGCACACCGGTCACCTCGATCGGTGCCGAGGCGCTGGAGCGCAGACTGATCTGGCTGAATCCGGGATCATCTGGCTGACCATCGACGTGGAGATAGAGCGTGAAGTCACGTTCCAGACCCGGGTCGATACGACGAGTCGGTGTGACTTCGGCGACGGCGAGATCGATCAGTGGCGGCGCCAGGCCAAGCGTGAGGCGGCGGATGGTGGCTGTGCGCAGGGGTTGAAATGTCCGTAACCGGGCCTGGATCAGGGCCATGCGCCGCGGTGACGGTGACTGGAAGGGACCCTGCGCCAGATACGGTTCACTCCACAGACTCCAGTCGGTGTCCGGAATCTCCTCGACACGAACCGGTCCCTGTTGTTTGGCGGGTAGTCGTTCCCAGAGTGCTTCCGAAATCTCCGAACCCGCCCGGTTGAGAAAATGGGGGATCTGGATCAGTCGGTCCCCGGAGCGGGTGCGAATTTCGAGAGATGTACCCGCGGGGACGTCCCCTTCCCAGTCAACGGAGGTGACCATCTCCCGACTGTCAAACTTGATCAGCGGTGAGGTGAGGATCACATCGGAGACATATCCTTCTCCGTATGCCTGGATTTCGCTGAGCTTGCCAGAGAGGTACCACTCGTCGTTGAGCAGATTGAGGCGCCGCAACTCGATGAGGCGGACCGGGCGTGGGGAGAACGTCTCCTGCACCTCGAGGTATCGCTCAGCATTGAGGCGCTCGTCGAAGGTCGTCCAGAGAAAGTCGCCATCGGCATTGAGTGAGCCGTCGGAGAGGCGAATCTGATACGACGTCAGTGGCGCTCGGTCGGAGAGCAGACGGAGTCGCTCGAGCCAGAAACGCGCACCCAGATCGACCACCAGTTGATAACGGTCGCGGAAGGGGTCGTATTTGCGCACCGTCAGCCCCGTTCGCAGGAGACCGTCGGTGGTAAAGCGCAGCACGAGGTTGTCGAAGAAACTGCGGGATTTCTGCAGAATTCGTTGGGTCAGAGTAACGACGTTGTCGCCTAGGGCATCGACGTGAACCTCTGCCAGCCGCGGCCGTTCGCGCCGGTAATAGCGTATCGGGCCCCGCTCTTCGAGCGGCAACTGCAGGTAACTTTCACGCAGTACAGGAATCTCGCGGCCGATGACGGTGACGCGGAAATAGTCGACGGCACCACGATCTTCCAGCGCCAGACGGAAGAATCCCAACTCTCCCACCTCCTCAGCGCGTGGACCGTCGGTACCCAGCAGGTCGATGCGGACAAATTGTACCGGTTCCCCTTCGATGCCGTCCGGTACGGGACGCCGAGGGGCGAGATCAAAAACGAACTCTCGCTGGTCCTTGTTCGGCACCGCTACCTGACCTGCGCGCTGGAACAACAGGGACCGTTTTTTCCCGAAAGATTCCGTACCATCGGCGACGAGGACCCGGAACATCAGGAATGGATCGCCCGAGTCGGCAAACGTAAGACGAATCCGACGAGCCACGACGGTTCGACCCAGGTCAATTTCAACCCACGAATTTTCAACGAATTCGGTATCCGGCTCCCACCACGTAGCGAGGTCGCCATCGGCGACGAAGGCTGCCGTGAGCGAATCTGCGGCATTCCCGTAGGCGCTGACCCCTCCGGTGGTGGTGTCCCCGTCGGCGATATTGATGAACTCGGCGGCGTTGGCCACGGCATCGATGTCAGTGCGGATGAACCGCGGTCTCACGGTGCCATCCTCTTCCACGACACGGGTGCCATCACCAGCCTCCCAGCGCCGCCAGTGGTCGGCGCTCTCGACGACGACGAGGCTCGGTTGAATCCGATACCCCGACTCTTCGCGGATCAGGCTCTGTGGCTGAGCCAGAGTGGCTGAGACTG
>DPVW01000076.1 GCA_003529325.1 Candidatus Latescibacterota bacterium | reverse complement strand
GTCAGCAAGTGCGCCGGGTCGGTGCCATACTCTTCGTCGTCGGTCTTGTCGTGCTGGGCTGGGCACAGGCAAAGAGACCACCTGAAGATCATGGATATGTGCCGTTGGCTGAGGCTTTTGCGCGGTTGCCGACGCGAGATATTCTGGCGGCTCCCTTGTTTCTTGAAGTGCCCCTCGACGTCTATTCGCGCCAGGCAGAAACAGAGAAGTTGCGTGATATACTGAAACAGGGGAGACTAGATGGGGTGATGTTTGTCTGCAGTGAGACGGACCCCCGCGCCAACTTTGACAACTATGTAATGTTCGACGACGACACATGGTACGAGGTCACCCTACCAGAGACATCCTTCCAGGAATTCCACCAACATGGTACGTTGCGCCTGCTGGGGCTGACGGGTGGCCAGCATCTATACCCTCGTGGGGAGCAGGAGTGGGAAGTGGTGCACGGCCATGCGGGGATGCGGCTGTCGGGGGCAGCATTCGGCGCGCTGCCATCTCTCGGGGTCATGAGTTCGGCAGATGACTTCATCGCCCTTGAGGCGACCGAGTTTTCCGTGCCGCAATGGGCCATCGTCACCGCCGTTTTCGCCCGTCGTGGTGCGTCTGCCGTGGCGACCCTGTGTGCGAATGTAGAGGGTGAGTGGCAACCGCAGGTCGCCTATCGCGGGCAGGTCCTACACCTGATGGCAGCCGACTCAACAGATCTTATCTGGTCGCTCGAAACCCGCATGGTGCTGGCTCAACCCGATCAGCGGTATGCTGCGTGTATCACCGGGGAGGGCGCCGGCGAGCGCTACGTCGCCGATCTTATCTATACGTATTTTCCACTGGAATGAACCAAACAAGGAGAACCAGCATGAAAGTCTGTCTCGTGGGCGAAGGGGCTCAGGGCGTAACACACATCGGTGCACTCAAGCAACTCGACGATGTCGAAGTCGTCACGCTGGCAGGTGGGATCCGCGCCGATGCCGAGACCTTCGCCAACACCCATGGGATCGAACACGTGTCGACCGATCTCGAGGAGTGTCTCGACCGACCAGGTGTCGAGGCGGTGGTGATCACGAGCCCCAACCAGGTGCACTGCGAGCAGAGTGTGCTCGCCCTGGAGAAGGGCAAACATGTGCTACTCGAACTGCCGATGGGACTGTCGCTGGCCGAGTCACAACGCGTTGCCGATGCCGAGGCGAAATCGGGAAAAGTCGCCATGATGTGTCACACCCAGCGTTTCAATCCGGTGATGCGCAAGATTCATGATGACGTCCGGGCAGGGAGGTTGCATCTGCATCACATCGTACAGCAGACCTACTTCTTTCGTCGCATCAATGAAAATCGTTTTGGCACGCCGCGGATCTGGACCGACGATCTGCTCTGGCATCAGGCCTGTCACATGCTCGACATGATCTATTGGATCCTCGATGATCCCGACATGGAGGCGTGGGGGCAGTGCGGTCCCGTGCATGAGACGTTGAAAGTACCGATGGACATCACCATCGCGCTGAAATCGCGCGACGGCTGTCTGGTCAGTGCCGCTCAGTCCTTCAACCATCACGGTGGCATCAAGGGTTTCTATCGGTTCGTCGGCGAGGAGGCGTCATATCTGTCGAGCAAAGGGGGGCTGGAAGATCACGAGGGCAATCAGATCGAGGTCTCCGGTCCATCCGGCGTCGAGGCCCAGGATGGTGAGTTTTTCGCCGCTATCCGCGAGGGACGCACAGCGTTGACGAGTTGCACGGAAGTGCTGCCGGTGATGGCGCTCATCGACCGCGTGCAGCGCTCGATGGACGGACGGGACGGGGCGCCAAGTGTCGGCATGGTGGAGCGGCAATAGTTGAAAAGTGAAACATGTGTCGGCAAGGCGACGGGCAAGCCACTGACTGAATATGACAGTGAGGCGGATGCCGAAGAGGGTGCGACGCATGCCCAGCAGCGTTTCGGCCGACGATTGATACCCTACGCCTGTGACACCTGCAACATGTGGCATCTGGCCCCTGCGAACCGGCAGACACCGACTACGAAGTGCGGTTACTGCACAGGGGCAGATGGCCGTCCAAAGGACACCTACCGCAACGAGTCAGAGGCGCGGCGGCGGGCGGATATCCTGCGCCGCGAGCAGGGGGCGGATCTGCGCGTGTATACCTGTGAATACGGCAGTGGCTGGCATCTGACCAGGGGCCAAGCCCAGCGCCCACGGAGAAAGGGCCCTAAGTAGGCTCCACTTGCAGCAAGGCCGGCGCTGATGGTGCGACGTGCATGCCCGTCATGTCGTCGTCGGCGACGAGCAGATTCTGCAGGGTTGTGTGTGACAATACATCATCGACGGCACTCTGTACCTGCATCCACAATCCCCGAATGGAACAATCCACTGCCGTGTGCTGGCAAGTATCGCCGGCGCCAGTGAAGTGGTTGCAGAAGGAGGGGTCGTAGAGTGGGCCACCGAGGGCGGAGATGACCTCGGAGACAAGGACTGTGGAGGGTTCGCGTGCCAGCGTGTAGCCGCCATGTTGCCCGCGTTCGCTGTCGACGATGCCACATTTCCGCAGGGTGCCGAGATACCTGGCGACGTTGTGTGGCGACACCCCTTCGGCGTCGGCGATCTCGGGAATCGTCACACTCTGACCCTGGGGCGATTGCGCCACCTGCAGCAGGCAGCGCAGACCGTATTCTTCTTGAGCACTCAGCTTCACATTCTCCCCCTTCTACATCATTCCGAGTTGCAGCTTTGCCGCTTCGGACATGCGATCGACCGTCCACGGTGGATCCCAGGTGATGTCTACTTGCGAGTCGCTCAATTCCTCGACGCCATCCAGCACCTTTCGTTGGATCTCGCCGGGCAACGAGCCGGCGACGGGGCAGGCCGGTGAGGTCAGAGTCATTGTGACGAGTGCTTTCTTGC
>DPVW01000454.1 GCA_003529325.1 Candidatus Latescibacterota bacterium | reverse complement strand
ATCTGGCCCTGCGCGGCAACTACTCCTTTGTTGCCGTCCATCGGCATGAGCTGGTCCTGGTAGGGCTGATTCTTCAGCGGTGCTGAACTCCCATCGCTGACAAACCAGCAGTCTGACCGCAACCCGTGTCCCCTCTCAGTGGGGGATGCGGGTCCCGGCTGTGGCATGGGTCTTGCATTACCCCTAACACATACCCAGATGACCCTTACCAGGAGATGGAACATGATCCGGCTCACGCGAGTCAGGCTCGGCGTCATGCTCATGGAGCTGTCCGCAGTCTGCTTGGATGCGGCGGCTGTGCAGGCGAAGGAGAAAGAGATCGACATAAAGGATCTGCCACAGGCCGTCGTCGATGCCGCGCAGCAGAGCGTGCCGGGTGGCACGATCGTCGAAGCGGAGGTCGAGACCGAGAAGGGCAATACGGTCTACGAAGTCGAGGTTGAAAAGGATGGAGCGACGACGGAGATCGAGATCGACGCGGACGGCAAGGTCCTCGAAATCGAAACAGAGGATGATGACGAGCCTGCCGACGATTGGCGGCGATATCCTCCGCCAGCAGAGCAAGTAGCAGTTTGATAGAGTTCAGCGGGTTGCGCACCTCGTGGGCAACGCTGGCAGCCATCTCCTTGAGAGCGGCGTCCCGCTCGCGCACCTGCTCCGCCATGTGATTCACCGCCGTGGCGAGGACTTCGACCTCGTCCCGTGTATGCACGTCGGCCCGGGCGCTGTAGTCGCCGGATCCAAGACGTTCGGCAATGTCGGCGATATGGCGGATCGGACGAGTGATGCTGCGGGCAAAGATGAGGGCCGCAACGAGGGTGAGGGCGGCACAGCCAGCTGCGATCCAGTACAGCCGGGACCGCATGCGTTCCAGGATCTCCAACTCGGCGGAGCCCGCATCGATGCCGACGATAGCGGTCAGGGCACGGGTGCTATTAGTGACGGGGGCGAAGGCGGACATGCGGATTGCGCCCGTCGTCGTCAGGTAGATCGACGGTCCCCGACGACGGCTGGTTGTTGTGGCTTGGGTAAGGTTGTCGTTCATGTCGAGATTAATAGCACTTTATGTGCCACCCTTCGTCCCCGATATTACGAAATTCAGGAAATCCACCGAATAACCGTGCAACGACAGGACCGACGTGAAAATTCTGGTAGCCAATCTCGGCAGCACTTCCTTCAAGTACAAACTCTTCGACATGCCGGGAGGCGAGGTGCTCGCCCGTGGTGGCATGGATCGCATCGGCGACATCGAAGAGGGTTCGTTGCACAAGTATCGCCTGGGGGAGGGTAACGAGGTCGAGCAGCCCTGTCTGTTGCCCGACCACGCCACCGCCATCGACGAGGCGCTGACACGACTTACCGGGGAGGGCGCCCCTCTGGCTTCGGTCGGGGAACTCGAAGGGGTGGGTTTCAAGACCGTGCACGCCCGGTCTATCACGGGCGTCGTCGAACTCGACGAGGAGGTCATTGGCCGCATGGAGGACTTCTTTCGTCTTGCCCCCGCCCACAACCCCGCCTACGTGGCGGCGATCCGACAGTTTGCCAGCGTCGTTCCCGATGCTCCACGTATCGGCTGTTTTGAGCCTGCCTTTCACGGCAATGCGCCATTGCGCCGGCAACTCTACGCCGTCCCCTGGCACTGGTACGAAGAGTATGGCATCCGCCGTTACGGTTTTCATGGTGCCTCGCATCGTTACGCCGCCGAGAAAGTCCTCGAGTTGGAAGGTCAGAGCCGGCTGCGGCACATCAACTGCCACCTCGGCGGCTCGTCGTCACTATGCGCCATCAAGGACGGTGTGTCGCAGGGGGCCTCACATGGCCTCAGTCCGCAGGGCGGTGTGCCGCAGAACAACCGCATCGGTGATCTGGACCCGTATGCCTTGCAGGTCGTCTGTGATCGGGAAGGAATCTCGCTGGATAGGGCGCTGGAGATCTGCGCCTCCGAGGGGGGGATGCTCGGTCTCAGCGGCGCATCGAATGACATGCGTGATATCGAAGAGCGCGCCCAGGCAGGAGATGAACGTTGCGTGCTTGCCATCGAGGTATTCTGCTCTGCCATCCGGGATTACCTCGGCGCCTTTGTCGTCGAGTTGGGTGGCCTCGATGTGATCAGCTTTACCGGAGGCATCGGTGAACATTCCAGCATTGTACGGGGTCAGGTCCTGGAGGGGTTGGGGTTTCTCGGTGTCGAGTTGGACCCTGCCTGCAACGACAGTGTCCATGGTGAGGGCACATTGCACCGCGACGGCAGTCGTGTGCACTTGCGTGTTCTGACCACGGATGAGGAACTGATCGTGGCACGCCAGACCCACGAGAAACTCACGTCTTGAGCGCTGCGACAGGACCCGTCCTCCTTCCTATCTTAGACCCCTTCCCTCGGTTTCTGTTTCCTTCCGCCAGCCGCCAGATCTCTACACATGAGTCAGAGCGTTTCAACAGGCAGTTTGCAAAAACGTAGTCGCCTCACCCGCTATCAACACCGGGCGCTGGCGCTGATCGTCGTGCTGGGCGTCGTCATGTTTGCCGACACCCTCTACCTGCTCGCCCACCGCGCAGCAGATGCTGCCGGTATCGGTTACTTCGCTGTCACCGACATCTCGTTACCCAAATTTTACCAGGGCATGGTGTTGTTTCATACGGGACTCGGCATCCTTCTCGTCGTGCTGATGCTGGCTTTCGTCGAATGGCATCTGCCGATGGTCTGGCGGCGCCAGCGCCAACGGGCGATCTACACCGGAGTTGTCACCGCCGTTCTCGGTGTGGCACTACTGGTTTCGGGTCTGTTCATCGTCAGTGAAGCCAACAGTAGAGGCAACGCCTGGGCCTGGTGGCTACACGTGCTGGCGGCGGCGGCACTGCCAGCCTTCTATCTCGCCCATCGACGGATTTCCATCTCGAAGCCGTCCCCCGTCAGTTACACAACCGTACCTGTCGCTGTCGCCGGGCTGACGCTGGCGGCGATTCTCGCCCACGGTGTCAGCTACGATCGCGAATCGTACACGGCAGTCGCTGAAAGTGCCTTTGCGGCGGGTACGAATACCGGTCCCGGGTCGGGTGCGCGTCAGCGGGGTGGCAGTCCCACGAACTTTGTGCCCGCCAACTTCGTGCCCTACCAGAGTCCATTTTTTCCGTCGGCGGCGACGACGACGACGGGAGGATATCTGCCGTCGCGTATCATCACCCGTGGAAATCTGCCGGAACAGGAACTGCTGGAACGCGAGGTCGAGCAGCAGGGGTTTGTGGCGACTGAGAAACTCGGTGCTGCCAGCTGTGCACGTTGTCACGCCGCCATCGTCGAGCAGTGGTCGAAATCGGCGCATCGTTTCGCTTCTTTCAACAATCCATTTTACGAAGCAACGATCAACGAAATGCGCCGGACTTCGACAAGCTCGAATAGCGAACTCGATGCCCACATCAGCTATTTCAGTCGCATCGACCCTGGGACAAAGCTAAAAGGGCGGGAGGGGTTGGTGAAGTCGAAGTGGTGTTCGGGCTGTCATGACCCGGCGCTGATGCTGGCTGGCAAAATGACGGGAGAGATCGACCGCCGTTCGCCACAAGCACAGGCGGGGCTCACCTGCCTGGCCTGTCACGCCATCGATGCCATTCACGATCAGACGGGGAACGCCAACTACAACATCGCCGATCACCAGGAAGACCCGTATCTATTCGCCGAATCCCAGGATGGGATCGCGCAGTTGATGCACGACATGGCACTGAAAGCGCGTCCCGCCGTGCACAAGCGTCAGATGCTCAAGCCGTTTTTCCACTCGTCGCGGTATTGCGCCACGTGCCACAAGGTCAGTCTCGATAGTAGGCTCAATGGCTACCGGTGGTTGCGTGGACAGGACGAGTTCGACAATTGGCATGACAGCGGTGTCGCCCTCAATGCATCACGGACGTTCTACCTGCCAGGGTACAAACGGCTCTGCCAGGACTGTCACATGCCACCGGAGAAGGCGGTACAGGGGGACGTGTCGGCGCGGGATGGATACGTCCGGTCGCATCGCTTCCTGGCCGCCAATACAGCGCTACCGTACCTGCGCGGCGACATGGAGACCGTGCACCGCATCGAGGAGTTCCTGCAAGCAGAGAAGCTGCGCATTGACATTGCAGCACTGCGTCGTGCCGATGGCGCCATCGAAGCTCTGCCCGGCGTGGCCGGATCGGTGCTGGAACCGGGGGAACATTTCGAAGTCGATGTGACGGTGCGCAACGTCGGTGTCGGTCACACCTTCCCTGGTGGCACCAACGATTCAAATGAAGGCTGGATCGAGTTTACTGTATCTGCTCAAGAGGGTGAGGTGTGGCAGCAAAGTGGAGCCCTGGGCGTTGATGGTCATGTCGATCCGGCGGCGCATTTCTATAAGGCGTTGCTGGTAGATGCCGCCGGCAGGGGGATCCATCAGCGCAATGCGCAGGATATCTATGCGCCCGTCTACGTGCACGTGATCGGACCGGGCACGGCGGATGTGGCGCATTACGGCGTCAGCATCCCACCAGAGTATGCCGGCGCCGAGGTGCGCATTACCGCCAGGCTGTTGTGGCGCAAGTTCGACCGCCGGTACACGGAGTTCGCCTATGCGGCCAATCCTGCAGGCTTCCGCCCATTTCCACAGGTCCCAGATCTGCCGGTCACGGAGATTGCTCGGCATGAAATCCTCTTGCCCGTGGCCCGGCCCGGCCCGGCGCGAGAGCAGTCGAGTTCACCTGCCCCTGAGTGGATGCGACACAACGACTACGGCATCGCCCTGTTGTTGCAGGGAGATACCCGTTCCGCCATGGCTGCCTTCGAGCAGGTGGCGCGGTTGCGGCCCGATGGCATCGATGGCCCACGAAATATGGCGCGTGTCGCACTCCAGGATGGTGACATCGAGCAGGCCTACCGATTTTTGGAACGGTGCGAAGCACTGCAAGTCGGGGACCCACAGACCGCATGGATCTGGGGTGTCGCCCACCAGAAGGCGGGTCGGTACGCCGACGCCGAAGGTGCGTACCGACATGTGCTGTCGCGATTCCCGCAAGACCGCGCCACCTGGGGCAACCTGGGTCGGGTGCTCTACCTGGACGGTCGCTTCGAGGAGGCACTGAAGGCGATCGATCAGGTCCTGCACATCGATCCGGAAGATCGCAGCGCCTACTACCACAGGATGTTGTCTCTGCGCAGTCTGGGGCGTGAGGCGGAGGCGGCAGCAGCCGAACAGGCTTACACCTACTACCAGATCGACGAGTCGGCGCAGGTCGTGACCCGCGGTTATCGCATGCGGCACCCCAATGCCAACCGTGAGACACAGAAGATCCATGTGCACGATCTGAGGTCATCCCCCGTTGTCTCGCCAGGGCTGTGAGTGAGGTGATGCGCAAGTGGGGTGTGTGGCTGGCGATCAGCCTGGTGGCCGCATGTGAGCAGCCCGAAGAGGCAAACGAACAGGCACCCGCATACACAAAAGCAGCACCGGCGTATGCGACGAGTGGTGATCGCAGGATGCCACCGGGGGTGAGATTCACCGATGTGACGGACGCCTCCGGTATCGATTTCGAGCATGAGACAGGGGGCTTCGGGCAGAAGTGGATGCCGGAAACCATGGGCGCCGGTGCAGGCCTGTTCGACATCGACGCAGATGGTGATGACGATGTGGTGCTCGTCAACGGCACCTGGTTTGCCGGGCACGAAGAGGAGGGACGGGAGGCACCTACGAGTGGGCTATACGCCAATCGCGGCGATGGCGTCTTCGAAGACGTGACGGCTGGTTCCGGACTGGATGTCAGTCTCTATGGCATGGGTATCACAGCCGCCGACTACGATGCCGACGGCTGGACGGACCTGTTTCTGACGACGTTGGGGGCCAACCTGTTGCTGCAGGGTACGGGCGGTCTGCGCTTCGACGATGTTACCGACCGGGCGGGCGTCGCCGGGTCCGATTGGACGGATGACGAGGGTCGTCACAATCCCGAGTGGTCGACGGCAGCGTTGTGGACGGATACCGACAACGATGGCTGGCCCGATCTGTTCGTCACCAACTACGTGCACTGGTCCCCGGAAAACGACCTCTACGCCAGCTTCGACGGCAAGCAGAAGTCCTATGCCACGCCGCAACAATACCCGGGGTCGACGCCGCGCTTGTATCACAATCGTGGCGACGGCACTTTCGAGGAGGTCACGGAGGCAGCAGGACTGCTGTTGCCCCATGCCAAGTCGATGGGTGTCGCCGTCGCCGATTTCGACAGCGATGGCTGGGTGGATCTGGTGGTGACCAACGACACACAGCCCAACTTTCTGCTGCGCAACCAGGCAGATGGACGATTCGTCGAGTCCGGCATGGCCGCCGGCATCGGCTACGACGAGTCGGGTCGTGCTCGCGCCGGCATGGGTATCGACGTGACCGCGCTGAACGGGGACGGGATCCAGGCGATCGGAATCGGCAACTTCAGTCGCGAGTCGATGTCGTTGTACACCCAGACGGCGCCAGGGGCGGCGTTGTTTCTCGATGGCGCCGGTCGCAGTCGATTGGTACAACCGACGCTGCGTACTCTCACCTTTGGTCTCAAGTTTCTCGACTACGACCTCGATGGCTACCGTGATCTGCTACTGGTCAATGGCCACATCGAACCCGGGATCAATGCTGTGCAGAAAGAGATCAGTTACGCTCAGCGACCGCAACTGTTCTGGAATGACGGCGCCGGTGGGCTCATAGATGTCGGCACACAGGCAGGGCCACCCTTCGCCCAACAACTCGTCGGTCGGGGTCTGGCTGTGGGTGATCTGGAGGGGGATGGTGACGTGGACGCGCTGTTGTCGACCAACGGGGGTGCTGCGCGCGTGTTGCGCAATGACGCCGTGGACGCCGGCGGTGGTTCGGCTCTCGTGCTGCTGCTCACGGGTGAGTCACCCGCCGTCGATGCGCTCGGCGCCGTGGTGCACGTCACCAACCAGGGCCGCAAACAAGCACTGACGGTGCGTACCGGTTCCTCCTATCTCAGTCAGCATTCACTCGCCCTCGTCTTCGGCCTGGGCTCGGCGTCGGCGGCGGAGGGGGTGGTCGTGCGTTGGCCAGATGGCGCGCAGCAGGAGCTCGGCCCTCTGGCGGCGGGCCGGTATCGTGTTACCACTGCAGGCGCGATTCAGGCGGCGCGCTGAACGAGTTGGGCACCGACCTCTTCGCGTAGCCAGTTTCGCCACGCCTCTTCCGAGGTTCGTAGTTCCTCCAGGTCGCGCCCACTGCGCCGGCTGCACCGGGCCAGCACCGAAGGGGCGGCGGCAAACCCCTCCCAGTTCAGACCGCTACTCAAGGCTGGTGCTGCTTCCGCGACGGCCTCTCGCATCAACGCGATTCCTACCCGATACCACGCTTCGTCCGGTGCTCGCAATCGCAGCAGCAGGGGAGCGTAGCCGATCCAGCCCAACAGGGCTCGGCCAAAGCGGGCCACCGTCGCCCGTGTCAGAGGTGTGGGTGTCAACTCCGCAGGACGGGTACCAGCACTGGCCATCTCGGTGAAACGTCCGAAGGGATCGTGGAATACATACGCCGGCACTCGTTGCACACAGAGGTGATCGATGCGGGCGCCGAAGAGGGCGTCCTCACCCCGAGCTGCCGGTGGTGCATAGAAGGGTGGCAACAGTCCGGCGCGGGCGACGTTGAGGTCCAGGGCGAGGTTGCCACCTGACAGGCGACGGACACCGCGCACGACGTCAATGGGTCGGGGCAATCTGTTTTCGGGGCCGGGGGCGAGGCGCATACGTCCGGCGAGGAAGGAGGAGGGGGTGAGGAATTCACTGCCTGCCGCCAGTGCCGCACCCAATCGGCGCAGGATGGCGGGGGGCACGTGGTGGCTGATGCCCCGGGGGATGGGTGAGGGTTCGCCGAGAGTGGTACCGTTGGTGACGGCCGCGCCCTGCGAGAGACTATCCAGGTGGGGTCCGAGGGGGTCGACGGGTCGCCAGTGGAGTTGACCCTTCTCGTCACGCCATGGGGCGGTGAAATACTCGTCGTCATCAAGGAACAGCAGGATATCCGAGTCGGCGCGCAGGGCCTCGAGGAGGGCGAGGTTGCGCAGGGACCCGTAACCTGGACGTCTGATAAGAGGTGCCAGATCCCCAGTCGCTCCTGCTTCGCAGACGAGGGCGATCGCTGCGGCGGGTTCGATACAGCGGACCTGTTCGAAAGCGCCGGCGCCGGCCAACTGCAATTCACGATGTGGTGGTGGTGCATCCCCGAAGGTGCGATCCCAGATCACGAGCAGGCGCAGCAACAATCCCTCCGTGTACTGCAGCGCGCGCAAGCGACCGACGAGCATGTCGACGACGGGCACGATCCGGTGCCGACCGGAGCAGAAGGCGATGGTGATGCGGAGGTCTGTCATCCTCGTCTCACGCGGCAAGCGTCGTAACGACGGTACCGGCCACATCCAATTCGCGTGCCGCCGATTCGCGTATCAGGGCGACGACGCTGCGAATGCTCTGTGCATCCGGCTCGCGCCAGCGAAGGGTGATTAGTCGCGCCTGCCACGCGATTCGTGCGATCTCGAGGGCGCTGTTGCTGGCTTTCAGGGCAGGGTCGAGAAATCCCTCCTGTTCCAGGTAGGCGAAGCGCATGGCCATGAGTCGTTTGTGTTCCCACCAGACACGCAGGGGGATATCGAGCCGCTCCGGCGGGCGACCGGCACCGACGGCGATCACTTCCGATTCGAGCCAGGGGCATGTAGCGACCCCCCAGAGTGCGTCGATGACGGGCGCGGTGGTTCGATGCCGCACGGAACTGTCTGCTGCCTCGAGGTAGTCCCACAGTTGATCACAGACCGCTGGGACATCGAAAGCAACGTGAGCCTTGTCGATGTATCGATAGAGCAGCAACCGTGGTCGTTCGTCCTCCAGAGCGTGCGTGTGGGCGAGTCGTGCGGCGGCGGCGGCGGCTATCTCGACAGTGTCGCCGTCGAGACGAAAGGTGTGGAATGTGCCATCCGGTGCGTAGGTGAGGGCCTCGAACAGATGGGCGTGACGATCGACGCCGAAGAGCAGGATCTCGTGCAACCAGCCCAGACGTGGATCTCCTGGCAGGCAGCCATAATCGATATCGATCTGTGCATAGAGACCCCTGTTGATACAACGCTCGAGGAAGGGGACGAGGGGTGTGTCTGGCAGACGCTGGTCGACGTGTTGTATGTCGAGCCAGGGACATTGGAACAGTGCCGTCTGGCGCAGATGGTCGGCGGGAGACCAGGGGTGAATGTAAAATTTCAGTTCACCGTGCGGCCGATGGTAGAGTTGTACGAAGGTGGAAAGGATCCACGGCAGACTGGCCTCGCCGTGGCCGGCGAGGATGGCCAGTGGGTAGGCGTGGAACAGATAACTCTGCACCAATGGTGGCCCGAGGGGCAGTGATCGTGTGGCGGCAACCATGTCAGGCTGCGATGCGCGCTGTGCACAAGGAGGTGAACAGGGAGAGGTAGTTGTCGGCTTGTGCCTGCAATGGGAAGCTGGCGACGATGTGAGCACGACCGGCGCGACCCAGGCGCCGACGAAGGGCATTGTCACCCAGCAGCGTCAGCAGGCACTGGGCGACATCGGTGGCGTCGCGATCGACGTAGACACCCGCCTTACCGTCAGGGAAGATCTCCGTCATGCCCTCGGTACGGGTCGCCACGACGGGTGTCTCACAGGCGAGCGACTCGGCGAGGCCAAGTCCGAAGCCCTCGGTGACACTGGTCATGACACAGAGATCAGAGATCGTGTACAGCGCCGGCATGTCGCGGCTGGCGATGGCACCACGAGCGAAACGCACCTGCTGTGTCAACTCCTTCAGTTGCACCACCCTCTGTAGGTGTTCGTA
This sequence comes from Candidatus Latescibacterota bacterium, assembly GCA_003529325.1. Lineage (GTDB taxonomy): Bacteria > Latescibacterota > UBA2968 > UBA8231 > UBA8231 > UBA8231. The sequence goes on along the minus strand of DPVW01000454.1, from coordinate 2,302 downwards.
GTACGGATTCACCAGACCCAGGTGGTGACAGATACTACCATTGCCGGTGATCAGCAGGGTCGCGTCCGGGCGCAGTCTGCTGACCAGTTCGAAGGCGTCGAGCAGCAGGTCGAGTCCTTTGGATGGATCGAGGCGGACGGGGGATGTGATCAGCGGGCCTGGCAGATCCAGCAGGACGTCGTAGTCGAGGGCCTGCTGTGTGGGTCGGAAAAGATCCGTGTCGATGCCATTGTAAATCGGGATCATGTGCAGATCGTACAAGGCTTCGGCGCGGCGGCACATGAACCGTGAGACGCCGACGAAAAGATCCGCGTCGCAGCACAGAATCTCGCGGAAGCGTGCATCCGCCTGCTCCGGGATCCCGGGCAACACAGCAACGAATGGAAGGCCCAGATGGCGCTTGATGAGATCACCGGCAAGAGCGGGCGAAGCGCCAAAGGTGCACAGCACATCGGCGTCGTGTACCAGCCGTGACCACCGAGGCGCCAGTTGCCGATAGGCGTCGGCGGGGATCTCCGGTTCACGGAGTGGGTCGTGTGGTGCTGCTGGTTGCAGTACGGGCGCTCGATGTACCTGGATCGGCCCCGTTCCTGGAAGGTGCAGGACCTCGTCGGCGGGCAGGTCCGTACCCTCGGCGACAATGGACAACACCCGGACCGCACAGCCTCGACGGGCGAGACCGACGGCACAATCATAGACCTGACGCTCCAGACCGCCGACAAGGGGCCAGAAACCGTGTCCGATCAGCGTGACATTCATGTGATACCTCCAAGACAGGATTGGCTGCACGTGTATCGATTCACATCAGGTGTGATCAATCTCTGTACCAGCACCCTTCGCATGGAGGCTGCTTGTTACCGCACAACGACTTGCACCAAGCTTCAGCGGCAGGGCGCCGACGCCAATTTGTATCCGCCAGGTATCACTTCTGTGAGTTGAGGGTTACATACGCACGTAGTAGACGGCCCAGTTCGCCATCTCCGCTGGGCCTCCCGAGGCGGTGACGAAGAGGCCATACTCCACGCCTTCCTGCACCGGTCTGAGGTAGAGTTCGTCGAACCGTTGCTCGTCATCGACGACGGAGGAAGCAGGGGCGGCCAACACTTTGGCCATCTGTAGAGCTTGCCGTTGATCCTGTTCCACCACAAAGAGCGAGGCGTAGCCGCTGCCTAGTTTTGTGTAGGCGAGCAGGGCCAGCCCATCTGCGGCGGGCACGAAGGTTCGCACCGAATGCAGCACGGCGGCACCCGTCTGCAACTGCAGCTTCATAGAGAGCTCGCCATTCGAGCCCTCCTGTTGCGACCAACGGGCCGCATCCGGCGTGGTCTGCGCGAACAGTTCCCAGCTTTGTGCCTGCGTCAGCGAGCCCAGATCGATGGACTGAAGTGCTGCAACAGGACGGGAGACAGTGGTAAGGTCAAAGTGAGCGACAGGCGCAAAGGCGCTTGCCGGCAACGACCAGTTGTGATAGGTATCGAGGTGATGTGCCGCGTCCGTAGTGAAATTGCTGGCCAGCATGAGATCATCGAAATCAAATCGCGCCGTCCCCGGACGGGTGATGAAGAACAGGCGACCCATGCCCGTACCGACAGCATCTCGTAGACGCTGCACCGTCATGCCAGCGGCATAATAACCAATGGCCGAATCGACGATATACGGGACAACGAGGACGTCGCCTGGTTTCGTCTGTGCCTGTATCCAGCGACCGGCAGCACGATAGCCACTCTCGGTGGGTGTGCTGGGCAGGCGACAGAAGGGGATGGCAAGGGGCAGGAAGGTGACCACCGTGGCGATGGATCTTGCCCAGCGTTGTGCCGGGAGTCGCGACTGCAGTCGGAGACGGAGTTCGTCGGCGGCAACGGCGACGGCGATACAGATCAAAGGCAGCAGATACACGTAGACCCGGGGTTGGCCGCCGGTGGCGACGGCGAGGCTGAAGAGCAGGGGTAGAGCGAAAATGCCTAGCAGATACAGTCCGCCCAGGCGCTGGCGCCGCAGCAACAGCAGGCCACCGACAGCAGCGACAACCGTGCTAGACAGGTACCAGCGTTGCGGACCGATCCCGTACCACACATCGGTGACAAAAGCTGGCCAGGTCGCCATCGACAGGGGCACGCCGAAACGCTCGGCGTGAGAGTACAGGTCGTCGATCCGTGGTACATAGATGAGTATGGCGACACCGACGATACAGGCGGTGGACAGAAACAGATGCACTCGGGCGCGATGCCGCGATGGCCTCGGCAGGTCGAGACGGATCAACGCAGCGCCGGCGAAGGCACAGGCGCCAACGAAAAAAGCGGCG
>DPVW01000157.1:463-13727 GCA_003529325.1 Candidatus Latescibacterota bacterium | reverse complement strand
GTCCGCCACCTCGAAGGAAACACAAGCCTGCAGATCATCGGCTGGCTGCAGGTGGCGGAGCGCTCCCGGCACGTCGAGTACACGCAGGGCGAGTTCGTGTTCGCTGGAAATGTCAAACTGCTCCGAAAAGGCGTGCAGGAACAGGCTGTCCGGTGGCACATTCAACTCGATGGCAGTCACTTGTTCCATCTCGGCCAGAGAACGGACCAGACTCAGTTGCTCGGCGAAACTCGTCCCGTGCAACTCGCGCACCACAACCCTCTTGCCCTGGCCACGCTCCAGCTGCCTGATTCTGACGAGGGCACTGCAGGCGAGCCCTTCGTCAGCCTCCAGCACCCAGACCTGTGACCGCCACCTCTTCTCCCATTGAGCCGCCGAGCGGACGGATTGCGCGTTCCGTTGTTGGGCACTCGCGTTATACAGACGCTCGATCTCGGCCACGTCATCGGGCTCGGCAGGACGTACCGTGCCCACGGGGGCGCCGGTACGGCGCACCAGATCCGGCCACAGTTTGAGGGTGGCCACGGTGGTGGGACAGGACCAGCCGAACTTGCCATACCACGCAAAGGAGAAGGGCCACAGGGGACAGACGCAGCGGCCCTGCTCGCGCAGCAGATGAATGGTTTTGACCATCAGCCCCCCAGCATGGCCACGACCCTGATGTTTGGGATCGGTGGCGACACCGCCGATGGCACCCGCAGGGATCTGGGCGGTCCCCCACCACATCGAAGCCGGGTCGTAGTCGAGGACACAGACGATCGTACCATCCGTATCAAAGCCGCCGAGGGTTGTGTCCCCGCCGAACCATTCCTGACAATCCTCACCAAAAGCCCGACCCGCCAGATTTCGGGCGGCGCCCAGATCCTGGTCGCCGACGGGTCTCACCTGTAGGTCGGCGTTGTACTTGGGTTGATCCATGCTCTCCTTGCCTGGTTCTTGCGCAGCTATCAGCTATGCCATGCGATATACACGTGCCGCCGTATCGTGAAACAGCGCCTCGCGTTCCTCTTGCGACCAGTCCAGTGTCCACGCCACGAAGCGGCCATACAGCGTCGCTACATCGATGCCCTGAATGCGATCGACTGGGTAGTTGCTGGCGAACATGCAGCGGTCCGCGCCGAACATGTCGATCACTTCACGCACCAGTCGGCGCACATGTTCCTCTTTGTCCTCGTCTTCGTGATACCCCTGCGCGCAGAAGAACAACATCGACAGCTTCACCGCTACATGGGGCAGTTCTGCCAGGGCCCGCAGCCCCTGACGCCACATCTCTTCGTATGCCTCATCCTCGCCATCGTGAAATGATCCGAGATGATTGAGAATTACCGGGGTCTCAGGCGCCGCACCGAAGGTCGCTGCCGCATCCATGAATTGATGCGGATTGCACTGCAGATCGAAGGACAACCCGTGTTCGCCCAACAGCGCGATGCCTTCCTTGAACAGGGGGTTGCACAAGAAATCGCCGTGTTCGACCTGGGGCCACGTGAGGTCCGGATTATCGGGATGGTGGTTGAGGATCATACGCACACCACGCAGCCGTCCGTCGGCAGCTTCGGCGTGCTGCTGCAAAACTTTCTCGGCCAACGCCGTGTCCTGACCCAGATGCACATACGACACGATCCCAGCCGGATGTTTCGTGGCACCCACCTGGGCACTGACAAAACGGGTCTCCTCGACCGTATCGACGACAGCACCGCCCTGCATCTGTCCCACCACGGTCTCCACGTGCACACTGGAGACCAGCTCGAGGGGGTCCGGCAACTGCGCCATGTCCGCCAGGTAGTCGGTGGCCACGTATCTCTGCAGGTGCTGTTCCACCGCCTCCCCGAGATTCGGGTTGGGACGCTCGCGGATATTCCACAGATGGAAGTGGGGATCGCAGACCTTCATGCGCTCTTGCCCTGAGTCTGTTGGTACTCGGCCCGGATACGCACGGCCTCCTTGGGTGGCAGAGGAAAGATCCAGCCGCGGTTGCGGATGATGGCTTTCGCCAACTCCGGTGGGATGGCGACGATGAGCTCCGGTTCGATGGAGAAACGACCGGTAAACCCGCCGATGGCACTGCGGGCGTGGACGCCGGAATAGTTGCTGTCTTCACCATCCTCGGCGAAGGCACCGCCACCGCCACCGAAGACGGACTGCCAGCGTTTGGAAAAGCCATTCATCACCGCCGGTGCGCCATGGAAGGCGACATCGGTAGAAACCACCATGCCCAGGCCTTTCACCGTATACAACACATCATTCAGATCACCACCCTCACCACCGCAGCTCAGCGCCCAGTGCAGACGCCCCAGCATCGAATCGGCGACGTATTGTGCCGCATCCTGGCCCTCTTTTATGCGCTCCGGATCGTCATACATATGCCCCGGTCCATAACCGTAACCGGACAGATAGACGAGACCAGACTCGTGGAATATCACCGAGCAGATCGCCGCCCCTTTCAGGTCTCTCCCCATCCAGCTGTCAAAGGTGCCCAGATCGAGATCCAGTTCGCGGATGCGGTCGTAAACGTCGAAGTCCCGACGCAGGTGATCGGGGACGATGGAATCGTCGTAGAATGTTCCCATTCTTTTTCTCTCTTGTGGTTGTCAGGCTGCGGCGATGGCGGCGCACGTCGCCGCACTCAGCATACCCCGCTCGGTGCTGGCGACATTCTCATTCAAATGATCGATGTTCGTCGTGCCGACGATGGCAGTGTGCACGTCGGCGTTGTTGAACAGCCAACGCAGACTGGCCTCGACACGAGGCAGATCACCGATGGCCGCCGGTGCCAGACGCTGCTGCGCCAGGTCCCACTTGCTAGCGTCACCTTCCGGTCGGGCTGCTTCGTACATGGCGGTGGCGATCGGCTCCTTGATGATGATACCCATGTCCTTGGCGCGGGCAGCGGCGATGATTTGGGCCGCTTCCTGATGCAGAATGTTGTAGGATAGTTGCAGCGTGTCGAATGCACCCATCTCCACCGCCTGCTGTGCGGCCTCATCATCGGCGGAGAGACTGACGAAGCGGATCTTGCCCTGCTCCTGCGCCCGCTGCAGACCGTCGAGTCCGTCCCCATTGACGAGGTCGTCCAGGGAGGGCGAGTGCAACTGCATGATGTCGATGTAGTCTGTCTGTAACCGTTGCAGAGATCGCTCGATCTGTGGTGCAATCGCCGCCGCAGAGTAGTCGAGGGTTTGTACCCACTCCCCGTCCGGTTGCTGTACACGCCCGGAACCACACTTGGTAGCAAAGAGGAATTCGTGACGCCGATGACCGATATGCTTGGCGATCAACTCCTCACTCCAGCGATAGGCCGCGGAGGAGTCGACGAAGTTGATGCCGCTGTCGAGGGCGTGGTTGAGAAGTCTGCCCACAGCCTCGCCCTCTGCTACGGGTGTCCAACCGATTTCCCAGGCGCCGAAGCCGAGTGCCGATACCTGAAGTTCTGTACGTCCGAGTCTGCGTTGTTCCATGAGTGTCTCCCGTCGACAGGTGATGCGGGATGGCTCATCCTACAGCGGGCAGGACCTCACGGCAACCGGGAAACGTGCAGACCTGATGGCCGACATGCAGGCGAGTTTGCCATGACGACTATGGGAGAATTGGCTGAAACCCCGCGCCGTGAGCAGATCCTCGTGCGTTGACACCGGGAAACGCCTGGGCTTTTGCGGGTCATCCTGGGGGAAGGCCTCGACGAAGTCGGCATTGATCAACAGCCCGCCTGGGCGTAGCAATTCTGCCAACCCCTGATAGATGTTCTGCAGTGCCTGATATCCAGCGAGGTCGTGAATGCTCTGCAGGGAGAAGGTGACGTCAACGGGGGGCAGGCCGACGGACCAGTTCGAGTCATTGAGATCCACCTGGTGGAGATCGATGCGGGCGGGATCGTGGTGGGACAGGCGGCTACGCCCGTGATCGAGCAGGCGCGGTTCGATATCGAGGCCGGTGTACCCGGCGCCGACAACGGGGCACTGGTCGATGACATCGAGCACCGCAGCCGAAAGATGACAGGCGCCGATACCCAGTTCGAGCGCACGCGCAGGGCGAACATTCTGCTCGACGGCCCACGCTGCAATTCGGGCGACGACGGCGCGCGCCGCCGCCCCACGCTCCGGCCAACGCCGATCGAGATCGGCGGACCAGTCGTCGACTCCGGTGGGACCGGTAAAGTCCGAGAGCGCCAATCTACCGATTCTGGCTGTCGAGAAACGCCGTCATTACCAGGTCCCAGCCCGTGTCGTAGTCGGTGCGGGTCGCCTCGCCCTGTTGCGGGCCGAACTCCTCCCAGCCGCGGTGTTCGAGCCACAGTGCCGTGCCCTCGTCGACAGAGGAGAATCGCACTTCAATGATGGATGCCGCCTCGGGTGTCAGACTGGGATGCCAGGCGACGACAGAACGCTCTGGTGGATCCCAGGCGAGCACGTTGGCCCAGTTGTACTCGGTACCGCATGATGCACTCTCATCTCTCGTTCTCTCTTCTGCCTGCCTGGTCAGACTGGTCGAGGACGTCCTCCCACATGGAGTCGATCCAGATGCGGAGCTGTGCCAAGCCCGCCGGGTCGGTGGTGTAGATCCGTCTGGCTCCCTGCGGTTGCGAGTTGACCAACCCCGCTGCCGACAGAACCTTCAGGTGTTGGGAGACCGCGGGCTGACTGATCGGCAGCTGATCGGTCAGTTCCCGAACAGAGGCAGGGGCCCCATGCAGCAGTTCGTAGATCGAGCGCCGCCGGGGATCGGCAAGGGCGGTAAATGGCAGGTCAACGTCCATGCCGCTATGATAAGTTTATGCTTATCATAAGTCACTACTTATGGAGTCCTGAAGATCAATCGATGACGACACTCGTGTCACACAACAGCTACTGGTTCCAGGGCGCACCGAGCCTCTGGGGGGAGGAACGCACCCAGTCGCATCCGCACATCCTTGCCGCCCTGACCAGATTTTACCGGCAGTTGGCACCGGATATTCTGTGCCTACAGGAAGTGCCTTCAGAGGAAGAAGCCAGCCGTCTCGCAGAGGAGCTGGGCATGCAGGCCACCTTTGCCAGGGGCGGCCGACGGCCGGCGTATGGCGGTGCTGTGTTGTGGCATGGATCGGATGCTGAGGTGGAAGATCTGACCGGTTATGGTGACACCGCTCCCTTCGAGCGTATGTGTCTTGTGTTGCAGTGCACAGGTCCAGAGGGCCTGACCATCGTCACCGTGCACCTGTCATCAAACCGCTACGCTCCGGGAAGGGAGGGGGACCCCGTTCGCCTCGCAGAACTGCAGGCCCTGTTCGCCGCCTGCCCGCAGCCCGATGTCATCGCCGGTGACTTCAACGCGACGCCGAGTGGTCTTGTCTATCAGGATATGGTCGCTCGTGGCTTCGTCGAATGCGGCAGCTTGGCGTGCGTGCCGGCAATAGCAAACGAGCGGCGTGTCGACTACATCTGGATCCGTGAAGCTCGCCGACTGCTGGTGGAGCCGACCGATTTTCAACCCGCGGGTTTTCTGCTGGACAGAAACTCGCAAACTCGACTGAGCGACCATCCACCGATCATCGCTCAGCTCTTCGACCCCACCACCGATGCAAGAAACCTCCGATGAAATTTGACGGCATCTTCTTCGACTCCGGCAACACGATTTACGGCTTCGGCCAAGAACAGGGCAATGATCCCAGCAGTGCTCAGGTCGCAGCTGGAGGGCCACGGCGTGCCACGGCGGCCTTGCGCTGGCTTGGACACGACGTGGTCGATGCCGATGTGGCGTCGCTGGTTGCAGAACTGGCCCGAACAGCCCGTCAGGCGAGGCCGGCATGGACGGACGAGTCCCTGATCACAGGGTTGTTTGAGCGGCTTGGACTGGAAGTGAGGCGGGACGAGGTCGTCTATGTCACCGGTGTCTTCTCCGGACCCCGATACAGATCGTGGCTTTACCCCGGCATTGCTGACGCCCTCGAACAACTGTCCAGACTGGGTCTCTTCATCGGACTCATCGCCAACACCAGCGTGCCCGGCTGGGTGATGGATCGCAACTTCCGCGGTGTCGGTCTATTCGACTATCTGAGGGTGCGTATCTATTCCGGCGACGAGGGTGTGGAGAAACCAGACCCGGCGATCTTCCGTCTCGCCGAGCAGCGTTCGGCTCTGCAACCGGAGCGACTCATCTACATGGGAGACAAAGTCGAAGCCGATATCGCCGGCGCCCAGGCGGCGGGTTGGTCCTCTATCCTGTTCCGCTCCGTCACGGACAGCAGCGACGGTCGTGCCGATTATGAGATCGACGCCTGGTCGGAGCTGCCGGCGTTGTTAACGGAGTAGGAGTGACCGCGCAAGAACATGATGCGTTCACTCATTCTCAATCACGGCGAAGCTCTGGTCCACCAGGCTCAGGTGCTTGGCCTTCTGCAAAGCGCCGAGTGGCAGCCACGGCAAGTGCCGCTCACTCTCGCGCACCAATTCGGATCCGGCCGTCGACTCCGGAGCGAAAAATAACCGCGGGCCGCCGGTATACACGATCGATCCCATGCGGATTGGCGACGATGTGGGCTGTCGGCCCGTACACCTTTTCCACGCGCGAGATGTCGTCACCGATGCGGATGCCACGCGCGGTCTCTCCCTCGTACGCCGGCGTGGTTCCGACGAAGGAATAGAGACTGTATCCGGCTTCGACGACGAGAACCCTGAAGGCCTCTGTCCGGTGGGTGTAGATGTGGAGGGCGGGATGGTCGCCGCTTTTCGGACCTCCGTTGTGGTCTGGGGTGCGGTTGGAGCGGTTCTGCAGGTACGTTAAGCGGCCACCCTGGCCGCCGGGCGACTGCAGCTCCTGATGGGATACTCGGACATGCTCCTAACTCGACCGGGCAACGATTGGCCTTGAATCACGAATGGTGGTCTATTCAACTATCTTGCAGGTGGTATCAGAGAAACCAGGCGAAAACTCATGACGACTTCTATCGAACAGCTCATTGCCGAATACCGGCAACAGAACAGACGATCCCAGCAGCTCTTCACCCGGGCGCAGGAATCGATGCCAGGTGGCAACACCCGTACCGGCGTGTATGTCGATCCATTTCCCGTGTATTGGCAGAGCGGCGCAGGTGTGCACGTTACGGACGTGGATGGCAACGAACGACTCGACTTCGTCAACAACGCCACGGCACTGATTCTAGGCCACGCGCACCCAGCCATCATCGATACGATCCGTTCGCGTGCCACCGGGGGAACCGCATTCTTCGGACCGACGGAAGTGGAGATCGACCTGGCGGAGTTACTGCGCCAGCGCCTGCCATCGCTCGAACGGCTGCGCTTCTGCAGCTCCGGCACCGAAGCGGTGATGAATACGATTCGTGTGGCCCGCGCATTTACAGGCAAATCGAAGATCGCCAAGTTCGAGGGTGCCTATCACGGCATCGACGATCCGGCGATGGTCAGCTATCTGCCAGCCCTCGGACCGGAGTTGGGGCCGGAGCAAGATCCGACGCCGGTCCCTTCCTCGCAGGGGCTGGCACCAGGCACCGTCGAGTCGGTCATTGTTTTGCCATTCAACGATGCTGTCGCCTGTGAAAGGATCCTGCGCGCCCATGCCGATGAGCTCGCGGCGTTGATCATCGATCCCCTGTCCACGGCGGCGGGACTGATTCTGCCCAAACCAGAATTTCTCACCTCCTTGCGGCAGATTACGAAAGCTCTCGGCATCCTGCTCATCTTCGATGAGATCGTCTCCTTCCGACTGTCCGCCGGTGGCACGCAGGGCGTGTATGACATCCGGCCCGACCTGACCTGTCTGGCCAAGGTGATGGCGGGAGGCACGCCAGGGGGGGCCTTCGGGGGCAGGCAGGATATCATGTCGATCTACGACCCGACAACGGGCAAACCGGGGATCGCCCAGTCGGGCACCTACAATGGCAATCCACTCGTGGCGGTCGCCGGCCTGGCGACACTGCAGCAGATGACGGAAAAGGAATACGACGCCATGCATGAAATGACAGCCGACCTTGGCACCGAGCTGCAGCAGACCTTCCGCGACGCCGGCGTCGATGCTTCTGTCGTGATCGCCGGATCGATCTTCCGACTCTTCTTCCTCAAAGAACCACCGCAGAACTATCGACAGGCCGCCCTGGATTGCGGCGACCAACACCGCTGGTACAACTTCTGGATGCTGAACCATGGAATTGCCACACGCCTGGGCGGATGCCTGTCTCTGCCGATGACAGAGGAGCACACATCACGCCTGCTCGATGAGACACGTAGCGCTTTGGGAGAGTGGCCATTTTGAAGCCTCTCACCGTAGCCCTCATCGGTTGTGGCCGCATGGGTCAGATCTACGCCGACCTCTTCAACACCTTGCCGGATACCGAACTCATCGCGATCGCGGAAACAAATGCCGAACGACGCCACGCCGTGGGTGCACGATTCGGCGTCGAGGCGTTGTTCGCTGACGCCGCCGAACTGTTCGCCAGCGCAAAACCTGACCTCGCCGCCATCGTGCTGCCCGGCAAATACATCCGTGACGCCACCCTCGCCGCCGTCGCTGCCGGCGTTCGAGGGGTTGCCGTCGAGAAACCGATCGGCGCGGTCCTTGCGGATGTCGACGACATGGTCGATGCCTGCGCCGAGGCGGGGGTCGTCCTTGCCGGCGGCAATCTGCAACGCGCCATGACCGAGGTCCAGCAGGCAGCGGCTCGTATTCACGCTGGTGAGTTTGGTCCGTTGATCGGTGCCTGCGTGCATCGCTATGGCGGGGAGATCTCCGGTGGCGGCTGTCAGCACATCGCCGTCCTGCGATTGTTTACCGGCGCCGAAATCACCGAGGTCATCGCCTGGGCGGAGCCAGAAGAGGCGTTGCACCGTGAGGACGACGAAGGCCTGAACATCAATGGCCAGTTCCTACTCAGCAATGGACTGGTCTGCCCCGTATTTCCCGGACCCACACCGTATACGGGTATCGATGTGTGGACGGCGGACACCCTCATCCGCTGGGACTGGGGACCACCGCAGATCTATCGCGGCATCGACGCCGGGGGGAACCGCCAGGCCATCGACCCGCAATACACACCTGCTGCCTATCCGCAGTTCAGCTACACGGGCACTTCCATGCTTTCTTTCATCGACGTCGTGCGTCGCGGCGTCACCCACGAAAAGGAGCTGTGGATCTCCGGTCGCGACCTGCGCCATTCTCTCGAAGTCGCCATCGCCGCAAAACGGTCCGCCCTGCGGGGTAACATGCCCGTCGCCCTGCCACTGACGGATCGCTCCCTGAGTCTCTACCCTCGTGCCTATCGGTGGCTTGGTGGCGATCAATCGGGCAGGCCACAGTCGGCGGACGAAGCCGGCGGCGGCGAGAACTGAACAGACCAATCCCTTCACAGGAGCCGAATCGCGATGAGAGTACGCCATGCGGAGTTGGAGATCGACGTCGACGACAGCATGGACGTGCCAAGACTCAAACAACAACTGAAGAAGAGGCCACACGCCCACATGAGTCTGGACGAGCGTGCCACCTGCATGGCCAACTTTCCGCCATCGCCCGACGCGAGGGCATCCTGCATCTGCGCAAACTGCTCGGTCACCTTGGGGATGAATTTCTTAAGACGGGTGTGCGACTCCTTGTGGATGGAGCCGAACCGCAGGTGGCGATGGAGGTCCTCGGCACCCGAAAAGAGACCGTCATGGACCGGCACCGAACTCGCTGCCGCATGGCGTACTGACTCAACCCACCCACCTTAAACGCGCCGAATCGTTGTCTTTAGTAGGCGACGCTGATCGTGCCCGTCGGTGTGGATCCGCCGGCGTCGCTGTCGACCTCATAACGAACGATGTAGATACCGGGGGGCACGAGGACGCCGTCGTCGGTGCGGCCATCCCATTGAAAACGATAGAGCCCATTGGCCAGATCGCGGGTTTCGCGCAGAGATCGCACCCGATGGCCGCTGAGATCGTAGAGATCGATGCCGACCTGGCGATCGACGTTGATCGTGAGCACTGCGAATTCGAATACCGCCTGATCGTTGATGCCGTCCCCATTGGGCGTGAAGACACGGCTGCTGGCGTCACTGAGACGCACCTGACCGCCCCCGAGGGGAGTTAATACCGTCAGGCCGGAACCGGCTGCAAGCTCATCACCGACCGCGTCACCTGCATCCGCCGACTGCCAGGTATCCGGGCTCGACGAACTCGCCGCCTGGAGACCGAAAGTGGAGCCGCTCTGAAATACCGTAGAGGTGAATGAGAGCCGCACGAGGTCGGGACCCGTGGCACGTGTCGCCACCGGCAGTTCGACCTGTAACGAGTCAGTCCCTTCACCACTCACCGACAGCTCTTGTCCCTGGGCATCACGGAACAGACTGTCGCCTATGGCACGCCGGAAGGATTGAGTTGTGGCGGCGACGAAGTCATCCTCGTCACCCAGGTCGATGCCACGCAGCACGACCTTCCCCAGGGATGGCGCTGTCAGACGCAAGCGATCGAATCCGCCGACGTTGCTGGCGAAGGATGAACGCAGGTAGAGCTCGAAATCGACCGGTTCGCCCACCGCGACCTCGCTCTTGGGACTGACTTCGGCGACAAGCTGGCTCGCCACCGGCTGTAGCGTGGCCACCGAGATCGACCGCAGCGTCGCTGCCGTGTCCGGCGTCGAGGCCAGCAGCCGAGCCTCGATGATGAGAAACCGACGCGGGCTTGGCGACAGCACCGCTTCACCTGGCACACGGTATGCCTGGCTGAAATTGCTCCAGCCTGCCCCCGGAACGGTTTCGACCTCGACCGGTCCCTGAAAGAAACTCGGTTTTTTGTCGAATTCGGCTTTGGTCACCTCTTCCCCCGTGCTGAGGAAGTAGTGATTGACCTCGCGCAGAATATCGCCGGTGCGAGTACGTATCTCCACCGAGGTCCCCTCCACAACGTCTGCGTCCCATGTGACGCTTCGCAGAATACGGGCTGAATTCAAGTCGATGAGATCGGATTCCATGACCACCTCGGGAACGCTCCCCTGGCTGTAGACCTGGATCTCCGTCACCACGCTCTGGGATCGATTGCCGAGATGCGCCAACGTACGCCGGGCCGTGTCGAGATTGCGGAACTCCAGGAAGCGCAATGAACGTGGATCAAAGCGATCCTCAAACAACCGAGTGTTCTGGTTGAAAAGTCGGTCATCGCCGCTGAGCGACTCCCAGATGAGGCTGCCATCCGGCGCCACCGAACCGTCCGAGCCACGCAACTGGTAGCCGAACAGGACGCGCTCCGCTCGAGCGGGTCGCCGCGTGATGATGCGCACTGCATACAGGCGCAGCAGCGCCCCCAGGTCCATCTTCAGCAGGCCCCATCCGGCGATGTCACCGACGGTGCTGAAGACGGTGGCATTCCAGTTGGAGCGAATGCTGCCGTCGAAAGCCAGTTCAGGGGCGGAATTCGGATTGCCTTCCTGCAGGCTGCCGCCGCGGCCGATGATGGAGAGGGCGACATTGTTACCCGCCGTCCACACCTCGACCTCGGCCAGGCGGGGCCTCTCGCGGCGGAAGTACCTCTGTCCGCCTTGTTCTTCGGCTGTTAATGCCGCGTACTGAGTGGCGTCTACCAGCCGTTGCTCGCCGCCGATGAGCCAGATGAACTCGATGTCGCCGCGGTCAGCTGACGGCAGGTCGTCGTACTCGGACTCGCCGACCTGTTCGCCGCGGCTTCCACGGCGGTCGGTGACAGCGATGAGGACGTATTGCACCATCCGCCCGGTCCAACTCTCGGAGTGGACGAGCGCGGGGTCCAGATCGAAGGAGAACTCGCGTTGATCGGTATTTGGCTGGGTGGTGCCACCGGCGAGCCGATAATCGAGACTGGCGTTGGTCACGTCGTCGAAAGGGTTCTGGCCCGTCGCCGTGTGCACACGAAACTGGTAGAACGGATCGGCCCGATCGTCCGGGTCGTCCTCGACGAAGCGCACCACGATCCGCGTCGCCGACACCAGGCGCCCAAGGTCGAGCTCCACACGCCAGGCCGACAGGTCATCCTCGGCATCCGGCTCCCAGTAGGTAAGGTTGTCGCCGTCCATGGTCCGACCCGCTGAGGAGGGACTGGAGCGGGCCCGCTTGATACCACCCGTGGCCCGGAGAACTCCCGCGTCGTCGGCGGAGTTGTCGTAGAAGTTTCTCAACGCTCCGGCGAGTTCATAGGTGAAATCTCCTGCATTCAGAGAGGCATTCACCGAGGCCGCCAGAGATCGCGGCTGTACGCTGCCTGAGGGCGATATCGTCACCAGACCCTGCGGGATCGACCACGCACGCCAGTGACGTGCCTGATTCACCTCGATCGTCTGGCTCATGAGCCGATAGCCGCTTTGGGCGTGCAGCGTGGCGCCGGCGAAGAGGAGCATCAGAAACAGGCCATGACGGCTTGCAGCGCTCATAGTTCTCCTATATCCCATTTGTGGCTACCGGCACGGTCATCAGACCGGAGCGAACACGGTCGCGCTCGATCAGTTGGTCGATCAGCGAATCCGGAAGCGCCAGGGCGAGCTCGTCGGCAAATGTCTGCACTTCGTCGTCGTGCTCTTCGAGCAACTGATTGACGAATTGCTCGAAGACGTCACTCTGGTAATGCTTTCGCGCCAGAGCGCCGGCCCGCGACTCAACCTCCGGATAGGGCCTCAGGGCACCCCTCTCTCGGTGGATCACCTCGAAGAGGCTGTAGCCACCTTGTACGCTGACGGGGCCAACGATCTGTTCCAGGGGTGCGGCTTGTACAGCTGCGTATAGAATGCTGTTGGTCATACGCTCGTGAGCCGTCATGCGCAACGTCCCACGCCCCTCCTCAAGACCTGATTCACGCAGGGTCGTGCGGCGCGCCACGTCGAGCAGACTTTCGCCGGCCTCGACCTGCTCGAGAGCCGCCAGCGCCTCCGCCTCCGTGGCCACAAGCGTCTCCACGATGATTACATCGTCGCTCTCGCGGAACAGATCAGGATAGGTGTCATAATAACTCCGAATGTCGTCGGCGCTCAGCGGCGGCTGCGCTGCCAGCAGTTGGCGACGCATCTGCACAATCGCCGACTCCTGACGCAGGGTCGCCTGCCAGGTGAGAACCGCCTCGCGTTCGGCGATTCCGGCGCGTCGCGCCGCTTCGGCCAGCAACAGGTCGGTGCGCAGCAACTCCCGGCCCAAGGGGGCCACGGCGGCAGTGTCGGTGAGAACCCGTCGCCGTCGCTCCAGCAGGTGGAGGAACTGGCCGACACTCACCTGCTTGTCTGCATAGGTGAACAGCGGCAGCGCCGCATCCTGTTCATCGAACAACCATGGTTGAATGGCCCCCCCCCG
>DPVW01000157.1:0-151 GCA_003529325.1 Candidatus Latescibacterota bacterium | reverse complement strand
ACCCCCCCCGCCGAGTCTGGCGATGACCTCCAGCCCCTCCGGCGCGACCTGCCAGTGCATCTGTGTGGCAAGCTCACCCAGTCTGTGTCTCTCGCGGGTTGCGCGCGCCTGCTGTGTCAACAGATCTCGGATTCGCGGCAGGAAATCCTCC
>DPVW01000409.1 GCA_003529325.1 Candidatus Latescibacterota bacterium | reverse complement strand
CGCCTGGAAAGCGAGCCGCGACCAAGAGGTTGTTGAGGCGAGCTAGCTCAGACGATTACGCCCTCTGCGCGCAGCTCGCTGAGCTCTTGTACCTCCACGCCCAGGAGCTCCGACAGCACCTCATCGGTGTGTTGTCCGAACAGTGGGGCAGGTCGGGCGGTGGCAGTCGGTGTCGCGGAGAAGCGAGCGGGTGGTCGCACTGAACGCACCCGGCCTGCGGTTGGGTGCACAGATTCCACGATGAGGCCACGATGTTGAATGTGTGGGTCAACGATCATCGCGTCGCGCGTGTTTACCGGAGCGACCGGAACATCGGCTTTGTCCATCAGCGCAACCAGTTCTGCAGTGGTGAACTTCGCGGTTTCTCGTTCCAGCTCATCGTTCACGTCACTCCCATACAACACCCGGCCCTGCAGGTCCTCGAACCGGGGATCGGAGGCCAGATCGTCACGACCCAGCGCCGAGCACATTCCCTGCCAGTGCGCTTCTGTCGCAACTGGGTACACCATGGCGTATCCGTCGGCGGTGGCGAACAGCCTGTAGATAGTCGATAAATCGGGCATGCCGGTTTCATGGTCGAGGTAGGTGTGGTTCCACATTGCCTCGGGCCACAAGAAGTGGACGCTTGCGTCGACCATGGCCAATTCGATGTGCTGACCGCCTGCTCCGTTGGCTCGCCCAACCAGTGCAGCGCACACGGATTGGGCGACGTTGAGGGACGTGACCTTGTCGCACACGATGGTGGCCATCAGATGAGGGACACCGTCCTCGTCGACCTGCACCATCGGGTAACCCGCGACTGCCTGCACGATGGGGTCAAATGCCGGGCGGTGTGAATAGGGTCCGTCGGTTCCAAATCCGCTTACCGAACACATGATCAACTGCGGGTTGATCTCACTCAGGACATCCCAGCCCATACCCAATCGTTCGAGAGCTCCGGGGCGGAAATTCTGTACGACCACGTCTGCGATCGCCACTAGCCCCTTCAACAGGGTCTTGCCTTCCTCTGCCTTGAGATCAAGAGCGATAGATCGCTTGTTGCGGTTCATCGCGGCGAAGAACGCACTAACTCCTTGTGCCGACTCGACAAGGGGGCCGGCGCTGCGCACGATGTCGGGCGACCCGGGTTGCTCAACCACGATCACGTCAGCCCCCTGGTCGGCGAGGATCGACGTTCCGAACGGTCCAGAGACCACGGCCGAAAGGTCGATGACACGAATGCCACGCAGAGGACCACCGTCCCATTCTCCCGACCCGGTGTCCGGACTGTTCGCAGCTTCCCCCATGTGCTCTCCTTCAGGACACTTATCGCGAACTCTAGAGCCCGATGGTTCCTGCGTGCTCAGGTGTTACCAGCCGACCGGCGTGCCGTTCGGGTTCGCGCTCATCTTCAGTGGTATAGAACAGTCTCCCTGGTTTCTGGTGGGGGGAAGTTTGTGGCTATTCCCTCTCTCCTTGCAGACAGGGTTTTAGATGATTTCCGTACCTGGGCGCGGACTCTGTGTCGCTCACCGCTCCAAAGCCCTTGACGCTAAAGTGCCACGAACTGCAACAACTGAGGGAGTGGGCATGGCTGATATCACCGTCTTCACGGCGCGCCGGGTTCGCACGATGGAAGCATCGATGCCCACGGCCGAAGCGGTGGCCGTTCGCGATGGGCGCATCGTTGAGGTAGGGACCTTGGAAAATATGGCCCCGTGGCTCGACGCGTACGACCACGAGATCGACGACACCTTTAGCGGCCACGTCATCATGCCCGGTTTCATCGACCCCCACCTCCACCCATCAATGGCTGCAGTTCTCCTACCCATGGAGTTCACCACCGTCGTGGAATGGGATCTGCCATGGAGTGAAATCGGCGCGGTTGGCGGCAGAGTCGAACTGCTCGATCGGCTGATTGAGCTCGACGCTGAACTAGAGCCAGAAGCCCCGCTGTTTGCGTGGGGCCATCATCCGATTTGGCATGGTGAAATCGACCGCGAGACCCTCAACAATATCTCCACTACACGGCCCGTAATCGTCTGGCATCGCGGCTACCACTCGCTGGTCGTCAATGATGCCTGCTACCGGTGGATGGACATCGACCTCGAAGCCGCGCGGCGACATCCCCAGATTGATGTCGACCGGGGTGCGTTCTTTGAGACAGGCCTCGGGGTCGCGTACCGCCATCTCAACAGCTTCTTGCTCGGAACTGAACGGTTCCGAGCCGGGCTCGACCGGATGCGTCAGGTCATCCACCACGGTGGACAGACCACCATCGGCGACGCCGCCATGGGGATGTACGGCTTTGAGGACGAGTGGGAACATCTCAAGGCGGTGATGGAACGACCAGATACGCCGTTCCGCATCCAACTAATGCCTTTCGACATGGGTCCCCTTGGCAACGAGGAGTCCGATGAGGCCATGATCGAACGGATCCTCGCCTACCCGCAGCGCAACACCCATCGACTGCGATTCAGCGACCACGTCAAGATGTTTGCCGACGGAGGTTTTTTCGCGGAGTTGCTAATGCTCAAGGCACCTGGGCACCTGGATGGGCGACACGGTGAGTGGATGACGCCTCCTGAACGTTTCGAGCGAGTCGCACGCGTATTCTGGAACGCGGGCCTGAAAATTCACGTCCATTGCACCGGGGACCTCGGCGTCGAGATGGTGCTGTCGACCCTCGAGAAGCTGCAATGGGAACACCCACGCTTCAACCATCGCTTCACCTTCGAACACTTCGGGATCTCGAGTGCCCAACAGGTCGCACGGATGGCCGAGGTCGGTGCGTTGGCATCGGTCAACGCGTACTACGTATATGAACTGTCGCGGGCGTTCGCTGATCACACCCTGGGGTATGAGAGGGCGTCACAGATGTCCCGGCTTGGGTCGCTGGAACGGGCCGGTATCCGCTTTGCTGTGCATTCCGATTTCACGATGGCTCCCGCCAAGCCCCTCAACAACGCGTGGGTGGCCGCTAATCGCCTAAACGAGTCAGGCGAGGTGATGTGTGCCAACGAACGAGCGTCACTTGATGCTGCCATCAAGGCCATCACCTGCAACGCGGCCTACGTGTTGGGCCTCGAGGATGAGATTGGGTCTCTGCGCTGGGGAAAGCAGGCAGACTTCACAATTCTTGAGGACGACCCCTACGACGTTGGCCCTGAGGGTCTTCGCGACATCCCTATTTGGGGCACCGTGTTCGAGGGTGAGAAGTTCCCGATCTGAGGGACCGATCAACGCTAACGATGATCTCATCCGTGAAGCCCGTACCCGTACCCGTACCCGTACCCATACCCGTCACCGTCCTCGGGGGGTACCTCGGGGCAGGTAAGACAACCCTCGTTAATCGACTGCTTTCCGGTGACCACGGGCGGCGTTTGGCTGTTCTGGTTAACGATTTCGGAGAGGTGAATATCGACGTAGACCTCATCACTTCCCATGATGGTGACACCATCAACCTGCAGAACGGCTGCGTGTGTTGTTCGATCGCTGACAAATTGGGTGAGAGCCTTGATCGGGTTCTAGCGCTGGACCCTTCGCCCGATCAGGTTGTGATCGAAGCAAGCGGAGTAGCCGATCCGGCCAAGGTCGCCGCGTACGGCTACGGGTGGCCCGGCTGTCGACTGGACGCGGTGATTGTGCTTGCCGATGCCGAAACCATTCAGGCCAGGGCGAAGGATCAGTTCGTGGGCGAACTCGTCACTCGTCAACTGCGCGGCGCGGATCTCGTACTGGTCACCAAGAGTGATCTGGTTAGTCCAGAGGTCCTCGATTCCGTCGTCGGCTGGGTGCACGACATCACGGCGGTGCCCGTATTACCTGTGACTCGCGGGGAAGTCGACCCAGAGGTCGTGCTTGCCATGTCGAGGTCCGATCTCGACGTCGGATCAGCACGTGTCGCGACGCGAGACTCACCCCCGCTGACTGACGCTGATGCCATGTTCGAAACCGCGACGCTGGCGCCTCCCGGACCTCTGGCGCGGGCTCGACTGGAAGCCACCATGAATCTGTGGTCGCAAGATGTCGTACGAGTCAAAGGCATCGTGTGGGTCGCTGAGGCCGATGGGGGCAATGCCCAACCTCATGTGGTGCAACGAGTGGGCCTCAGGTGGTCAATTGAGCCCGCCCCCACCGATATTGACCTGGAAGCTGGGGGCGGTCGACTCGTAGTCGTGGTGCTCCGTGGGGCGCTCGACGCTACGGCCTTGATCAACGATCTCGTCGATGCTGAGTAGCGTCAACCAGAAGCACTGGAGAAACCCTTAACGGGGTCAGATTCCGTGAGGGGTAAAACTATGAAGACCGCCCGTAAATTGCCGATCGTTCACTTGTTTGCAGTAACCCAACAGTGTCCCTAGCTAACAACTCGCTGACGCCCTGATAGCCGTGAGCGTGTGATCTATAGCGAGAACTATGAATGGCGACTCGTATGTTCACGGCGCTTGCTGTATTGCTCAACCTCTAAGGTATAAATCGCTCGGACTCCGAGTGGTCTTGATCGGAACGACGTAGTGATTTTCGGAGTACACGAACCAACAGATCCCCGCATCGCCGTGTTCCAAGGATTGCGGGACAAAGCGTTGAGACAACGACGTGAATCCCCCGGAGGTGACATGGCCGGTGTGTTTATTGCGGAAGGTGATGTTGTTATCGACCGAGCGGTG
>DPVW01000413.1 GCA_003529325.1 Candidatus Latescibacterota bacterium | reverse complement strand
GCCCCCGCCATCAGTGCTGGTCGCGACGCGGCAGGATGGGCTGGTCTCGCAGTTCGCGGACCAGATCCATCAGACCGCCGACGGCGGCCTCGAGCCACGCCTCTCCCTTTTGTGGGGTCGCCGCAGTCGCATCTCCCATCACCCCACTGGCGGTCTGCGAACTCCAGTATGGTACCAGCCGTGCACCAGAGCCCTGGGGGTGGGTGCCGGCAAGCAGATCGGTGCGGAAACTCGGGGACATGGGCGACCGTTCGTCGACGGCCTTGTCCATCTCCACCAGTTCCGGTTTGAGTGCCAGATAGAGGGACGTCTCATACTCGCCACCGTGGGACGTGCCACCATAATCCGAGTCGCGTAGTTCGGCGCCCTTGTCCTTGGCTCGACGCAGATCCCAATGGCTGACGCTGGCACAGTGGATCTTGCCTTCATACTCCAGCACCGTGAGTCGTGCCGCCAGGTCCAGGGGGGACGCATTGCTGCCGTGTCCGTTGACGATGAGAATGCGTTCGAAGCCGTGATGGGCAAGGCTGCAGCAGACATCTTTCACATAACGGATGAAGGTGTCCCAGGTGATCGTCAATGTGCCGTGAAAATCCATGTGATGGGGGCTGTAGCCGTGGGCCACTGGGGGCACGAGGACGGCATCCTCCGGCATGCCAGCCACCGCCCGTTCGCAGATGCCGGTGCACAGAACGACATCGGTATCCACCGGCAGGTGCGGGCCGTGGTCCTCGTATGTCGCCACGGGCAGCACCGCGACGCGACCCGCTTTGGCGGCGTCGCGGATTTCGTGCCAGATCATCTCGGCAAATTGGTATTTCATGGCTGCAAGATAACCGATGATGACATGCGGCGCGATGCCGCATGTTGACGACGGCGTGCACCTGACGCTGATTCGTCCCACCGCATACCCGCGACCAGATCAGAGGGCTCCGATGGAACCGATTCGCGCCACCATCCCCTGCACCGACGCGCCTGCCTGGGCCAGTTGGCAGCGTCGCCTTCTCGCCGACATGGAAGGCAGTATCGAACCTTATACCGAGGCATATTGCGAACCGGATGGCAGCCTCAAGTGGCGCCACGACAGCGCCCACAGCCTCGACGATTTCTACGAGGCTTTCTTCAACTGGCCATTACTGTATACGATCGGCGGGCGGCAGGATCTGCTGTCGCGATCGCAGCACCATTGGGAGGCAGTCACCCGTCAGCTGACGAAATTTGGCCTGGTGCAGGATGAGTATGCCCTCAAGGACGACCAGTTCCACCAGGGCGAATCCGACATCTTCTGGTATAATCTCTGTCTCGCCGATCCGCATAACGCCGCCAACGTGGAACGGGCCTGCCGCTTCGCCGATCTCTACACCGGCCACAACCCTGCGGTTGACAACTGGGACCCGAATGGCAAGCTGATCCGCTCCGCGTACAACGGCTCGGGTGGTGCGGTGCTCGACTTTTATGCTGCCGACCATCAATACCGCTGGTCTGCCGGCATGTCCGTGTATGGCATGCCCTACTACGACATTCCCGGAGTCAGCACCGCGACCGACCTGAAGGACGAAACCAATGCGAAGGCGATGGGTGCCGCCATGGCCCGTCGCATGACCCGTGGTGACTGCGTCGCCAATCTCTCCGTCATCACACTGGTGACCAACGCCTGGCTGCTGACGGGCGAACCACGGTATCGCAAATGGGTCCTCGACTACGCCGAAGTGTGGACCGAACGGGCCCGCGCCAATGGCGGTCTGTTGCCGGACAACGTCGGCCTCTCCGGCGAGGTCGGGGAGCACATGGAAGGCAACTGGTATGGCGCGCTCTACGGTTGGACCTGGCCTCATGGCTTCTACAACATTCAACAGGAGGCCCTGCTCGCCGCCTCCTGTGCCCTGCTGATGACGGGTGACACGAGTTGGCTCGACATGCCACGCACACAGCAGGACCACATCTTCGAGATGGGTGAGGTCCGTGACGTCGGCAAACAGCACATGAGTCTGTGGCACCATTGGATCGGTCACTGGCGGGGGCTCGAACGCGCCGGCCACAATAACAGCTACGTCGTGCCCTATCGTTATGGCGACGCCGGCTGGTTCGACTGGCAACCCCTGTCCGCCATCTACCCCGTCGCTCTGTGGAATCTGTCGATGGCGGAGGGTGACTGGCGCCGTATCGAGGATTTGCGCAACCTCGAGGGGTACGACTGGCGCGGGGTCTTCAGCTTTCGCAACAAGGAAGATGCCGGTCATGAGCAACCGTGGGTGCGCTATCTGGCTGGCGCCAATCCGACATGTCCTGAGCAGATGCTTGCCGCCAGCCATGGTGAACTCTGTCGGCGCATGGAGCTGATCCGTGCCGACGGCGAAGCGGCGACGCACAAGGACGTACACCGCTGGCAGCACACGAATCCGGTCTCCACCGAAGCCCTGGTGCAACAGACCCTTGGGGCGCCTCAGTCCCTGTACAATGGCGGCCTCATGCACGCCCGCCTACGCTACGCCGACCGGGACGCCCAGCGCCCGGGGTTGCCACCGGACGTGGCCGCCCTCGTCGAGGGACTGCAGGGCGAACGCACGGTGGTGACCCTGGTGAATCTGAGTCCATTCGAGCATCGTCGGCTCACCCTCCGTGGCGGCAGCTTTGGTGAACACCGCTTCGGCGAGGCCACATGGGACGAGCGCAGCAGCACCTATCCGGGAGCAAGCGATGAATACGCCGCTGAACCCCTGACTACGACGACTCAGACGCGCCAGATACATGACACACATGTCGCCGTCGATCTGCCACCGGGC
The DNA here is from genome assembly GCA_003529325.1 of Candidatus Latescibacterota bacterium. GTDB lineage: Bacteria > Latescibacterota > UBA2968 > UBA8231 > UBA8231 > UBA8231. The sequence goes on along the minus strand of DPVW01000413.1, from coordinate 1,207 downwards.
ACGACAATCACACTGCAGTTGGACACTGAACGTTATGCGAATACGGCATCGGCAACCCTCCCCTGGCCGCAGTAGGATGGGGAAGCATCGACTCAGTCGGCGAAAATTTGGCCGAAGAATCATCACCCTGGTGGTTACCGGTGCGGGGCTCCAGATTCTACAAACCGACAGTGCGCAGACCGAAATTCGCGTGACGATCGACCTGGAGGATTCGCGCTACAAGGCTCTGCACAAAGTCGGTGGCGCCATAAAAATCCTCCCCGAAGGCTCCTTCGACCCGGTCATCATCGTCCATCTCTCCGGGGACGAGTTCGTCGCTTTTTCTTCGACCTGTCCGCATTTGGGGTGCGAGGTCGACCTGCCCGATGCCGACGGCATCGTCCTTTGCCCATGCCACGACAGCACCTTCGATCTGCGCGGTCGCTACATTGGCGGGCCTGCGAACCAGGATCTGCCGCAAGTTGCCGTCGAAGTCGCCTCGCCCACCTCCATTCGGGGCTCGACCTGGGGGCAGGTCAAGCAGAGCCCCTCGGACTCCTAAATCCCGTCGTTCACCACTCGTCCCTTCTCGGGGCATGGCGATGGTCCCGATACTGCACCACCAGTTCCACGTCGTGCAACAGCACGGGTGGGTCACAGCGCGGATCATGTTCTGTCAGATCGACGCGCACCGTGTTGTCCCCTTGCTGCGGCAGAGGTCCGAGTCGCAGCAGATCCACCGTAATCCAATAGTGACTCGTCAGACGCGTATTGCCGGGCACGGGTCGCACCGAGTAGGTCCAATCCTGCCACTGCTGGTTGGCCCGCGGGATCCTGTCCCCGTTGAACCACAGATCGAAGGTGTCGTTGTGGATCAGCGAGGTGAGTCGAATCCTGAGTTCACAGGTGGCTAGTTCTCCTGCTTCTTGCGCCGGGCTCACATCATCGCTGACCGACAGGGTCTGTATCGTCCCCGCCTTGCCGAGTTCGAGTTCGACCGGGAGAGGATGTGGGGAGAGATAGTCCCCGGGTGTGTCGCCGGGCTCATTTGGTCCCTGACGCACGGCAAAATGTTTGTCCTTGTGCGCCAGCAATTGCGGATGCCCCATGAACCTCAGATTTCCCAGATCGGCGTCGGCATACGGATATCCATCCGGGTAGTACGTCGCAAAGAATACCCCCTTGCTGCCAGCGCCATATCCATTGGCCGCCTGCGCCGTCTGCATCT
>DPVW01000473.1 GCA_003529325.1 Candidatus Latescibacterota bacterium | reverse complement strand
GGTCGATATACAGGACATACGTATCACCGGGAGAGTCACCGACGCCGCTCGTAGCCGACGCGGACCATTTCGTGGGGCACACCATCCAGATCCGCACTCGGCAGGGCCTCGTATCGTAGTCCCGGATCGGCGAGCACAAATGGGATCAGCTGAAAGTAGTACGGTGTCGTCGCCCAGAATCGTGGATTGATGCGTCTGATCATCATGCTGTAAGCCCCTTGGTCACATACTCCCCGTCGATCAATAGTGGCTCAGCGTTACCCCATGGTTCATCCCCTTTGAGAATCGGCTCACAGGAGTACTGAGCGAGGTAGACACGGCGCAAGGCATCGGTCGTGTTCGGACCACTGGCGTGAAAGTTGTAGCTCGTGAACACGGCGATGCTGCCGGCGGCAGAGTTCACGGTCACGCCGGGGTCATCGCCATAGTATCCGACCTTGTCATTGGACTCCGGATCCCGTTCGTGTTTCACCCACGAGCGGATGCCGATGCGTGAGAATGGCATCAGGTGCACGGTGCCATTGGCGTCGCTCATATCGTCGAGGGCACACCAGCACGTCAGATATGGTTTGTGATCGGGATCTCCTACGTAACCTGAGTCCTGATGCCAGCTGAAGCTGGTGCCACCCGCTCCCTTGACCACATACTGCTCCCAGAACAGATACGCCGTCTCCCCCAGCGTCGCCCGGCAGATGTCAGCCATGAATTCGCTGAACAGAAACTGGCGCAATCGAGGCCGCTCTTTGAAACAGTTGGAGACGAAGTAGCGTCCCTTCTGCGTAATGCCCGACCCCTCGCTGCCCTGTGCCGCCATCTCTGCGTCCTTGCGTTCGACGACCCCGGCGCATTCGTCGCGCAGTAATTCCATGAAGTGCTGCGGAATCACCCGATCGAGAACGAAATATCCCTCCTCCCGATACTGCTGACGTTGTTCGTCGCTGATCTGTACGCGGTCAACCATCTCAATCCAACCATTCCACTTTGTCAGGCACTGTATTGCCACACTGGATGCTCTGCGTCACACCACCACTGATCGAGGCGCAGGCGGTATTGGTAGCGCTGCCCAGCGCCTCCTTGCGGGTGGTACCGGAGGCGATGGCGCAGTTCGTGCGACCACCGAAGGTGATGCATACTTCGCAGGTGTGCTGCCGAAGTTGCAGCGTCGACCATACGAGGGCAGTGATCACAGCCAGTCCGATCAGGATGCCAAGTTTTTTCTCTTTTGTCAGCGCCACGATTGGTACGTCCTCTTTGAATTACAGTTCTGGGGCGACGGTGTCCGGATCGGCACCATTGATGGCGATATTGAAGCGCAGGTCCACACGATTCAGCCGCATCGGTGTCCACGACTTCACCCACGACGAGGCGGTCCGTAACCATCGGTGCGGCAGCAGCACATCATCCACCATACGGTAGACCTCGTAGCGTGTCACCCATGTCGGCGCCTCGTGATTGGGGGTTTTCTTGACGGCGGTCTCGAGACGCCCCACCTCCACATACGACAAGCGGATCCCCTCACCAAGAAACCAGTCACAGAAATGCCACCGCGCATCAGAATTGGAATAATACGCCTGCCGTGTATAGATCGGGGTTTTTGTCGCGTAAGAAGGAAAGGGCGCAGTACTGGTCAGATCGTACTCTACACGAAAGGCTTCCTGCTCGCAGCCATCCAGACCATGCATACGCCAGAAGGCGATTGGATAGGGATAGGGTGGCAGATTGTCCAGGATCTCCGTTCTGCCCACCCGCAGCACATGCTCGATGGCGATGACCCAGACGACCATCGCATCTCGGTGATATGCAACAGTTTGTCGAGACCACCCATCGCCTCGAAGGCACGGGCGACAATGGCCTCCGCCTTGGTGCGAGCCTGGCCGTCGGCACTGGACGTGTCCGCAAGTGGTGTCCAATAACGGGCATAGGCGTCGTACTGGTCGCGCAGTCGCTGCACCGCCTCGATCTCGCGATCGTTCAGTGTGAAATCCTCCAGCTCTGGCTGCGACAGAAAAACCAGTGGCCGCTCGCCCAGTTCCGGCAGGACGTCTTCCGGCGGAGGTGGCTCTAACGATGCAATCGCGGGCGGTGCACCGTCGAAAGACGGCAACGGCACCGAACTCCCGCAAGAGGTTCATCTCAACCAGGTTCATCCCGCCAGTGGCCACGCCTCGACGACTGCCACAATCGCACCTGAGCCTGACCCGGAGATCGCTACACTCGTCGCATCTTTGCGTGATGGGTAACAGCGTCCCGTCATGCACAATCGCTCATTGGCGAAGACCTCGACGATGGAACGATCGACGAAGATGCGCAGGCGCAGGGACTCCCCAAGCGGTATCGTGAAGGGCGCCACCTGCACGGGATGATCCTCGGGGTCGACTCCAAGTACGATGGGATAGGGTCGCCAGGCGTCCTCACCCCCCGATTGACTGGTGTCGATGCGCAATTCACCCGCATCGAAATCGACGATCACGTCAGTGCGTTGTTCCGCATCCGGCGTACGCAGTATCGAAACGCGCAGGGCTCCGGCGCTGGATTCAACCAGTTGCAGATCCAGTTCAAGGCTGTCGCTCTGCAATGGCAGCTCCTGTGCTGTTTCCGTCACCGTCACCTGCCCCGACCAGCCACTTCCACGCAGCCTCTCGAGTTCCGGCGCCGGCGTGATCCGCAGTCCGCCGTCAGCACCGATGTCCAACACACGCGGCATGGTCATCACGCCCAGCGCCTTGTCGGCGTCGAGCATACCCCGACGTCCCTCGATCGCCCACGCCCACATCAGCCGCCGTCCATCCCCATCCAACAGTGATTCCGGCGCAAAACAACCGCCACCGGGCCAGTTCATGCGATGGTGTTCCTCGGGCACAAATGTCTGATCCTGCCAACGCCCCAGGTAGTACCGGGCACCACGCGGATGGGAGATGCAGAGCAGACAATGTCGATCCCCGATGGCAAAAAAATCAGGGCAGGCACAGTCCTCTTCCTCCCCCGTCCAGTGTGGATGTGGTGCATAAAAGGGACGCAGATACGTCCAGCTGGACAGGTCCTGCGAGGTGAATAGATACGCCGTGTCGCGTAGATCGAAGGGTTTTACTTTGCCGCCGAGGATGGCGTAGTACGTGTCCCCTTCAAGCCAGCAGTGTGGATCGAAGACATTGTAGATGTCATGACCGGGTTCGCTGACAGCGGGGATCGGAATCACCGGATTGGCGGGATGTTTCTCCCAGCCGATCAATTCGTCATCCGTCGCCCGGGCCAGGCAAGTGCCGGCACCCACGCCATGATAGATGATCGTCGGCACGCCCTCCTTGTCGACGAAGGCACCGCCAGAAAAAATGCCTGTATCAGGATCGCCAGGCGCTGGCGCCAGGGCTGTAGGATGGAACTCCCAGTTCACGAGATCCGCACTGGAGGCGTGACCCCAGCAATGTCCACCATGGGGCAGATCCGGATCCTGGAAGATGTAGAACAGGTGATAACGGCCCTTCCACCAGAGAGCACCATTCGGGTCGAAGGGGACCGCCGTGCCCTCCGGCGCCAGGAAATGCCAGCTCGGTGCGTACCGATCAGCGGCGATGATCGCCGTCACGTGGTCCGCACCGACACCCTCCATGGCTCACCTCGGTGTCCGCGGCGGGCGTTGCTCCGCCGTCGGTGGGCCGTCGTAGCCGATACTCTCATAACCAGCGACATCACCACCCAGACGCCGGTATGGGTGCGGCAGGATCTTGTGGGACCGCTCCGACAACGGCAACGCCACCCGTTCATTGCCACGACTTGCCGACAACTTGAAGGCGATGGCGATCTCGAGTGCCTGGCGGTAGTCGTGCCCGGAACATGGCACCTCGATCGCGCCCGAGTCCACGGCGTCGAGTAGACGTTGCAGCATGGGACCCATGGAGCGGCGACGGCGCTCCTGATCGGTGAAATCAGGCCACGTCGGTGTCGTCTCGGCGCCGGTGCCGACGAGATAGACGTTGCCTTGCCCCTGGACAAAGACCTGACCCTTCGTTCCCGTCACCGACACCCGGCAGCGGACCCGTTCCTCGCCACGCGGTTGCGGAATCTCGCAGATGATTCCCCCCGTCAGGCCGAGTCGACCATACGCCGGGCAGTCCAGTGTCAGATCGTCCGCCTCAGGTGCCCGATATCCGTCCACGGGTGGCAGGGTCCAGCCTTCCACCCACTCCACCTCGAGTCCGGTGACACCGCGCATCTGTGTCAACTGGACGCAACCGGCACCAGAGACCTCTACGGGGAGACCACCTGGAATCGCTACGCCGGTGATCGGACCGATATTGCCCGCCGCGATCCACGCCGCGGTCTCGTGCAGGAAAGGCACTTCCCAGTGGGCGGTGGCACAACCGAAGGCGGCGCCGTGTTGCCGGCAGATTTCGACCATGCAATCCGCTGTCGACAGTTCGACGGCGATCGGCTTTTCGCAGGAGATGACACACACCCCCGCCTTGGCACATTTCTCCACAAACTCATGGGCGATGCCAACGGGGAGTACGTTGCAGACCACGTCGGGAATCTCCTTCTCCAGCAACGCATCGAGGCCGTCGAACACCTCGCTGATCTCGAACTCTGCAGCAAACTCGTCACGTCGAGAGGAGGAATCCACCAGGATCGTGTCCACACGTTCGTTTTCGACAGCCGCCCGCAGGTAATTCTTCCCCCACATACCGGCGCCACCAACGATGGCGACCCGATATCGCCGTTCACTCATCACTCTTCCCTATCCCGTTTCGGTCAGGTCGTACAGCGCAATGATGTAAGGATGATCTGGATCATATTCGGTCAGTCGTTGTGGATCCTGCACCCGGCCACAGGGTCGACGACCGGTGCCTTCAACACCGGAGGCCTCGCACCCCAGATCCGCCTTCGCCTGGTCGGCGACGGCGCGCAGACGGGCGACGACGTCGGCATGCTGTTCGGCAACATTCTTCGACTCCCCCACGTCCGCGTGCAGGTCGTAGAGTTCGGTCGCTTCCTCATCGTCGCGGTCCAGCCGCACGTGCAGCTTCCACTGCCCGACGCGCACAGCGTGCAGACTGTCCTTCCAATAATAGTAGAATGCCTCGTGGGGACTGCTGGCACCCGATTCCCCACGCCACAGAGGGGCGATATCACGCCCGTCGATGGTGCGATCCTGAGGCTCCTGCGTGCCCGCCAGACGGGCCAGCGTCGGCAGCAGATCCATCGATGTTGTCAGTTCGCTGCAGGTCGAACCCGCCGCGATCTGCCCCGGCCAACGAGCGATCAGTGGCAGGCGCATGCCCCCTTCCCACATACTCGCCTTGGTACCACGCAGGGGGTAGTTGCTGCCCCCCTCGTGAGTCCGGGAGCCGTTGTCGGAGGTGAACAGGACCAGTGTCTGCTTGTCGATGCCGCATTCGTCGAGGGCCTTGAACAACTCGCCCATCGACCAGTCGAT
>DPVW01000321.1:2890-3614 GCA_003529325.1 Candidatus Latescibacterota bacterium | reverse complement strand
ACCCTTTATCCTCACTAACCGTCCTGCAATTGCCGAATGAGATCTGGGAGCCGTTCCAGAACCCGCGCCTCAGCCTCGAGGTCTGTTTCCCGGTGCGCTCTCGGCGATCTCTTTGACTTTCCTTAGCGGGAAGTCTGGCCCACTCTCGAGCTGCTGGTGGAGAAGATCGGCAGCGATCGTCTGCTCTGGGGCACGGACATGCCGTTTCAAAACCGCTTCTGCATATACCGCCAGTCGCGTCGCTGGATCGAAGCGCACTGCGACTTCCTAGACGCCGGCAACATCGCCGACATCATGGGCGGCACCGCCGCCAGAGTTCTCGATCTGAATTCATAGCCAGAGGGAATCGATTCATGCTCATTTTTGACGGTGACTACCCAGCGGCGTACGGCGCTTTCGCCCACAGTCGCGATCTCACCCTGCCAATCGACGCAGTTCGTGCCACGGATGATCCGGAAACTGTGGCAATGGCATCGTTACCCGAGATGCGCCGCGGCCGCGTCGCCGGTGCTCTGGTGAAGTCAACGGCACGGATGCTGAACGACGAGAGTTTCCTGCCCGGATTCCGCGGCGCCGCAGCAACCTACGCCGCCGCCCGAGGCGACATCGCATATTATCACGCCCTGGCGAAAAGTGGGGAAGTCGACATCCTGACGAACCGGGAGTCCTTTTCCAGTCACTTCGGGCGCTGGGAGCGGGAAGGGGAAACTGATGACGGCGCCGC
>DPVW01000321.1:0-2511 GCA_003529325.1 Candidatus Latescibacterota bacterium | reverse complement strand
TCGTACGTCGATGACTGGTGGCAGCAGGGTGTGCGCGTGGCGAGCCTGACCCATTACGGCCAGGCCGTCTACGCGTATGGCACCGGAACCGAGGGGGGCCTGCGGGGAGCGGCGAAAGACCTGTTGCGGGAGATGGAACTGCGCGGCATGCTCCTCGACATGACTCACATTGCCGACCAGAGCTTCTGGGAAGCGCTGGAGGTCTATTCCGGTCCGATCCTCGCAAGCCATCAAAACTGCAGGGCCCTGGCGCCGGGGGCGCGGCAGTTCAGCGACGACCAACTGCGGGCCGTCATCGAACGGGACGGCGTCATCGGCGCATCGATGGACACCTGGATGCTGGTTCCGGAACTGCTCATCGACTGGGCGAACACGGGCGCCTACAACCGGCGCGACACCTTCGCTCGCGAGGACATCACCCTCGAACATCTCGTCAACCATATCGACCACGTGTGCCAGCTCGCCGGCAATTCAAACCACGCCGCCATCGGCGGGGACACGGACGGGCAGGGCGGGGTTGAAGGGGCGCCGCACGATGTCGATACGGTGGCTGACTATCAGAAGATCGCGCCGCTGCTGAGAGATCGGGATTATTCGGAGGATGACATCGCCAACATCATGTATCGGAACTGGAAGTGCTTCTACGAGAGGTTTCTGCCGGTCGCAGGTGACGAGGGCTAAGAAAGCTCAGGTCAGAAGGGAGAGTCGTCAGTCGTGACCGGGCACCAGCGGGAGGTGAGGAGTTCCTCGTAGAGAGCCTCTCTGGCACCGTCCGTGTCGATGCGCCTGAGGGCGACGCCGGCATGGAACCGCACATAGCGGCTCTTGTCTCGAAGTGCAGAAACGAGGGTGGGCACGGCGGCCTCGGCAGCCGGACCAATCTTCGCGAGGGCTCGCACGGCATTATCGCGGATCCACTCCAGGTTATCCGACAGTAGAGCTTCGAGGGCGGCTACGGTCTCGGGAGCTGGTTGTCCGATCGCACCGAGGGCTTCAGCGGCGTTGCGCCGGACCCATTCCGAGTTATCGCTCAGGGCCCGGGTCAGTGCTTCGACGGCCAAAGGCGACGTGTCAACTGGCGGAATATCTCCCAGAGCATAAGCAGCGCAGGCGCGGATCGTCTTGTCTTTGTGTGCGAGCGCCTCGATCAGTGCCGCACTGGCCGGCTTGCCAATGGCGGCAAGGGCAAAGGCGGCCGGATGTGAACCGTCCTCGCGGCTACCATCGAGGGCTTCGATCAGCGCCGGCACGGCGGGCGCGCCACGCGATCCCAGGGCATAGGCTGAATCGAGTCTGACAGACTCATCCTCATCACCCAGAGAGTCGATGAGCTCTGTCAACTCCCGATCACCCGACCTCCCACTGCCGCCATTCGATGATCCGCGATTCCAATTCCAAAGCTGTCGGTATGCCTCCTCCAATTCGCCTTCAGCTGCGCCAGCGGGTGACTGCCAGTGCACGGCCTCGTTGTTCCAGGAGGGTGATTGCGGCTCTTCGAGTCGCGCAAAGAGGAACTTCAGCATGAAGCGTTCACGCTCACTCTCATTCGGCATGGCGCGGTGCCACAAGTCGTAGTGAACGATCGCCACGGTGCCGGCCTCTCCAGAGAGCGGCACCTCCTGTCTTCGATGCGCGCATTCACCGGAGTCGTAGTACTGCGACGCTGGCAGAATGGCCGTGGGTCCCATGTCGACGGACGTGTCCTGCGGATAGTAGAACGCCATGGCCCAGCGGCAGCGGTGGTGGCGCACTTGTTCGTCCCCCTCATACGAATCTTTGTGCATATCCTGCCCCTTGGAGCCAGGCCGGTTGGTATGACAGTAGCGGTGCGTGTGCATGACATAGCCGTGACCGAGGATGCTCGTCAGGGCGCCGTGAACGGCAGGGGCGTCGAACACATCCCGGATCTCCGGTATGAGCGGCAGGAGGTTGTTGCCGAGAGACCCGTGGCGGGGGACCAGATCCTGCAGGCGCAAATGAATGCCTTCGTGCACAGACCGGGGCACGTCCGGTTTCACGAGCAAATAGCCATCAACAACAAATCTTCTCATGCCATCATCGAGGAGCAATGCGGTGTCTGCCATATCAATCAGCTATCCGGTCTCTCGGTCTCAGGCTTGTCGCCCGTACCGGGCAAAGGTGCTTTGGCGCCACCGGCGGCTTCCTTCTCGATCAGCTCGTCGATGTCGCCGTAAGCGTACACGGTCAAGTGCCTCATTATACGCTCGCATAAAGGCTGAATAGTCCAGGCATTTGATGGTATGGGTAATTTCTTGGAGCCTGTGCTGTTTCAACTAACCTCGGGACCATGCCCCGGGCGGTCACAAGCTAATCTAGGGCCTACCCGCCTTCCAACTCCGTGGACGGCAATCACGTCGGCCAAAGAGAAGTCCCCGTCCTATCCAAGCGGATGTCGTGGGCTGTCCTGCTGGCGCGCGTGTTTCACTTTGAGCTCACAGAGCCAGGCGCCATCCGAAAGTACCTGCAAGGCACCGGCTATGACTGGTGATC
>DPVW01000350.1:29396-46770 GCA_003529325.1 Candidatus Latescibacterota bacterium | reverse complement strand
GTTGTGTTGCCCGGAACAGGGCGACCTCGTTCTCGTAGTCGCTGATAAAGCGCTGGATCCCGTCCACGTGAACGATTGCCCCGTCATCGGCGCAGCTGGACTTGAAGGCCGCCAGGCGGGCGAACTCAGAACGGTCAGAACAGAATGGACCCGTGAATGCAGTCGATTGCTGATGGAAGTCGGCCAGGAATGCTGCAATCTGCAGTGCGCATGAAAAGTCATCACCAAGGACGTCGCCTGCGATGAAATGCAGCAGTACCAGGCAACCCCCTGCAACTTCGGCGAAGTCAGTGCCGTCGCGAGTCACAACGACAGCTGGCACCGAAACACCGCGAGTGGCAAGCCAACGCATCGCCGCAAGCTCCTCGCCCAGCATCCGCATGTCGACGTTGGAGTACCACTTCGCTACGAACTGGTCGGCACCGCTGTCGAGCACAAAGTTGACACTGTCTTCCCCAGAGAGCTTTTCTCTGATCCGTGCGCCCGCCAGATCGACATAATGGTACCCGAGTGTATCGCTCAGCCATGAGATATCGATTGTCACGAGGGGATCGTTCTCTCGAGGGGGGATTGGGTTGATGTTCAATATGCATACTTCACTGCAGATGAAACCAACTTCAGGGCGATGATATGGGTTGCATGGCTGACCGTTGGTTATCAGACCCTGCGGGTGGTGGTGGCCAATCCGGCACAAGCGTTGAGACACGAATGAGCGCGAATCAGCCTAAAGGCCGTTGTGGCGGGAGGTTGAATCTCAGAGATTGTGGCCCGTTGAATGGCAGAACACCAGCAGCCTCGAATAGGAGAGAGCGACGATGAGCCAGTCACCACCCCCACCTGAATCAGAGTACCGCGCCCCGGCATTTGCCGATGCCCTACCGGAACTTGCCGCCCCCGGTGCCACACCAGAAAGATTGGCCTACCTCGAAGAGCATGGTTTTGTCATCATCACCGACTTCGTCGGCAACCCGTGGATTGCCATTCTACGGGAAGCGGGTCGTCGGGTAACCGAGGCGTGCGCACCCGAGCTCGGTTACAGCAAGATGGACTGCTCCAAGGGTTACATCCATCGCGCCGCCGGTGATGAGCCGTGGGCGATCCGGGGCCTCATTCATCCCGCCTTCGGCGAACCCGACTTCGCCAGGTTCCACGGCTCGCCAGAGCTCCTCAGCTTCGTCGACTCCTGGTGTGGGGGACTCAAACCTGAGGATATGGCGATGGGAGGCATGCTGTTGTGGTGCAATCCGCGACAGAAAGAACATGCACTTGGATGGCACCGGGATGTGACGTGGTGGGGCACCGGGGAGGCCTACTTCGCGCAGAAAGAGGTCCGCGGCGATGGTCCCGAGGCATACTCTGAGGAGGTCGAGAAGATTCGATGGGAAGAAATCCGAGAGAACAATGCGAAGTCCCTCGCCGAACGAAATGGGGTGAGTCTGTTTCTGGCGCTGTCGGACGACGAGTGTCACGAGCTGATTCCCGGCAGCCACAATCGCTGGCGCACGCCGTATGAGCACGACGTGCTGCTGCCAAAGAAGATGAAGGAAGATGGGGTGCCACACACTCCCAGCTGGAATGGCACAGACCCGCTGCCAGATCAGGTGGCGGTTCGGCTCAAGGCGGGGGAGGCCCTTATTCGTGTTGGCTCCAACATCCACACAGGGCATACCGTCCCGGATCGTGAACGCAACACCCTGTCCATCGGTTGGTCGAAGTGGTCAGGCCCGTCGGAGAAGGAACCGGCAGTGGTCGACGTACGCAGTGCGTGGCAACTCGACCCTGCAGTGCGTGAGGCCCTGCCGTATGAGTGGATGAAAACCGCCTGGGACCGATGGGCGGCAAACCACAAACTGGGGGACACGCTCGAGGATCGTTATCCGGCATGGGATATCAATCGCATCAAGGCTGGTGAGGTAGTGGGTTGGCGCGGTGAGTTGGAGCGCCAAGCCGCCGCGGCAGGCCCGGATTGAGTTTGACCAACCGGAAACCCGGAGCGGGATCACGATCTGCATCGCGATTCTCTGTACCACGCCCCGGGTAAGATTCAGGACGAAGTCTGGCGTATGCAGGGGACCGAGAAAGGCCCCCCATCCGCTCGGGACGGGAGGCCTTTCTGTCAATGACTGTGGGGTCCAGGCTGGACCCGCATGAACCGGCAGCGGCTCCGCCGTCGGTTCGGTGGTGCGGTGGGTTTCAGCGGTGGTCGTAGCGGATCGCTAAGACCACCCTACGTTCCACGGCTCCATGATCCCCTCCTCGAAGGTGGCGATCGCGACGCCAATCTGACGCCATCCTGTTTCGAGGATACAAAATCCCGTTGGGAATCGCAACCCAGCATGAAGAGAGGCCACGTGCTACAATCGGGGGTCAGCGGCACGTCAGTTCGCGCGCCGCATGCAGCACCAACTCCCGGGTTCCTCGTGTGTCACTCTCATTCTGCTGCAGCAGTTTCGTCCACTTCGCCTTGGCACCGCCGGTAATGGCATCATACGCACCGTGTTTGCGCAGTTGTTGTTCGACGTAGCGGAGGCGACTGGAAGTGTGTTTGGGCGCCAACAGGCGGGGTTGCGGTCGTTCGAGGTCGGCGAGAAAGTCGGCCAGACTCCAGTCCGGCTCTGCTCCTCGGCGGGACTTCTCGTGCCATAACAGGGCCAGTTCCCGGGCGTCTTCGTAGAGATCCATCACCGCCGCAGCCGATGGTGCGAAGTGTTCGATTGCATGCAGGATCTGTCTCGAGAAGGCGAAGATCCGTCGCGACTCGCGTCTGCATCGAACCACGAGGGCTTGCACCTCGTCCTCAAAGCGATTGAAGCGCAGATCCTTGGCCAGGGCGGCATCCCCAAAGTCGGCATCGGTGACGACTTGCTCAAACGTTTCCCCAACGGCAATACCGAGTACGATGGGCGGTCGGTCACGAAAACCCTTGATGTCGAGATAAATGCCACGAGGCTCGACATCGGCCTTCTCCATCAGACGAAGTCGAGCTCGACGAATTCTCCGAGGGGCTGGAAGCCGATTCGCTGATAGATGCCATTTGCCGTGGGGTTTCCGACATCGGCAAAGAGGGTGCAGAAGCTCCTGCCACTATCCAGGATTTCACGGCAGAGCGCCGTGACACAGGCCGATGCATACCCTCGGCCACGAAGTGCCGCCGGTGTGTAGACGGCATTGATGGCCATTCCCGTCGGTGTCGGACGGGATCGGGCGGCGAAGTCGACGGGTTCCGACTTCTGGATCTGGCGCAATTCATACACCATCATGGCCAATCCCTGACCCAGACTCTGGCCTGAGACGCTTGTCCAGATATCGGCGAAGGCTTCGCTCAGTGGTCGGGGTCCCACGGGTACTACTCTTGTGTTGGCCCGCATGTGATCGGCAAGTGCCTGCAGGGAGTCGGACTCAGGGGTGTCACCACGGGCGTGCAGCAGGGGCCGATGCGGCGGCGTCATGACGGCGAGCAAGCGGATCTCGTGTCCTGTTCCACCGTTGCCAGAAAGGGCGGGTCCTCGTCCGGATCCATCTCGGCGATGCGCCCGACGCGGTCGGCGACACCGTAGATCAACCCGGTGAAAGCCTCGTTACGACTCAGTACGGGTGCCGCCCGTTCGAGGAAGTGGGCGCTATCGTCGTATTCGATGATGTCCATAAGACGAAGCTGCGTAAGGCAGCGCAACAATCGCAAGTCCCGATGATCTAGCGTTTAGCCATCATCTCGCGGATCATCTGCGCCACGTCACCGGCACCTTTATAGGCGACGATGGCGACGGTGAGGTAGAACATGATGCTGGAGACTGTGAAGACCAGACTCCACACACTTTTCCAGGCAGAGATATCCATTGGTTTTTCTCCTAGCGCATGCCGGAAAAGCTGAGGGCACGCGGTGGGTGACTTTTTTGTGTCAACAGGGAACCGACGACCATGCCGAAGCCGCCGAGAAAGAGGCTGGCCAGATTTGTTAGATTCGAATTTTCGACAAATGGCAGAATGGCGGCCGGTACCGATTCCGGGACCATGCTCATGATCAGGAAGTTGAGTGGACCAAAGGCGCCCAGGATCAAGGCGCAGTAAGCGCCGACGGCGTTGGACTTGCTCCAGTAGAGGCCCAACAGCACTGTGCCTACCGTGCCGGCGAAATAGATCGTGCCCGTCAAATACATCCACTTGAAGGCGGTTTCCGGTAGCCGGTTGATGAAGAACATGCCAAACAACGCCAGCATCAGCGCGAGCAGGACGACGCAGAATCGTGTCCAGTAGACTTCCTTTTCGCTGGACAGGCCACCCCAGGTGTCGTCTTCGCCACAACTCTGATCACTGCAGGCGAGCATCGCCTTGATCGGGGAGACGACATCTCTGACGATGACACCACTCCAGGCGAGCAGATAACTGTCGTGAGTTGACATGAAGGCGGCAAACATGCCTGCCAGCAACAGCCCGGCAACACCGACGGGCAGGATCTGGCCCAGCATCTCGGGTACAGCTGATTGACCGTCGGCGGCATAGGCGCCGGTGTAGGATGGCAGGTGGGTCCAGGCAAAAGCGGCGGCACCCCAGAACATGGGGATCACGGCGCGGCCTACAGCAGTGAGTCCCTGGATCCAGAAGATCTTGCGTGCTACCTCCGAGTCGGCTGATGACAGGGGGCGTGATACTTCCGGCTGCCAGAGGGTGCCTATGAAGGAGATGGCGATGAAGTAGAAGACGAAGGTCCAACCATAGGAGATGTTGCTGATGGGATCGAAAGCATCGGCGCCTTTGTGTTGTTCAAGGGAGGCGACGATGACGTCCCAACCCAAGTCGGGATGGGTGAGAACGCAGTAAGTGCCGATGGCGAAGCCCAAGGTCAACAGCACGAACTGGGCGAAGTCGGTGAGCACGACGGAGACCATGCCTCCCATCAGCGTATAGAACACGACGATGACGAGCAGCACGATCATGACCGGGTTGGTCCAGGCCTCCGGCATGCCGGTGAAGCCGACGACAAACTTCGATCCCAGAATCGGGAACAGGCACATATTGAGTGTGCCAGCGAGTCCCAGAATACAGCCACCCAACAGACGCACGCCCCGCGAATACTTTATCTCGTACAGCTCCGGTATCGTCATCAACCGCAGATGGCGCAGTCGACTGACGAGGAACCCGGTTTTGCCGATGACGAAATGCGCACACGTCGCAATGACGCCGACAATGAACGGGGCGAAGCCATTCACGAAACCTTCCTGCGCCATGTACATGACCGTAACCAGGCCGAGTCCGGTGCTGACCATGGTGGCGGCGGCCATGTGTGTTTTCAACGCGCGGCCGGCGACGAGGAAGTCTGAGATGCCATGGATTGCGGTGCGTGCCAGCAAGCCCACGGCGATGGTACCGCCGATATATGCGACGACGATCAGCAGGTCGATGGGGTGCAGGTGCATAGTGTTGGACGCGCCTCCTTTGGAGTGGAGAGGGTAGTATAGTGAGATGGCCCCAGGTTTGACGAGTGATCGCGGGTTTGCTGACGTTTAGGGCGGAGTGTGTTGGTCCCAACCTCCGTGAGCATCGACCAGAGAGTTCGGCGGGCACGCGACAGCTCGGTGGCCCAGAATATCCTTACTTTCGGAGCGGATGTATCCGACGAAAAACTCAATGAGAGTGCGAATAGAAAGGTTGATATGAGGCGGTTGATCTATTGTGCTGGGCTTCTGACGCTACTGTGCGGTGCTGCTGTAGCTGAGGCACCGGCGGGTATGGTGCTGTATTTCCAATCCGGTGGCGAGGTTTATCTACTGCTGGCAGAACATGCGGACAGTGATAGGGGTTGGGCCGGTTTTGGGGGCGGTGCCATGGAAGGCGAATCGGTGGCACAGACGGCGGCGCGCAAGGCCCAGGAAGAGTCGCGAGGTTACTTCAAGGCGGCGGACCTGCTGAAGAAGATCAAGAAACTGGAGCCGGTGATGGATGGAGATTTTGCGTCGTATTTCGTCGAGGTCCCATTTGTCCCTGTGCCCTGGGTGATGAATCATCCAATACCGGCCGACAATGATGCGTACGCTGAACGGGGCACCTTCGCGTGGATTCCCTACTCGGCGATCGAAAACATGCTGAGTGAGGGTATCGATCGAAAGAAGAAATACGTCATCGATCCTGCCTCTCTGCCAAAAGGCAGTCAGACGCAATGGTTCTGGCCGATCTGGCTGGGCAATCTGCGCAAGGCGGTGGTGACCAAGTCCCTGCCCTGGTAGCTGGGTGACCTCCCCCGCCTGGCAGTTGTTCATCGACCTGGGCGTCGGCTCGGCACTGTTGTTGTGTGGCACGATCCTGCGCGCGCGTGTCGGCGTGTTGCAGCGGTTGTTCCTGCCGGCGGGGGTGATCGGCGGTTTTCTCGGTCTCGCACTTGGCCCGAATGGGGCAGACCTGTTGCCCTTGTCGGACGCCTTTGCACAGTACCCCGGAATTCTCATCGCCCTGGTGTTCGCCGCGTTGCCCTTCGCCGCCGCGTCAACGACCAGCGGTGTGTTGACACGGCGGTTGGCCCACCTGTGGTCGTTCTCGACGGTGGCGATTGTCGGACAATGGGGTGTCGGCGTCGCCTTGGCGGCAATCCTGCTGCGGCCGCTGTGGCCGGATCTCAATCCGGGGTTCGGTGCACTCATCGCCGTGGGTTTCGTCGGTGGCCACGGGACGGCGGCGGCGGTGGGCGAGGTCTACGCCGGTCTCGGCTGGCCGGAGGCGGGGCCCCTGGCGATGACGTCGGCGACGATAGGGGTTCTGACCGCTATCGTCGGCGGCCTGGTGTGGGTGGCGTGGGGGTCCCGTAGTGGGCAGGCGCGCCATGTGGGTGGCTTCGACCAGTTGCCCGTGGCACTGCGTACTGGTCTGGTGCCCGTAAACGAGCGTGTCCCCATAGGTGTGGAGAGTATCTCATCGAATTCGATTGACACCCTGGCACTACATGGTGGTCTGATCGCGGCGACGGCACTCGTCGCCTACGGTGCAAGCCAGTGGGCGGCAGAGATCCTGCCGGACATACGGCTTCCCGTCTTCTGCCTGGCATTTGTCATGGCATCGATTCTGCGCAATCTCCTACGCCAGACCGGGACGATCGACTACATCGATCGAGATACGATGGGCCATCTCAGTGGCGCCTTCACGGATCTGCTCGTCGTCTACGGTATCGCCTCTATCCGTATCCCCATCCTCGTAGCTTATGCGGGGCCACTGGCATTGCTGCTGGTGGCGGGCATTGGTTTCTGTGCCATGCTGTTCTTCGTGCTGGGTCCCCGTGTCTTTGACGCACGGGGCGGTGGATACTGGTTCGAACGATCCCTGTTTACCTGGGGTTGGATCACTGGCGTTACGGCCATGGGGATCGCCCTTCTACGGATCGTCGATCCACGCAACGAGTCCGAGGCGCTCGCCGACTTCGGTGTCGTCTACCTATTCCTGGCACCTGTCGAGATTGGCCTGCTGACGGCAGCGCCGCTGTTGCTCGCCCAGGGACATGGATTGGCATTGGCGGCGGCAACGCTGGTGACTGCCGCTGCACTGACAGCGGCAACCATCTGGCGTCGTGCCAGTAATTAAAGCCCCGTCGGTGCTCGATCCGACGGGGCCGTTTCTTCATGTCCCGCAGGTGGGGGAGCAAGCTCCGCAGCACCGTGGCGGGGTAACAGAGGCTCAACCTGCAATCGAGAGATGCCGCTGTGACAGCGAAGTCGAGGTAGATGGCG
Source organism: Candidatus Latescibacterota bacterium (assembly GCA_003529325.1). Classification (GTDB taxonomy): domain Bacteria; phylum Latescibacterota; class UBA2968; order UBA8231; family UBA8231; genus UBA8231. Next base: position 39,061 of record DPVW01000350.1, on the reverse strand, counting down.
GGATCATCCGGTGTGGCGTGCAATTCTCCCAATCTCTTCGCGTCGGGGAGCTTGTGGAAGTCAGGGCGAGCCAAGAGGCCGACCATGTTGCTCTGGTCACCATACGCTTCTCGTTTGCCTGCACGAACTCGCTCGATCAGCGAGGTCAAATTTTCCACATCGTTTCTCCGTAACAGAAGGCGCCTTCTGCATCAAGGAGCCATGTCGGCACCGGGTTCTCTAGCCCAGGCCTGAAAAAGAGCATTTGTCACGACGGGCCGTCGCGGATAGGTTCGGCGGTCTTATGGGGACGAATGAGCAGGTAGAAGGCAGCGAACGCGAGGATTTTGTCGTGGCGGTGGGAGAGCGAAATGTGACGGTTACGCTGCTCTCACCGCCGTCTGATCGTCTGGCGGCCGAACCGGCGCTGCTGATGAGCTTCGCATCGGGTCGGGAGAGTTCCCTGCTGCAGGCGCCTTACAACTGCACATCCAATGCCTTTCTTGCGGCGGGACATCGGGCGTTGAGCTTTGACTTCACCGGCCACGGCGAACGCATCGATCACTTCGGCTCAGGGATCCACGGACTGCGAAACTCGTTGGTAAAGGGTGGCATCGATCCATTTGCGGTTTTCGCCGAGGACGCCAGGGCGGTCATCGACAACTGCGTGCACCGAGGTCTGGCCGCAGCGGGGCGCATCGTGACTTGCGGTACTTCACGCGGCGGATATCTGGCCCTGTATCTGCTGGTCCATGAACCACGGATTGTGGCGGCAGCTGGATATGCTCCGGTGACGGATTGGCGTCTGCTTGCCGAGTTTGAGGCGGATGTCGACCTGCCAGATGTTGTCGGACTCGCCTTGAGTGGGTGGGCCTCGAAGGCCGCCGATCGGTCGGTGTTCTTGGCGATCGGAAAATCTGACGCCCGCGTCGGCACCGAGTCGTGCGAACAGCTACGTGATGCTCTCGATGCGGCAGGCGTGGACGTCGAATTCCTGCTCACCGACGATCCTGGTCACTCCCTGGGAGCGCAGGGATACAAACGGGGCGCCGCCCTGCTACTCGACCGCGTGGGGGCGGTCTAGGAATGACCACAGCCAGACTATCCATTTCGAGCTGGAGTCTGCATCGTCTGCTGGGGAAAGCCTGGTATGAGACGGATGCCGATGGTGAGATGACCAATCGATGTGACGAGATGCCGAAGATCGAGTTGCTCGATGTCCCGGGCGAGGCGCGGCGACACGGGATCGGTACCGTCGAGTTCTGCCACTTCCACTTTCCGAGCACGGAGCAGGCTTATCTCGGGGAACTGAATTCCGCCATCGACGCCGCTGACATCGAACTTTTCAGCATTCTCATCGATACCGGGGACATCTCGGCGGCCCACGAAACCGAGCGCACGGCTGATCTGAAGATGATGCGTCGATGGATCGATGTGGCAGCAACCCTTGGTGCAGGCCATGTGCGGATCATCGCCGGAGATCAAGCGCCGGCTGAAGACGCGATCCTGCGTAGTGTGGATGGTCTGCTGGGGCTGACAGAATACGCCAAGGCCAAAGGCGTGAGAACCTTGACGGAGAACTTCAAGCAGCTCGCCGCGCGGCCGGAGGTCTGCCTGGAGATCCTGGCGCGTTGTCATGGAGAGGTCGGCCTGTGTGCTGACTTCGGCAATTTTCCAGAGCAGACACGTACGCGAGATCTGGCTGCGGTGCTGCCGCAGGCGACGTCGATCCACGCGAAGGCTGAATATGTGAATGGGGAGATGGACCGGGAAGCCTATATCGAGAATGTCGAGCTCTCGGTGACGGCGGGATTTGACGGTCCCCTGTCGCTGATCTATCAGGATACAGAGGGTGTGTGGGATCGTCTCGAAGAGATGAAGGTGGTGACCGAGCAGGTTTGGATGAGCAGGGGGCAGGAGAAGGAGAGGCGACAGTGAGCACTGCGGCAGTGGCGACCTCGGCGCAGGGGATGTCCGAATACGAACAATTCCTGTTCGATCTCAAAGGCTTCCTCGTCATTCCATCCGTGCTGACGGTGGAGGAAATTCAAAGGCTGCGGGAGCATATGACGTCACTGTCAAAGGCGGCTGACAGTCTTCCGGAGAAGCACCGGGCGCCGATTGCGGGTCCTGCGGAATTCCTTATCGATCATCCAAGAGTGATGGGCATTCTCCAGGCCGTGATCGATCCGAAACCGGAACGCATTCGTCTGGAGAGCGTTTTTGTCTCCAACCGGGCAGCCGTTGACAGCAACGATCCCTGGAGACCGCATGCGGGTGGGACCAACCTCGATCCGTCGAATTCTTATCGGTTTCACAATGGTCGTATCTACAGCGGCATGACGCGCATCGTCTGGGAGTTGAATGAGGTCGTCAAAGGACAGGGGGGAACCTGCCTGGTACCTGGTTCGCATAAAGCCAATCTGGGTTCCGCCCAACTGGGGACATGGCCGGAAGCAGCCGACGATCCAGATTCTGGTATCTGGGAGACCTATGGTTGTCCTGCGGGTAGTCTGGTGGTGTTTTCAGAGGGCGTGCGGCATACCGCGGCGAAGTGGACACATCCGGACAATGGCCGCAATGCGATCCTCATCGCCTACAATCACGTGTCGGTGCGCTTCCACGAACCCAAGCCCTGCATGAATCGGATCGTCATCGAGGGTCTGGCCGAAGAGCGTCAGTCTTTCTTCCGCGACGTGTGGGTCCTTGCCAACAAGCGGCCCTCATGACGGCGACGGGGTGGACGGCAGCTGAGGGCACAGCCGAGGATCTCGTACAACGGTTCGCCGGCGAGCCGTTGATGGCGTTGGTGCGGGGCGAGGTGCCGGCCCTCGTCCTACGCCAGAGCTTCGATCCTACCCACTGTGCCGGTCTGCTGGAACGTTTCCGTGAGCGCGGTCTGCTCTACGATCCACACACGACGGGAGACCTTACACCGCGGCGCATCGATATCGGCACCAGCTTTGGTAAACATCGCGCAGATCGCCAGGCCTTCTTCGAACACTCAGCCTCCACGCACGAGCTATTTGCCACCTTGTTCGACGGCTATGCCGATCCGGTATCGATCATGTATCAGGCACTGTCGGCGCTGGCGCCCGACAAGGATGTCAAGACCGCCCGTGAATCGGATGGCAGTCTGTACGGACCGGCGATTTTCCGCATCTATCATGCCGAGCTCGGGCATGGCCCGCACTATGACTCGGTCGCCAAACGCAGCGAAGCATACGAGTATGCCGTCAGTCGTTTCGAGCACCAGTTCGCCGGCGTCCTCTGCCTGCAGAATTCGGCCAGTGAGGGCGAAAGTGGTGAGGCCTTCATCAACAACTGTCCCTGGACGCCGCAACTGCAGCCCGTGCTGGCGAGCAACTCGTTTGCAGAGTATGCCGCCAGAAACCAGGTCGAGCGCGTTCAGGTCAAGCTCGATCCAGGTGATCTCTACTTCTTCTTCTCAGAGAACATCCACGAAGTGCCTAAGATCGTTGGTGACACACCCAGGGCGGTACTGGCCATCTTTTTTGCCATGTCAGCCGACGACGACGAAATCTTCGTCTGGGCATGACGAGCGAGCCCCCACCTGTCAGCACCACTGTACTACAACGAAGACAGCACCGACTTTTTCTTCCACGGTGATCACACCGGTGGTCGCGGAGGCGCCAACCTCGATGCGTACATCGATCGCATCGCCAACGCCGGGGTCACCACCTTTCTGTGTAATACCAACGCCAGTCGTGCCAACTACGACTCGGGTGTGTGGACATCGACCTGGGAGGGTTTCGATCCGGACGGACCGGATGATCCAAGAGTTCCTGTCGCGGACCCACGTCGTCACCTTTGCCGACATGATCGGACCCGAGGGGTCGGTTGCCGAAGTGCCTCTGGCCAGCGTCAACGATGGTGCTGAACTTTCGGTTATTTCGGTAGTGGTAGAAGAGGCACTGCGTCGCATCCACTACACACTGCCAGTGGACGACCTCGTCGATGGCGGCCGACGCAACCGCATCCGCATCCGACTTACGAGTGAGGCAGAACCGGTGCGTGTTGAAGCGGTGGAGATCCGCATCCTCCCAGTCTGAGCACGCGCTGCTGCTGCATGTCACTCGTTGTCGAGCAACAGGTGCCGGCGATCCGGGTGAAAAGAGGCGTTCAAACGCTCGCGCCACGTACTGCGAATGTCGCGCAGATTGTGGTTGCCACTCGTCTGCTTCATCATGCCAAGTGCACAGAAGTTGACGAACATGATCTTGCGTGACTGCGTATCGATGTTGGTGCTGCCGCAGTGAACGAGGGCGGTGCTGAAGGCCGCCGTCTGACCTCGTTTGGCGACCACGGGGGTCAGCTTTGTGAACTCCAGCTCGGTGGGTAGATCCTCAAACTTTGTCGGTTGTGCTTTCACCGGTTGTTCGCCGTTGTCCCGCAACCAGTCGGCGATGACACGATGGCTACCGAGGCGGACGAAGGTGTTGCCCCGTCCCGCGGGTAGATCGTCGACGAAGACCATCATCATCGCCAGCATCCTCCGTGGCGTTTCTTGCATCTCCTCGTGGCTGAACATGATGTCCACGTGCTGGCTCAACTGTGTCCAGTCCGTGGTCTGCTCCGGCCGTTTGAACAGCAAGGCGGAAGAGTTGAGTACCACCGCCTCGGCGCCAAGCATGCGTTTGGCTGCTTCCTCAAGATGGGGATGCTGGAGCACGTCCGTCAGTCCCGGTTCATCGAAGTACTGGGTGATACCGTCGGTTTTTTCACCGTGTGTGTACCAATGATCGAAGGCGGTGCTGGCGGCGCTCATCTCGTCATCGGAGAAGACATCATCTATCAAGGTCAGGCCGTCGTCGACGAACTGGTCGACATGCTGGGCGGTGATGTTCATGGCATTCCTAGGTCCCTGTGATCAGTGGTTGTTGTCCAGGTGAGAATGCATCCGGATCGGTGACCTGCACGCCGCAGGGCAAAGGCACCGGGCCGAGTAGCAGAGGGTCATCGGTCTCCTTCATCCAGCGATCCAGGGCGTCACGCAGCTGTTGCCGCGTCGTCGCCAGTTCGGGGCGGTCGACCAGATTGTTCTGCTGGTCCGGGTCGAAGTAGTGGTCGTACAGCATCTCCTGCTGGCGGGGTTGTGCTTGCCAGCCATGGTCGAGCATGTCCTGTTTTGCGGGTGTGTCGTCCGTATTGGGGAGCACCAGCTGCTGCCGTTCATCGAAGCGACGGATATAGATGTAGCGCTCGGTGCGCACGGCACGCATCGGTTCGTAGGCGGCGTGATTGGTCTGCTCGAAGAACAGTTGTTCGTGCAGTCGATCGAGGGTGCCGTCCATCAGCGGCAGCAGGGACTTGCCCTGCAACCAGGGCATGGGCTGCAGGCCGACGAGGTCACAGACCGTGGGTAGCAGGTCCATGAGGGAGACCATGGCATCGAAGGTGTGGCCGCCGGTGAAGTGTTTGGGGCCGTGGGCGACAAAGAAGGCGGCGTTGCCATGTTCGCCGACATTGCCGATGTGCAGAGGCCACTGCAAGCCGTGGTCGGTGAAGGCGAAGACGTAGGTGTTGGCATCCTGACCGGTTTCTGCCAGTGTCTGCAGAATCGCCCCGAGGGCAGCGTCCATTTCGCGGGCGGATCGTTTGAAGCCGGCGGTCATCTCGCGCAGAGCAGGTGTGTCAGGGAAGGGTCTGGGCGGTGTGCAGTGATCGGGATTCTCGGCGCTGTAGAGTTCCGGTTGCGGCTCGGGATAGGGTGTGTGCGTTTGCTGGGTGCCGATGTTGAGAAAGAAGGGTCGCTTCGGTTTGCTACGCAGGTAGTCGCATACCACGGGGGCCACATCCGCCGCCTTGGCGCTGTGGTCCCGCGTCAGGACATGGTCGTAGAGGCCACCATCCCCCGTGCCTTTCTCGTGGGCGTGCACATGCTCGGTGCCACATTGGGCTGTTTCATACCCGTGATCACTCAACAGCCTGGCGATATGTCGCTGGGGATGTCTCAGGGCAAACCCACGATGGGCGAGACCGAGCATGCCGGAGCAATGTGGATACTGTCCGGTCAGAAATGCGGCACGGCTCGGTGAGCAGGAAGGCGCGGCGGAAAAGGCGCGCCGGAACAGGGAGCCGGAGCGGGCCAGTCGCAGTAGATGCGGCGTCGGCACAGCATGGCCATATGGTTCGATGAAGCGGCCCGTGTTGTGAGCGTGGAAGAAAAGGATGTTGGGCGGGGTCATGGACGCAGTCTCCTGAATTGGCGAAGAAAGGTATCGCCCGGACCGCTGGACCGCGAGTAGAGGGTTATTGTCCTTCGATGTAGCTGCGATCGAGCATGGGGTGAACAGATGTGCCGCCCGCTTCGTCAACTAAAAAGGCAGGTCATTGGCGGTGCGGATGTTGTTGCCCTGGGCGACATGCAGAAACCAGCCCTGCTGAATGGCCGCTTCCTGTGGGTCATTCTCAAACCAGCTGGAATGCAGGCAGGGAGGCACAGGGTATCGTGCCAGCAGGTGTGTCGCCAGTTCCCGGAACTGATCATTCGGCTTACGGGTTGTCGGGCGCCAGTCCTGAATGGGGCGGACCCAGTGCCGGTGATGTAAGGCAAGTTGAGACAGACCGGCGATGACGAGATTTCGATGGCTCTGAGTCCGACCGTATTTTCCGACGTGCAGCAGCAGCCGGCACAGTGCCTGTCGTCCATCCTCGACGTGGTCGATCTCGTCGAACAGGGGGGGGCACGCGGACCATGGGCTCGGCGAGAAATCCGCCATCGAACGCGCCGCTGGCGATGCGCTTGATCAGGTCCGCCAGGTGCGCGGTGGCGGACTTGTCCAGGTCCATGGAAAAGCCGTGGCGCCGACACCAGAGTTTGTACGAGGAAATCGAGAACAATCCCAGCGCCGTCATGTGCGCGTAGAGATCGTCGGATTCGACAGAGATCGGGGCAGCGGGCCCAATGGCCAGAGCGGTAGTCATATTTTTTGCAAGATAAGTCGGGTTCCCTACAAGACCCCAAACAGGGTCATCGCGTGACACCGCACGCCACACATCTCCACGGCGACGTCGAAGGCCGTACCTTGTCCTGTTCGAATATCATCTTCTAACGGCTTTCAGGCCGCGTCATCGAAAGAGCATTGCGGATTGAATTTTGTTGCTGGCCAGCGTTGGCACAGTCTGACCGAACCGGAACTGGGTCTGGGCCTCGTGGAACTCGTAGAAAATCGCCAGGTCGTGATCACCTACCCGGCGCGTGGCGTAACCCGGCGCTACACGGTACAGAATGCGCCCCTGGCACGAGCACAACTGATCGAGGGCCAGAAAGCCCTGGGGCAGGGCGCCGAGTTCCGCATCGAGGAGGTGGTGGAGGATGGTGATCTGCTCAGCTACCGTGGTGAAGGCCAGCAACTGAGCGAAGCCGACCTGGATGCCGCCATCGACGTAGCGACTCCCGAAAATCGCCTGCGTACGGCACAGATCGACGCACCGGGTCTGTTCGATCTGCGCCATATGGCACTGAGCATCCGCCATCGTATGCTGGCATCGCCGGCACGTGGTTTTCTCGGTGGACGGATTCGCCTGTTCGATCACCAACTGTCCATCGCACGCGATGTCTGCGAACGGCACCGCGTGCGTGTGCTGCTCGCCGATGAGGTCGGCCTCGGCAAGACGATCGAAGCCCTGCTCGTGCTGCACCGGATGCTGCTCACGGGGCGCGTGGAGAGTGCACTGATTCTCGTACCACCAAGTCTTGTGCACCAATGGCTGGCAGAGGCGTATCTGCGCTTTAATCTCATCCTGCGCGTCATCGGCGCCGAGACGCACGGTGGGGGTACCATCGATCCGAAAAGCGACGATCTACCGGAACAGTTGCTCGATGCGCAGTTGTTCATCTGTCCTCTCGGTGTCGAGGTGGGGGAGTCCTTCCTGGAGTCCCCCTGGGATATCGTCATCGTCGACGAGGCCCACCATTTGCAGCCGGCGAGTGACGAATACGCTCTTGTCGAGCGTCTCGCCGCCAGTGTCGATCACATGATCCTGATGAGCGCGACACCGGACAGAGACGGGGAGGCAGCGCACTTCCAGCGCCTGGCATTGCTTGATCCGGCGCGCTTCCACGACGCCACTGCCTTTCACAACGAAGCGGCAGGTTATCAGCAGCTTGCCGATACGGCGGAGAAGCTGCAGGGGGGCGACGCTCTCGATGCCACAGATCTGGCTCTGGTAAGGGCGCGACTCGATGGCGAGGATGTGGAACAACTGCTCGCCGTCTCGGGGGAGGATCGTGAAGCCAGACAAAAACTCCTGCGCCGACTACTCGATCTGCACGGTATCGGGCGTGTCATGTTCCGCAATGTGCGCGCTCGCATTCCCGGATTTCCACGTCGTGATCCACAACCGGTGGAACTGCCCACAGGTCCGGTGGACCGTCTGCGGCGCGAGTTTCTCCACGACATTGGTGAGGACGACGCCTTTCACCTGACGGGGATCGAGCTCGACCCGCGCACCAGGTGGCTTGCTGACTTTCTCGATGCCCATCCTGAGGAGAAGGTCCTCGTGCTGGGTGCGACGCGCCTCAAAGCGGAAGCCTTCGCCAATGCCCTGGTCGCCGAAGGTCGTGATGTGGCGCGTTTCCACGAGGAGATGAGCACCATCGAGCGTGACCGGCAGGCGGCATGGTTTCTGGAGCAAGAGGGACCGCAGGTCGTGATCAGCTCCGCCATCGGCGCCGAAGGGCGCAATTTCCAGGTGGCGCGGCATCTCGTGTTACTGGATCTGCCATTGAGTGCCGACCGTCTGGAGCAAGCCATCGGGCGCGTCGACCGCATCGGTCAGGGCGCGCAGGTTCATCTCCACGCCGTGGTCGTGGCGGGCACACCCCAGGCCCGACTGCGTCGCTGGCACGACGAGGCGCTGCAGGTTTTCACGCGTCCCTGGCACGGATCGCCGGTAATCGAACGAGAGTTTGGCGCGCAACTGTTGCTGGCACTGCAGGCGTCGGATGATGGGCCAATTGAAGAGTTGATCCAAGCCGGCCGAGCCCGCAACGATCAGGTCGTGGCCGAGTTGGAGAGTGGCCGTGACCGCCTGTTGGAGTTGACCTCTTTCGATATCGACGCCGCCCGCGAACTCCAGGGAGCGATCGCCCGTTCGGAGAAGGATCCCGGTCTCGAGACATTTATGGTGGAGGCATTTGAGAGAGGGGGACTCGACGTCGAACCGATCGGCCCGCGTAGTTACGCTTTGCGCGCCGGTTCCGAATATCATCGTCAATTTCCTGGATTCCACGGCGAGGAGATGGGGGTTACATTTGATCGCGCCATCGGCCTGGAGCATCCAGAGCGTACCATGCTGACATGGGATCATCCCATGGTACGAGACACCCTGGACGGTCTACTAGATCACGAGATGGGCAATGCCTGTCTGGCCGTGCTGCCGGGCGCTTCTCCTGGTTTGCTGCTCGAGGCATTGTTCGTTGCCGAGCCAACGATCGATCAGGCGTTGCGCGCCGATCGGTTCCTGCCACCCACACCCATCCATGTCGTCGTCGATGGCAGCGGTCAGGAAGTCGCGCAGGAGCGTGTCGCAGTCACGCAACTGCAGTCCGCCGATCCCAGTCTCCTCGAATTGCCGCAAGTGCAGCAATTGCTGCCGGAGTTGCTCGAGCGGACCCGAGAGATCGCCGAAGAGCGTGCCCCGGATATGGCGGCTCGAGT